>NZ_CP009245.1:1300638-1625798 GCF_001941445.1 Corynebacterium aquilae DSM 44791 | reverse complement strand
GAAGGCACCTTCCTCCGCGGCTACCAATCCTTCGGCGCCAAATTCGCCACCATCCGCAAGAAAACCGTCCTCGGCGACGAAATGGGCCTCGGCAAAACCATCCAAGCCATCGCCTGGGCCGCCCACCTCGCCGCCACCGACCCCGAAGCACAACACATCCTCGTCATCTGCCCAGCCTCCGTCGTTTTGAACTGGATGCGCGAACTGAAAAAATTCAGCACCCTGCCCGCCCACATGGGCCACGGCGAGAACAAACACACCGCCCTCAACTCCTGGAAAAACGACGGCGGATTCCTCGTCGTCACCTACGAAGGCGCCAAAACCCTCAACCTCACCGACGCCGACACCGTCATCGTCGACGAGGCCCACATGATCAAAAACCCCCGCTCCGGGCGCAGCAAAGCCGCCAGCACCCTCATCGCCAACGCCCCCTACGCCATGCTGCTCACCGGCACGCCACTGGAAAACCGGGTCAGCGAATTCGTCACCCTCATCAACTACGTCCAACCCGAGCTGATCACCAAAGGCATGGGCAGCCTCAACGCCGGCGACTTCGCCCGCCACATCGCCCCCGCATACCTGCGCCGCAACCAAACAGATGTCCTCGACGAACTCCCTGAAAAACTCGAAGAAGACGACATTATCGAACTCAACGACGACGACCACGCCATCTACGCCACCGCCGTCGAAAACGGCGGATGGATGACCATGCGACGGGCAGCATTCCTCAACCAACACACCACCCCCGCCAAAATCGAACGCATCCTCGACATCGTCAACGACGCCGAAAACGCCGACCGCAAAGTCATCATCTTCACCTACTTCCTCGACGTCATCGACGCCCTCGAACACCACCTCGGCGACCGGGTCATCGGCACCATCACCGGGCAAGTCCCCGCCGCCACCCGCCAAAACTACGTCGACCAACTATCCACCGCCGCTGCCGGCAGCGTCCTCATCGCCCAAATCACCGCCGGCGGCACCGGGTTAAACATCCAAGCCGCCAGCGTCGTCATCCTCGCCGAACCCCAAATCAAACCCAGCATCGAAGACCAAGCAATAGCCCGCGCCTTCCGCATGGGACAAACCCGCAAAGTCCACGTCCACCGCCTCATCGGCGCCGACACCGTCGACGAACGCATGCTCGACATTCTCGCCCCCAAACGCCAAGCCTTCGACGCCTACGCCCGCCACAGCGACATCACCGCCAGTGTTCCCGACGCCGTCGACATCACCGAAGCCCAACTCGCAGCCACCATCATCGCCGCCGAACGCCAACGCCTCGGATTCGACCCCACCGCCCCAACACAGACCACCGACACCCCCGCACCCCAAGGCATCCAAGCCCTATCCGATAGCGACGAGCCCACCCAATGACCACCACCATCCTCGCCACCCTGCGCGCCGCGTCCTTCCAATACAAAAACCTCACCCCAAACGACGCGCCCCCACACGAAGCAATCGCCACCTACGCCGACCCGCACGCCCTGATCCCAGCGCTCGGGAGGAAAAACCCCATCGCTGTTCCCCTCGGCCTCGCTGAAACCCCCGCCGGCGCCCACGCCATCGCACAGCAATTCGCCACCACCTACAGCACTAGCCTCCGCCACGCAGGATCCCTGGCATACCAACGCGCAGCCCACCGCATCGTCGGACTCATCGTCGGCACCTGGGTGATGGGGGGAAACTTGAAAACCACCCCCACCCACCTGCTGATCACCTCCGGCGCCACTAGCGCGCTTCTCGGCCCCTTCCGCGACGAAGCCCCCAACCCCGAAATTGTGACAAGCCGGATCCACGACACCACCACCGCACTTGCCACCCACCCACAGCCCAGCAGCCCACCGACCAGCCCCATCACCATCGGTCGCGCCACCACCGCCGACAACGCCATTGAGCTGGGCCACAACCTCATCAACGCCACCAGCCGACTACGCGCAGCCTTCCACACCGCCACCGGCGTGGGACAACCCAACCTCAACGCCAACACGTTCACCGCCGCGGGCGGGCTTTTACGCAACTTGGTCCGTAAAAATCTCCTCGACCCCCACACAGCCCTCACAACCGCCCAAGGCCTCCAACACGCACACCCCCAATACCTCCGCGCCGGCTGGTTCGAAACCCTCACCAGTGACCACACCGTCCACACCGACACCCGACAACCCGCGCACAACCCCACCCCACCGGGTGCCAAACTGGCCTACTACCGCACCAGCTGCTGCCACTGGTACACCACCGGCGCCGACAACTGCGATTGGTGCTGCCATCGCGACGAGGCCCAACGGCGCGCCACCATGACGCAAGCCCTGTTTTAAAAAAAGGCCAGATCACATACAAAACCCCCATCTCTACCCACGCTGCTCGCAGCAAAAAGGGCAAAGAAGGGGGAAAGGGGGCTGTGCCGACTGGCTAGGAGGGGGCTTTAGCGGTAGACGCCGCGCTCCAGGGTGTCGCAGGCGCTCATCTGGCCGGAGGAATAACCCGCCAAAAACGCCTTCTGGCGCTGCTCGGAAGAACCATGGGTAAACATGTCGGGGCGCACCCGCCCGCCCTGACGCGATTGAATGTTGTCGTCACCGACAGCGCGGGCAGCCTGCACCGCGTCGCGCACCTGCGCATCGGTCAACGGCTCCAAGAACTTGCCCTCGCTGGCATAGTGGGCCCACACTCCGGCATAGCAGTCCGCCTGCAATTCAATGCGCACCGCATTGGAATCCTGACCAGGCTCGTTGTAATTGCTCATTCCCAAGGTGCCCTCCAGCTGCTGGATGTGGTGACCAAATTCGTGGGCCACCACATACTCTTGCGCGAAGGGGGCATTCTTGGCTCCCAAAGAATTCAGCATGTCGAAAAACGACGTGTCGAAATAAGCGGTCTGATCCATCGGACAGTAAAACGGGCCGGTCTGCGAGCTGGCAGCACCACAAGCCGTCTGGGTGGCGGAGCTAAAAATCACCAACCCCGGCTCGGTGTACTTAATGCCCGCCTGCTGCGGCAACACTTTCGACCACACCGCGTCAATACTTTCCGCGGTTGCCGACAAGCGACAATCGACATGCTCATTGGCGTCCTTGCCGGTCTGGCAGTGCTCCAAAGACTGCGACTGGCTTTGCCCCTGGCCGGCAGGTAACTGTTGCTGGTCTTCACCCAGCAATCCCCCCAAATCGCCGGGATTGCCGCCCAAAAGCAGGAACAACCCCACCATCAACAAGGTGCCGATACCACCGCCCACGGCAACGCGTCCGCCGCCACCGCTGGAACGCCGGGCCCGGTTGCTGTTTAGTTTTACGTCGTCGCGAAAAGTCATGGTGTGATCATGCCACATCAGTGCTACAGCCAGGAATAACAACGCCCCACCTGACCCCCATGGCTTTGGCGCGTGCACCTGTGCCCCAGTCGGCGTGCTCCGGTAGTGCAGCAGGAGACAAACGGCTGGGGGATTAAAGAACTTTGCGCCCCAGTCGCTGCGAGGAAGGTGCCTGCGGGTACACTTGTCCTATTGTCTGACCCACGAAGGGCAGCTCGTGGCACTGTGCCGCTGCGACAGCGTCGAAGCGGCAGCATGGCAGAGTTGTCCTCACCGGGTGTACAGCCGCACCATTGCGGTTGGATTTAGAGTTTTCGATTTAGGCGTGAAAGGACACGATTTACGTGCTGCGCACTCATCTTGCGGGTGACTTGAGGAAAGAAACCGCTGGCCAAACTGTGACGTTGACCGGTTGGGTTTCCCGCCGCCGCGACCACGGTGGCGTGATCTTCATCGATCTGCGCGACCGCTCCGGCATCGCCCAGGTGGTTTTCCGCAATTCCGACGTCGCTGAGCGCGCCCACCACCTGCGCAGCGAGTTCTGCGTGCAGGTGACCGGCGTGGTGGAACTTCGTCCGGAAGGTTCTGAAAACCCGAACCTGCCCTCTGGTGACGTTGAGGTCAACGTCAGCGAGTTGGAGGTTCTCAACGAGTCCGCCCCGCTGCCTTTCCAGATCGAAGACGGCCACTCTGGTGAAGTTGGTGAGGAAGCTCGCCTGAAGTACCGCTACCTCGACCTGCGTCGTCCCGCCCAGGGGGAGGCGTTGCGTTTGCGTTCCGCAGCCAACAAGGCCGCCCGTAAGGTTCTCGACGCTCACGAGTTCACCGAAATTGAGACCCCGACGCTGACCCGTTCGACCCCCGAGGGTGCCCGCGACTTCCTGGTTCCCGCACGTCTGAAGCCGGGCACGTTCTACGCGCTGCCGCAGTCTCCACAGCTGTTCAAGCAGCTGCTGATGGTGGCCGGCATGGAGCGCTACTACCAGATCGCGCGCTGCTACCGCGATGAGGATTTCCGCGCTGACCGCCAGCCGGAGTTCACCCAGCTGGACATCGAGATGAGCTTCGTCGATCAGGACGACGTCATTGCGCTGGCCGAAGAAATCGTCACCGAGCTGTGGAAGCTCATCGGCTACGACATTCCCACCCCGATCCCGCGCATGACCTACGCCGATGCGATGCGCCTGTACGGCTCCGACAAGCCGGATCTGCGCTTCGATATCAAGATTGTCGAATGTACCGAGTTCTTCAAGGACACCACGTTCCGTGTGTTCCAAAACGAATACGTCGGCGCCGTGGTGATGGAAGGCGGCGCCAGCCAGCCCCGCCGCCAGCTGGACGCGTGGCAGGAATGGGCTAAGCAGCGTGGCGCCAAGGGGCTGGCGTACATCCTGGTCGGGGAAGACGGCGAGCTGGCCGGCCCGGTCGCGAAGAACATCACCGACGCGGAACGCGCCGGCATCGCCGCTCACGTCGGCGCACAGCCGGGCGACTGCATCTTCTTCGCCGCCGGCGACACCAAATCCTCCCGCGCCTTGCTCGGCGCTGCCCGCGGCGAAATTGCCCGCAAGCTCGACCTGATCAAGGACGGCGATTGGGCTTTCACCTGGGTTGTTGACGCCCCGATGTTTGAGCCCTCCGCCGACGCCACCGCCTCCGGTGACGTTGCCCTGGGCCACTCCAAGTGGACCGCAGTGCACCACGCCTTCACCTCCCCGAAGCCGGAATGCCTCGACACCTTCGACGAGAACCCCGGCGAGGCATTGGCCTACGCCTATGACATCGTGTGCAACGGCAACGAAATCGGTGGTGGCTCCATCCGTATCCACCGCCGCGACGTCCAAGAACGTGTCTTCAACGTCATGGGCATCGGCGAAGAGGAAGCCCAGGAGAAGTTCGGCTTCCTGCTGGACGCTTTCGCCTTCGGCGCACCGCCGCACGGCGGCATTGCCTTCGGCTGGGACCGCATCGTCAGCCTGCTGGGCGGCTTTGACTCCATTCGCGACGTCATCGCCTTCCCTAAGTCCGGTGGCGGTGTTGACCCGCTGACCGACGCGCCGGCTGAGATCACCCCGGAACAGCGCAAGGAATCCGGCATCGACGCCAAGCCGAAGAAGAAGCCGGTTGAGGCTGACAAGAAATAATCAGCACTTCAGGTGATTGTTTTCCAAAGCCCCGGGGCGTGCCGAGCACAACCCGGGGCTTTTTCATGGCACACTTGTAATAGTTTCGTGCACTTTAGGCACATTAGCGCCCACACGCATTAACCCCCGCCGTGCAAAACCTTCCCCACAAACAAGCCGGGAAGCAAAAATGATTCGGCAAACCTTTCGCCTCGTGGGCCAACAATCACATCAAAAGCGAACAACTCGCACCGGCGGCTTTGCCCAACTGGCCGACAGTGGCCACTGCAAGTCCGCATACACCTAGTGCCGGCGTCCGCAGCGTTGCCACGACGGGCAACATTGTTCATCTCACATCCCCACACCGCCGCACACGACCCCACACCAGGAGTACCCAAGTGCTTTCAACCCAAGACATCATCAGCCTCGGAGAGCGGATGCTCTCCGAGCGCTTCGGGGGTGAGCAGGTCCTCAGCGACCCCGTTGAACTCCAAGGTTCCGGATCCTCGAAAGTCATCCGCGCCCGCGTCGCGGCCCAGCCTTTCCTCCAGCAACGTTCCGTCGTGCTGAAATACTCCCCAGCCAGCGTCGACGAATACGAAGATGCCTACTTCATTCGGGAAGTCGTCGCCTACCAATTCACCAACTCCTTGCCGGAAGACGTCCGCCCCGGCCCGGTACTGCTTGGCTACGACATTGAACACCGGCTGCTGGTCATCTCGGACGCTGGGGAAGGAGACACCCTCGAGGATCTGCTGTCCTACGCGGACGCCCCCGCCCGGCTGCAGATTCTGCGCACCCTCGGGCACGCCATCGGGCGCATGCACGCCGGCACCGCGGAACGTGAAGAAGGTTTCGATGTGCTGCTCAAGCGGATGCTGACCAAGCACCCGGAAACCTCCGAAGTCCACGCGTCCAGGGACGAAGCACTACTGGTCGCCATTGACACCGGCATCGAACTACTCCACAAGTCCGGAGTTGAACTGCCCGCCACGGTGTCGGACTTCGCAGCAGACGCCAAGCGGCGACTCTTAAGGGGCCAACATCGCGCCTTTAGCCCCTTCGACCTTTCACCCGACAACGTCCTCTACGCCAACGGCGTGAGCTTCCTGGACTACGAGTGGGCAGGATTCCGCGACGCCACATTCGATGTTGCCTGCGTCATCGCCGGTTTTCCCCAGTTCCCGCTCGCCCACCCCATCAGCGACGAAGAAGCAGACGCTTTCGTGGCTGCCTGGGTGCACGAAGTCGATGGGATTTGGCCCAACGTCAGCAACGGCGAACGCCTGCGTGCCCGCATCCTGACCGCCATGATCGGATGGGCACTGTCGAGCCTGACCTATATCTACTACGGCTCGATGAATCAGCTCGCCACCCAACTCGCCGCCGACCACGTCGAAGCCGACCACACCCCCTCGGCTGAACACGAAGCTTTCCGCTGCGACATCCACGACGACGACTACGACATCCTCGCCGGCGGCTCCCTAGGATCCGTACTGCGCAATGGGGGAGTAGCGCGCCGCGACCTGCTTGAAACCTTCCAAGCGATGCAAAGAATGGCAGCCCGCGGTGGGGACGAACGATTCGCCGACATCGAACAATTCGCCCACACCGTCTGCGAACGACTGGAAGCCCTCGCCGTCGTCGAGCCCTAAAACACAAACGAATGTGACTGGCCACAACCCCAATGCAACACTCAAATCAGTGTTCCATTGGGGTTGCAGCATTCAAGCGACCATACTGGAAGCAGACGCAACACCACGCCCGAACGGAGTGCAGCTATCAACAGCGACGGACTATTCGATCTGCCCGGCCGCCACCCAGCCACAGAAGACACCACGGCACTGGCGCAAGACTACTTCCACCCGGGATCACACGCGCCACTGGCTACCCGCATGCGTCCCCGCACCCTCGACGAAGTCGTAGGCCAAGAACACATCCTCGGGCCTGGCACACCACTGCGCCGCCTCGTCGAAGGCAACGGTGCCGCCTCAGTCATCCTCTACGGGCCACCCGGCACCGGAAAAACCACCCTCGCCTCCCTGATCTCCTCAGCCACCGGCGACCATTTCGTGGCCCTATCGGCCCTATCAAGCGGTGTGAAAGAAGTACGTGAAGTCATCGCACAAGCCCGCACCGCCAGACACCGCAACGAATCCACCGTCCTATTCATCGACGAGGTGCACCGGTTTTCCAAAACCCAACAAGACGCACTGCTGGCCGCAGTAGAAAACCGAGACGTCCTCCTCGTCGCCGCCACTACTGAAAACCCCTCGTTTTCCGTCGTCGCCCCCCTGCTCTCCCGCAGCCTCATCATCACCCTGCGCTCCCTTGGCGACGAAGACATCCGCACCGTAATCACCCGCGCCCTCACCGAAGAACGCGGGCTCAACGGCGCCATCACCATGGGCACACAAGCCCAAGACCTTCTCATCCGACTAGCTGGCGGCGATGCCCGCCGCGCACTCACCTACCTCGATGCCATTGCAGAGGGACTCGCCCCCGGAACCGAAATCACCTGCGAGGACATCACCACCCGCATCGATAAAGCCACCGTCCGCTACGATCGCGACGGCGACCAGCACTACGACGTCACCAGCGCGTTTATCAAATCAATGCGCGGTTCCGACGTCGATGCCGCCCTGCACTACCTGGCCCGCATGCTCGAAGCCGGCGAAGATCCCCGCTTCATCGCCCGTCGCCTCGTCATCCACGCATCCGAAGACGTCGGAATGGCCGACCCCACCGCGCTACAGACCGCGGTGGCCGCCGCTGAAGCAGTAGCCCTCATCGGGCTACCAGAAGCACGCCTAGCGCTAGCGCAAGCAACCATCCACATCGCACTCGCACCAAAATCCAACGCCGTCATCGCAGCCATCGATGCCGCAATGGCAGACGTCCGCCACGGACACACCCCACCCGTGCCCCCACACTTGCGCGACGGGCACTACTCAGGAGCCGAAAAACTCGGCCACGCAGTCGGCTACCGCTACCCCCACGACGACCCGCGCGGAGTACTCGCCCAACGCTACATCCCCGAAGGGCTAGACGATGCCGTCTACTACCAACCCAGCGAACACGGCCAAGAAAAAGGCCGCGGAGACTGGCTCGGCAGACTGCGCCGCCTCATCCGCGCAAAAAATTAAGCCCCAACCCACCACCGCCAAACAACCCCAACCCAAAAAATACGGTGCCAAAGAGACTAAAATCCCCGCCGTCGACTAAAGTGGCGCGGAGGAATACCGCCACCTGCATCCCCGGCCACAACCGACTGCGGTGGCACACAGGAAACTGTTGTCCCGAATTGATAAACACAGATCACAAAACCAAGTGAGGTTGACTTCGTCGTGCAAACACACGAAATTCGAGAGCGTTTCATCGCGCACTTCGTGAATGCTGGCCACCAAGAGGTGCCCAGTGCTTCCCTTATCCTCGACGACCCGAACCTACTGTTCGTCAATGCGGGAATGGTGCCGTTCAAGCCGTACTTCCTCGGCCAACAAACCCCGCCGTTTCCCAACGGCACCGCCACCAGCATCCAAAAGTGCGTCCGTACCCTCGACATCGAAGAAGTCGGCATCACCACCCGCCACAACACCTTCTTCCAGATGGCAGGCAACTTCTCCTTCGGGCAATACTTCAAAGAAGGCGCCATCACCCACGCGTGGGGATTGCTGACCGGCAGCCTCGAAGAAGGCGGTTTCGGTCTGGATCCGGATCGCCTATGGGTCACCGTCTATCTCGACGATGACGAAGCTGCCGAAATCTGGGAAAAGAAAATCGGCCTGCCCGCCGACCGCATCCAACGACTCGGCATGGCCGATAACTACTGGTCCATGGGCATCCCCGGCCCCTGTGGCCCCTGCTCCGAAATCTACTACGACCGCGGTCCGGAATACGGCAAAGAAGGCGGCCCCATCGCCGACGACAACCGCTACATGGAGATCTGGAACCTGGTCTTCATGCAAAACGAACGCGGCGCTGGTATCGGCAAAGACAACTTCGAAATCCTCGGCCCCCTGCCGAAGAAAAACATCGACACCGGCCTCGGCGTCGAACGAGTCGCCTGCATCCTGCAAAACGTCGACAACGTCTACGAAACCGACCTGCTGCGCCCAGTGATCGACGAAGCCGAAAAACTCACCGGCTCCACCTACGGCGCCAAGCACGAAGACGACATTCGCTTCCGCGTCATCGCCGACCACTCCCGCACCGCCATGATGCTCATCCTTGACGGTGTCGTACCCGGCAACGAGGGCCGTGGCTACATCCTGCGCCGCCTGCTGCGCCGCATCATCCGCTCCGCACGCCTGCTGGGCGCCACCGGAGCGACCATGGAACAGTTCATCACCACCATCATGGACACCATGACCCCGTCCTACCCGGAAATCGCGGGTAGCCGTGAGCGCATCCTCCAGGTCGCCGTGAACGAAGAAAAAGCCTTCCTGCGCACCCTGGAGTCCGGCACCAAACTATTCGAACAGGTCGCCGCAGAAGCCAAAAACGAGGGTAAAGGTGTTGTCGGTGGCGACAAAGCCTTCACCCTGCACGACACCTACGGCTTCCCGATCGACCTCACCCTGGAAATGGCCGCCGAAGCAGGACTCAACGTCGACCGTGAAGGATTCGAATCCCTCATGGCCGAACAGGTCGCCCGCGCTAAGGCCGACTCCCGCGCGAAGAAGCACGGACACACCGACCTCAGCCTGTACCGCGAGTGGGTTGACAACAACCCCACCCGCTTCGTCGGCTTTGACACCCTGAGCAACGAAGCCAAGGTTCTCGGACTGGTTTCCAACGGCACCAAACTCAACGAAGCAACCGAAGGCACCCCCGTTGAGGTCATCCTTGACGAAACCGCACTGTATGCGGAAGCCGGCGGACAGCTCGGCGACCGCGGTGTCATCCGCACTGGCGACGGCCTCATCCGCATCAACGATGTCCAGAAAATCGGCAAGAAGCTGTGGATCCACAAAGGTGTGGTCGAAAACGGCCACATCGAAATCGGAAACGCCGTCACCGCTGAAGTCGACCCCGCGTGGCGCCACGCCGCCCGCCAGGCCCACTCCGGAACCCACCTCATCCACGCCGCCCTGCGTGAGGTGCTTGGCCCCACCGCCGTGCAGGCAGGTTCCATGAACAAGCCCGGATACCTGCGCTTCGACTTCAACTACGCCGAGGCGCTCACCCCGGAGCAGATGGAACAGATCCAGGCCATCACCAACCAGGCCGTTGACGCCGACTACCAGGTCAACACCATCGAAACCAGCCTCGAAGAGGCAAAGGCGATGGGCGCGATGGCGCTGTTCGGCGAAAACTACGGCGACATCGTTCGCGTCGTTGAAATCGGTGGCCCATTCAGCATGGAACTGTGCGGTGGCTCCCACGTGGCGCACTCCTCCCAGATCGGCCCCGTGGCCGTGCTGGGCGAGTCCTCCGTGGCATCGGGCGTGCGCCGAATTGAGGCGTTCTCCGGCCTGGATTCCTTTAACTACCTCGCCAAGGAACGCGCCCTGGCCGCTGGTCTTGCGTCCTCGCTGAAGACCCCCACCGAGGAGCTTCCGGACCGCATCGCGCAGCTGACCGAAAAGCTCAAGGCGGCCGAAAAGGAAATCGCGAACCTCAACCGCCAGCAGCTGGCCGCCAAGACTGGGCAACTGGTGGAGCAAGCCCGCGACGCCGGAAAGTTCAGCCTGCTGGCTACCACCTTGCCGGAAGGCACCCAAGCAGGCGACCTGCGTACTGTTGCGACCGATCTGAAAAACCGGATGGCCGATAAGGCCGCCGTCATTGTGCTGGCTGCCCCCGCCGGCAACAAGGTACCGTTCATCGTCGCTGCCACCGCATCCGCAGTCGATGCTGGCGTTAAGTCCGGCGACCTAGTCAAGCTGATGGGTACCTACATTGATGGCCGCGGTGGCGGCAAGCCCGATATGGCGCAAGGCTCTGGTGCTAATGCTGCCGGCTTGGACGCAGCTTTCGCGGCTGTAGCTGAGGAATTGGCGCAGCGCTAAAATCTGGCCCACAGGCTAGATAACGCCCCATTGGGGAGTGGCCCCACCCACCGTGCGTGGGTGGGGCCACAGTCCTTACAAGAGTCCGACAACCTTCCATCCCTCGAAAGGTCACCATGCCAGCAATTTTTCCCGACACCCCAGGCGTCGATGATCCAGGTCCTGGCTGCCGAATCGGTTTAGATGTGGGCAGTGTGCGCATCGGGGTCGCCCGATCAAACCGGGAAGCCACCATGGCGATGCCCGTCGAAACCGTCGCCCGCAAAACCAAAATGCGCGGGGCGGATGGCGAAGATATCGACCGCATCATGGAAATCATCTCTGACTATGGCGCGGTTGAGGTCGTTGTCGGGCTACCCCGGGACTTGAAAGGAAACGGCTCGCAGTCGGCGAAACAAGCTTCCGAAATCGCCCGGCGGGTGAAAAGAAGATTAAAACGTGCTGAAAAAGCCGTGCCGGTCAGGCTGGCGGACGAAAGGCTGACTACAGTAGTTGCCACACAAGCGCTACGCGCCAGCGGTGTCAGTGCGAGAAATTCTCGCGCCGTCATCGATCAGGCCGCGGCCGTCGAAATCCTGCAAAGCTGGCTCGACGGACGTCACCGCGCTCTAGCTGCTGCCGATAACGCTGAACAGGCAGACCAGCCTCAGGACACCCCTGAGGCTGCATCCCACCATGAAAGCGAGACACTAGGCCGTTGAGTACTCATCGCCCCGCCCCCTCACGTCGCATGGAGTCGACGTACGTGAAACGTCGTCAAAGGGGCCTCGCGGTTCTGATTGTCACGTTGCTGCTGATCATCGGATCCGTGGTGTACATCGCCATCGAACGCAACAACATGAAAACTCCAGCCGACTACACCACCACCGGAAACGGCCAGGTTGAACTTGTCGAGATTAAGCCCGGCTCCTCGGTGAGTGAACTCGGACCCGAGCTTGTTGAGCGCGACATCGTGAAATCCAACGGCGCTTTCCAGAAGGCTGCCGGGGCAAACCCGAACGCCGCCAAGGTGCAGCCTGGTATCTACCGTCTGCAGGGGGAGATGTCTGCTGAGTCCGCTGTTGAGGCACTGCTGAATCCCGCCAATAAGGTGCAAACCCTCGACATCCCCGGCGGCGCCACGCTCAACGACGTGGTTGTCGTTGGTGGTAAAACCCGTCCGGGTATTTTCTCCCAGATCAGCCAGGTCACCTGTGCTGAAGGCGCATCCAATTGCCTGACTGTTGCCGCGCTGAAGCAAGCTGCTGGTGGGGTAGACCCGGTCGAACTCGGGGTTCCCGAATGGGCCGTTGATGCGGTGCGTGCTCGCGGTAACGACCCGCGTCGTATCGAGGGTCTGATCATGCCGGGTGAGTACGTCGTCAATCCGGAACAGAACGCGGCTGAAGTCCTACGCAGCCTGATCACCGCCAGCGCGGAGAAAGAAAACGAGACCAACATTGTGGGGCGCGCTCAGGCCGTCGGTTTGACCCCCTACGAGCTGTTGATTGCTGCTTCTTTGGTGGAGCGCGAATCGCCTGCCGGTGACTTCCCGAAGGTCGCCCGGGTGATCTTGAACCGCCTGCAGGAGCCGATGCGCCTAGAGTTCGACTCGACCGTCAACTATGACCTTCCGAATCAGGAAGTCGCCACGACCGACGAGGATCGCGCCCGGGTTACTCCGTGGAACACCTACGCGAAGGATGGTCTCCCGGAAACCCCTATCGCCTCTCCCTCTTTGGAAGCCATTGAGGCGATGGAGAATCCTGCAGACGGCGATTGGTTGTTCTTTGTGACCATCGATAAGGACGGTACGACGGTGTTCAACCGGACCTTTGATGAACACCAGCGCGCGACACAGGAGTCCATTGAAAATGGTGTGCTCGATTCGCAGCGTTAAACACTGAAGCTGGTCATTTATTGCGTGACCAGCACGCATTTTCACCCCGTATTGAGGGCACTAACCACAGTGCCTTGGATACGGGGTGTTTGTTTGCCCAGGATTTTGGCGAATAATCCCCCCGAAGCCGGGCGCAAGCATCCCCCAACTGAAGGAAAAATCTGTATCCCGGGTGCGACGGGGTATCTTGGTTCTAGTGGTTTTTCGACGACCGTATCCTTTGTGCGGATCACTGAATTGCCCTATTGTCACCATCCCTACTTTTCGCGACGCTAACTGGTGGCGCCACGGCGCAGGCGGTTTTTCTCGCAGCCTGGCCGTTGTCGCCGAGGGTTTCGGCTCGTGTGCTGCTATTGCAGCCGTACGCGGTGCTGTGCGTTAGCGATGCAGATGTGTTCGCCCGCATGTGGCGGGTTTGACGCTGCATTTGCTGGCGTGGGTCTGCTGTTTGCGGAGTACTAAAGGAGTTTTAATCTTGGCTATCACGCACCGTGCTGCGATTGTTGGAAAACCTATTGGGCATTCCCTGTCACCTGTGCTGCACAACGCGGGTTATGCCGCTTTGGGCATGGACGATTGGGAGTACGGCAGTTTCGAGTGTGATGCGGCGGGTCTGGCTGATCTGGTGGCGAGCTTGGACGACACTTATGTCGGACTGTCGGTGACGATGCCGGGTAAATTCGCCATGCTGGATATCGCTGAGGAAATTAGTCCGCGTTGTGAGGACATTGGCTCCGGCAATACTTTGGTACGGACCCCTACTGGTTGGCGGGCCGACAACACCGACGTTGACGGCATTCGCGCCGCTTTGGAACGGCTGCGTGTGGATGCGCCCACTGTCGCAGCGGAGGGTTCTGAAGCAGTTCTTATCGGTGGTGGCGGTACTGCCCGTACGGTGCTGTGGACGATGGCGGAGTTGGGGTGCAGCAAGGTGACGGTGATTAATCGCACCGACCGTAGTGATGAGTTGTCGCCTTTGGTGACTCGCACCGGCGCTGAGTTTGAGTGGTTGCCCCCGCACGCCGATCTGGAGCCGGTCGTTGAGCGCGCCAGCGTTGTCATCAATACCGTTCCGGTCGACGGAACGACCGATGTGGTTGAAGCGTGTTCCAATGCGCCCTTGTTTGACGTGATTTACAATCCTTGGCCGACGCCGCTGGCAAAGGCTGTGCGCGCTAAGGGCCACCCGGTGGCTGGTGGTCACGTGATGCTCGCGCATCAGGCGTTTTCTCAGTTTGAACAGTTCACTGGTTTGGCGGCCCCGGAGGAATCCATGTGGGCTGCTTTGATGGACCGGTTCTAGTCGCGCCTTAATTTCCGCCCACCGCACACGTTGTGTGTGCGGTGGGCTTTGTTGATGGTGCAAACCTTGCGGTGTCTTGCTGGGGAAAACTCGCAACGTCTTTTTATGGAGACAACGACGCCTGTGGAAGGCTGGGTTCTCCTTGTGCGTGCTGGGCAGCTGTGCGGTTAGTTTCACGGTCTTAAGGACTGTGGAGCGCGTCGTAGGGCAGGAAGTATGGATTCTTTTTCTGGAATCACGCAGCAGGTGGCATTGGCCGTGGAATTCGTTGGTTGGCTGGCGTTCGCGGTGTGGGCCGGGGTGTTGTGGTGGTGGGACCGAAGGTATTTGCGGCTGCCGAACGTGGTGGTCTATCCCGGGGTGGTGGCTTTGTGGGGGATGGGTTTGGTGGGCGGGTCTTTAGGTCAGCTGGTGATGGGTTTAGTGTGGCCGGGGTTGTATCTGTTGGTGTGGGCTTTTTACAAGGGGGTTGGTGGGGGTGATATCAAGCTTGCGTGTGGGTTGGGGGTGTTGGTGGCGCAGCAGGGGGTGGGGGTAGTTGTGTGGGTGGTTTTGTTGGCTCAGGTGACGACGGTGGCTGAGGCGGTGTGGTGTCGTCGCAGGCGCGTTGCGCATGGTCCGCACATGTTGGCGGCTGCGGTGTGTGGGGTCATATTTGGCTGAAAACAATGGGTGGTGGCCGATTGCGTGTGGGGGAGAAGTTGCTGGGGCAAAGCTGTTGAGGGGGTGGGCGAACTGGTGCGTGGGTGGGCATGGCAGAATAGCCGATATGTTTCGATGGACTACTTCTGGAGAAAGCCACGGCCAGGCTCTGGTCGCGCTTGTAGAGCACCTTCCTGCTGGTGTGCCGATTGCTACCGAGGATATTTCTTATCAGCTTGCGCGGCGTCGTTTGGGCTATGGCCGTGGCGCCCGCATGAAGTTTGAGGCGGACGAGGTGACCATGCTCACCGGTGTGCGTCATGGTCGTACTTTGGGTTCTCCGCTGGCCATCATGATTGGGAACACGGAGTGGCCGAAGTGGACCACCCTGATGGCTGCTGATGCGGTGGATGAGAACGATCCTGAGGTGCAGGCGGCGTTCGCTTCGGGTCGGGGCGCGAAGTTGACGCGCCCGCGCCCGGGTCACGCGGATTTTGCTGGCATGTTGAAGTACGGTTTCGACGAGGCTCGTCCGGTGTTGGAGCGGGCGTCGGCGCGTGAGACGGCTGCTCGTGTGGCTGCGGCCACGGTGGCGCGGAATTTCTTGCGGGAGACCCTTGGGGTCGAGGTGTTGAGCCATGTGGTCTCGATTGGCCGTAGTGAGGAAGTGCGTGGTCAGTTGCCGACTTTCGCTGATCTGGAGGCGATTGATGAGTCTCCGGTGCGTGCTTTCCATAAGGACGCTGAAGCATCGATGATTGCGGAGATTGAGGCTGCGAAGAAGGCCGGCGACACGTTGGGGGGCGTGGTTGAGGTCGTAGTGCATGGTTTGCCGATTGGTCTTGGTTCTCATATTTCGGGCGAGGATCGTTTGGATGCGCAGTTGGCTGCGGCGTTGATGGGTATTCAGGCAATCAAGGGCGTCGAGGTGGGCGATGGTTTTGAGGAGGCTCGTCGCCGCGGTAGTGAGGCTCATGATGAGATGGTGCGCACTGATGATGGTGCTGTGACCCGTTTGTCGAATCGTGCTGGCGGTGTTGAGGGCGGCATGACTAATGGTCAGCCTTTGGTGGTGCGTGCTGCTATGAAGCCGATTTCGACGGTGCCGCGTGCGTTGAAGACGGTTGATATGGCTTCTGGTGAGGCGGCTTCTGCGATTCACCAGCGCTCTGATGTGTGTGCGGTGCCGGCGGCCGGTGTTGTGGCTGAGGCCATGGTCGCGTTGGTGCTGGCTCGTAACGTGTTGGCCAAGTTTGGTGGGGATAGCTTGGAGGAGACTAAGCGCAACATTGCGGGCTATGTTGCTGAGGTCAATCGTCGTTTGGAGTTTGGTCAATGATGACGGCGCAGCCTGAGGGCCCCACGGTGGTGTTGGTGGGGCTTCCGGGCGCCGGTAAGTCGACTATTGGTCGGTTGTTGGCGCAGCGTTTGGGGCAGCCTTTTGTGGATTCTGATCTCATGATTGAGCAGGAGTCCGGTAAAGCGTGTGGTGATGTGTTTACCGAGCTTGGCGAGCCTGCTTTTAGGGAGTTGGAGGCGCGCGTCGTGGCGGAGGCGTTGACGCGCCATGGTGTGGTGTCGTTGGGCGGGGGCGCGGTTGTTACGGCCTCGACACGACAGTTGTTGAAGCGTCACACGGTGGCGTGGATTGATGTGTCGGTGGAGGAGGGGGTGCGCCGCACGATGGCGGAAAATACGCGCCCGGTGCTCAATGCTGAGGATCCGGCGCAGCGTTATCGTCAGCTGTTTGTTACCCGCGAGCCGTTGTACACGGAGGTGGCGACGGCCCGGGTGGTCACGGATGGGCGTGCACCTGCCGATATTGTTGATTCCATCATCACTGAGTTGTTGTGATGGTTGGGCGCGGATCTGACTCGACTTTCGTGGTGAATGTCTTGTCGGGTCCGCGTTCTTTTTCCATTTGTAAAATTTTTTTCCTTCTGTTGCAGAAAAGAGAACCATGTCATGGCTAGTGTGACTGTTGCTTCCCAGGCCCCCTATGAGGTTCATATTGATTCCGGTCTTGATGGGCGGATTGCTGATTTCGTGGCTGGTCTTGATGGTTGTCATACCGTTGGGGTGGTGTTTCAGCCGTCGTTGGATCCCGCGGGTTTGGTGTCGGCGTTGCAGTCGCGGGGGCTGCGTGTGGTGCCTATGCCTATTCCGGATGCCGAGGAGGGTAAGTCTTTGGCGACCTGCGGGCACCTGTGGGATGTGATGGGCGGGGAGGGTTTTACTCGCCGCGATTGCGTGATTGGTTTTGGTGGTGGTGCTGCTACTGATTTGGCGGGCTTTGTGGCAGCTGGGTGGATGCGGGGAATTAAGGTGGTGCAGGTTCCTACGACGTTGTTGGCCATGGTTGATGCCGCGGTGGGGGGTAAGACGGGGATTAATACCGCTGCGGGCAAAAATCTGGTGGGTGCTTTCCACGAGCCCGCTGCTGTGTTTATTGACCTAGATAGGATTGCGACGCTGCCGCGTAGTGAGCTGGTGGCGGGTTCTGCTGAGATCATCAAGACTGGTTTTATTTCTGACACGGTGATTCTGGATCGTTATGAGGCGGATCCGGAGGCGTGTTTGCGGGTTGATGGTTTTCTGCCGGAGTTGATTGAGCGCTCGGTGTCGGTCAAGGCGCGGGTGGTGGCGTCTGATTTGAAGGAATCGGGGCTGCGGGAGATTTTGAACTATGGCCACACGTTCGGCCATGCGGTGGAGCTCAATGAGCATTTTGAGTGGCGGCACGGCAATGCTGTGGCGGTAGGGATGATGTTTATTGCGAACTTGGCCCAGATTGAGGGTTTGATTGATGAGGATCTGGTTGTTCGTCATGAGCGGATTTTGGCCAGCATTGGGTTGCCGACCAAGTATCGGGCTGGTGTGTTTGAGCAGTTGTTGACGGGTATGACGCGCGATAAGAAGAACCGTGATGGGATGATTCGTTTTGTGGCGTTGACGGCTGCTGGTCAGCCGACTCGGTTGGAGGGGCCGTCGCGGGAGAGCTTGGAAAAGGCGTATGCGCGCATCAGTGCCTAGTGTTGTGCGTGTAGTTGGTTTGTTGAGGAGGTTTGTGCAGTGAATGGCCAGGATTTTGTTGAGGTCATGGTGATTAATGGCCCGAATTTGGATCGTTTGGGTAAGCGGCAGCCTGAGGTGTATGGCAGTGAGACCCTGGCGGATGTGCAGGAGCGGTTGTCTGCTTTGGCTGCGCAGCTGGGCCGTCGGGTGGGCTTTTTTCAGTCCAACCATGAGGGTGAGATTATCGATAAGGTGCATGAGTGCGCCGACCATGGCGCGGCCATCATTATCAACCCTGGAGGGTTGACTCACACGTCTGTGGTGTTGCGGGATGCGCTAGCGGAGATCGCCGATGGGGCGGGTTTTGTGGAGGTGCATATCTCCAATGTGCATGCCCGTGAGGCGTTCCGTGGTCACTCGTATCTTTCGCCGATTGCGCTGGGGGTTATTGCCGGTTTGGGTACTGCGGGCTATGACCTGGCGTTGCGTTTTGTTGATGAGCGGGTGCTGCCGCAGCGCTAGTCGCTTGGGGTAGGTTTCGGCCTGTTTTGTGGGGGTGGTGTCGCCGTGTGGCGGGTGCGGTTAGAGTTGGTGGGGAAGACTTTGCCCGTGCGCGCCCGTTGGCGGTGTGTTGCGGGTGGGTGCCTGCCTGGGTGCGGTTGTGCCTGGGTGGGTGCCCTCTGAGTTGTTTTTATCGTTGTTCACCGTTATTCACCGTTGTTCGGCGCTTTTGGTGCTGTTTGGTGTTTGTGTAAAGGATCGTCATGCTTGCTGATACTCGTTTTTCTACCCGTCGTCGTACTTTGGCTGCGGCGCTTGCTGCGCAGCGCATCGATAGCATGCTGGTGACCCATTTGCAGCATGTGCGCTATTTGAGTGGTTTTTCCGGCTCGAATGGTGCGCTGATCGTGAATAAGGATCTGTCGGCCCAGATTTCTACGGACGGGCGGTATCTCACCCAGGTGGCTGAGGAGGTCCCTGATTTGGAGGCCGTCAATGCCCGCCAGTGCGCCACGGCGTTGCTGGAGAAGGTGTCCGGGGTGCGCCGTGTTGGCTTTGAGGCGGATTTTGTCTCGGTCAGCGAGTTTGAGCGTTTGCAGGCCGCATGTGGTGAGGACGTGACTTTGGTGCCGGTGTCGGGGGTGATTGAGAAGATTCGTTTGATTAAGGAGCCGCTGGAGCAGACTCGTTTGAAGGAGGTTGCGGCGCTGGCGTCGAAGGCCTTTGAGGATTTGTTGGCGGCGGGCGAGCTTGCGGTGGGCCGTACGGAGCGTCAGGTGGCGGCGGATTTGGAGTACCGGATGCGGATGGCCGGCTCGGAGCGTGTGTCTTTTGACACCATTGTTGCCTCGGGCCCGAACTCGGCTAAGCCACACCATGATGCCTCTGACCGGGTCATTGAGGCGGGGGATTTGGTGACGATTGACTTTGGTGCGCACCGTTTGGGATTCAACTCTGATATGACACGCACCGTGATCATGGGGCACACCACTGAGTTCACTCAGGAGATTTACGACATCGTGTTGCGGGCGCAGCTCGCGGGGGTTGAGGCGGCTACCCCGGGTACTGCCTTGGTGGATGTGGATAAGGCGTGCCGCGACATCATCACTGAGGCTGGCTATGGGGAGTTCTTTGTGCACTCGACTGGACATGGCATTGGTTTGGATGTGCACGAGGCCCCGTCGGCGTCTGTCAGTGGCCAGGGGGTGCTGCAGCCCGGCATGACCTTGACCATCGAGCCGGGTATTTATGTGCCTGGTAAGGGCGGTGTCCGCATCGAGGACACCCTCATCATTACCCAGGGTGCGCCGGAGGTTATTACGACCACGAGTAAAGACTTGGTAGTCTTGTAGAGTTTTCACCCCACATCGCTTTTCTTTAGGGAGTATCACTAGTGGCAACTACCGCTGATTTCAAGAACGGTCTTGTCCTCAAGATCGATGGCAAGCTGCAGCAGATCACTGAGTTCCAGCACGTGAAGCCGGGCAAGGGCCCCGCTTTCGTGCGTACCAAGCTCAAGGACGTGGTGTCCGGCAAGGTCACCGACAAGACCTTCAACGCGGGCGTGAAGGTGGAGACCGCCACCGTCGACCGTCGTGACATGACCTACCTGTACAACGATGGCACCTCCTACGTCATGATGGATGCCAAGACTTTCGAGCAGATCGAGTTGGCTCCCCACCTGGTGGGCGATGCTGGCCGTTTCCTGTTGGAGGAAACCACCGTGCAGGTGTCCTTCCACGAGGGTGAGCCGCTGTTTGCTGAGCTGCCGATTTCTGTGGAGCTCAAGGTTGCTCACACTGATCCGGGCCTGCAGGGCGACCGCTCCACTGGTGGCACCAAGCCCGCCACCTTGGAGACCGGCGCTGAGATTCAGGTTCCGTTGTTCATCGAGACCGGTAACGTCCTCAAGGTCGATACCCGCACCGGTGAGTACCTCTCCCGCGTTAACAACTAATGGCTGATAACGCACGATTCCGTCGACACGGCTCCCGCTTTAAGGCGCGCAGCCGTGCCGTCGACATCCTGTTTGAGGCGGAGGCCCGCGACGTCGACCCGGTTGCGGTGGTGCGCGATCGGGTGGAGTTGGCTAAGCGCCCCGACCCGGTGGTTCCTCCCGTGGGGGAGTACACCGCCGCCATCGTTGAAGGTGTGGCGGTGGATTTGGATGGCATCGACGACACCATCTCCAAGCATTTGGCCCAGGACTGGCAGTTGGATCGCTTGCCGGCGGTGGATCGCGCTATTTTGCGCGTGTCGACCTGGGAGTTGCTGCGCAACTCTGAGGTTCCCGTCCGGGCGGCCGTAGTCGAGGGTATTGAGTTGGCTGCGACGTATTCCACCGATGCGGCGCCGCCGTACATCAACGGGGTGCTTGACGCTATCGCCGGCTATGCCGAAGACGTTCGTAGTGGTGCGATTGATCCTTTCGCCACCCTGGAACTTGGCGATGCCTCGGATTTCGCCGAGGGTGAAGCGGAAGATCCCGAATTTGCGGGCATCGAGTTCGAAACGGATTACGACCAGCCCGACACTCTTGAGTCCGCCGCGCCGGCTGAAGCGCCGCACGAGGACGACACCAAGTAGCGCCCAAAGGCTTGTGCTTTTGCTGCACGCCACCGAACCAGCCCCCTTCAACGGGGGCGGCTCGGTGGCGTGTGTGTTTTCCGCGCTGCTGCTGATAGTCGGGCAGCTACGATGGGTGGCATGGCTAATTTTTCCGTAGACGATGCTCGTGCGCTGGCCGTGGGGCCGCAGGTGGTGCTGGCGGATATTGATCCCGCCTCGACACCTCATTTCGACGGGTCGAAAAAGAAACTGACCCACGAGTTCACCGAAATCGATGAGGAGCTCGACGAGCTGCAGCGCAAGCTGTACGCCAACGCGCGCGCTGACATGCCCAACACGGGTGCGGTGCTTCTTGTCCTGCAGGGTATGGACACCTCCGGCAAAGGCGGGCAGGTTCGGCACGTGTTTCGGGCCTTCGACCCCCAAGGGGTGGTGCACGCAGCGTTTGGAAAACCCACCGAGGAAGAAAAAGCCCACGACTTTTTGTGGCGGATCGCCCCGAAAGTCCCAGGCCCCGGCATGATCGGCGTGTTCGACCGCTCCCACTACGAAGATGTTCTCATCCACCGGGTGCGGAAACTGTCCCCGCCGGAAGAAATCGAACGCCGTTACGGGGCGATCAACGACTTCGAAGCGCAGCTGACGCAACGCGGAGTCAAGATCATCAAGGTCATGCTGCACATCTCCCAGCAGTTCCAAAAGCAAAACCTGCTTGAGCGGCTCGAAGACCCCACCAAATACTGGAAGTACAACCCCGGCGACGTCGACGAGCGTGCCCTGTGGGAGCAATACCAGCAGGCCTACGAGATCGCCTTGCGGCGCACCACCACCGACTATGCGCCCTGGTACGTGGTGCCCAGCGACAATAAGCCTTATGCCCGCATGGTCGTTAAATACCTGCTGTTGGGTGCCCTGAGGGACATGGATCTTGACTGGCCACCCGCGCACTTCGACGTGGAAGAAGAACTTCACAGGGTGCGCAACTCCTAACGCTTATGCACGCGTCGCGATATCAGCTGCCCACAGCCCACTAGGGGCCTGACAGCGCCATCTGGGGCGTGTCTGGTGCTTGGCGTGTGTTGCCGGAAAAGGCACAAAAAGACCTGCCATGGTGATACCGGGGCAGGTCTTTTCGGCGCTAGATGGGTGGTCTAGCTTTCGGCGGTGGCGAAGGTGGCACGAACCTCGGCCACTTTTTGCTGGGCTTCCAGCACCCCATCCACGGCGGCGCCAAGGTTTAGGCCCAGCTGCTCATCGGTCATGCCGGCGCCGATGAGGATCTCTACTTCACTGCGCACAATCAATTCGGGGGTGCGGTCAATCACCACGGATTTCGGCAGGGGAGAACCCTGGTTGACGTTTTGGCAGGACAGGAACAATGCGGGATTCGCGTCGTCGGTTTTCTCACCGGTGGGCTTGTCGGCGCGCACGATGAGATAGCCGCCCATCAGGATGAAATGCACGTCGAAACCGTTGAGGTTGATGCCGGTGACCACGGCGCCGGGCACGGCGGTGGACTGAGGTTCGCCGAGTTCTACATCGAAGGCGCGCATCGCAGCGATGACGCGGTCCATGGTGACTTCACTGGCAGCAGTCATGGGTTATTTGTCCTCCTGCATGGCTGAAAGCGGCAAGTATTCCCCGCCGAGAATCGTGGTGGTGGTGTCCGGAAACTGGGTTTCCAGCCAGCCGACGCAGGCCACGGTGGTTTCGATGGTGGTCATGATCCACGCACCCAGCTGGTTGCGGCTCATGCCCTCACCGGTCAGCGCGGTGCGCCGGAAAGAGAAATTGATGATGTCCTCCGCGGCGGGGGCGTGATCATCGGTGGGGGTAGCCTCCGCATCGGGGCCGACGATGCTAAAGCCCAACATCGGCGTCAGTTGGGTCAGATTCCATTCGTTGCTCGCGCCCAATGCGACGGTGACCAGCTCGGGGCCGACCGCGCCGGTCCAGGTGCCGGCAGCTCCCAGCGCTTGCTCGAAGCAGCCGAAGTAGATGCCGAACTGGGGGTAGGTGACGATGACGGTGTCGCCCATGATGTCGTAGGCGATGCCTTCACCGTCGAGGATTTCGCCGATGCGTTCCGGGGTCACCGGGGTGGGGGATTGTGTCACTTCGGTTCCTCAAAAAGTTCTTCGCCACCAAGTTCGTGCGCGAGAGCAGCTTCAATGGTGGTGTAGCGGAAAGTGTGGTCGAGTCCGAGCAGTGCCTCCGGCACCACCCGCTGGTTGGCCAAGGCGAGCTCTTGGGCGCCTTGCTCGCCGAGAATGAGTTTAGGTCCCAGGGACGGAATCGGAATCACCGCGGGGCGCTTGAGCTCCTTGGCCAGCGCCTGCACCATGTCCTTGTTCTGCACGGGGTTCGGGCCGGTTGCGTTGATCGGTCCGGAGACTGCTGGGTCGAGGGATGCGCGGAGATAAATATCGGTGAGGTCATCGATGGCGATCCAGGAAAACCAGGCGGTGCCGTCGCCGAATTTGCCGCCCAGGCCCGCGGAAAACAGCACCCGAAGCACCGGGAGCACCCCGCCGCGACCCGACAGCACGATACCGGTACGAACGTTAACGACCCGCTTTCCGGCGTCCCGGGCGGGCTGGCAGGCTGCCTCCCAGTCGCGGCACACGTGCGCCAGGAAACCTTCGCCGGTGGCGGAATCCTCGCTTAAGACCTCATCGCCGCGGTCGTGGCCGTAAAAACCAATGGCCGAGGCCACCACCATGGTGTTGCAGGTGCTGCTGTCGGCGACCAGTTGCGCTAGCTTGCGGGTGGGCTCCACCCGGGAGGAATAGATAGCCTCTTTGTGGTCGTCGTTGAACCGGCCCAAAAGGGGCTCGCCCGCCAGGTGGATGAGCACATCAACCCCGTCAAGCAGGTTTGGTGCGGGGTGGTTGGGATCCCACAGGCGCACATCATCGCTGCTGCCGCTGCCCACGCTGCGAGTCAGGCGGATTACGCGATGCCCCGCCGTGGTCAATTGGGCGCACAGGGCGGTGCCAATGGTGCCGCCACTACCGGTCACCGCGAAAGTCACTGGGGCAAGGCTGCCGTCCGCGGCGCGGAACTGCTGCCCGGCATAGTGGTGGCTGCGCTCAATGGCTTGCAGGTCGCCGAGCAGCTGGTGCTGGCGATAAGCGAACATCGAGTGCATCGCCCGACCCGGCAGTCGGGTGGTCACCTGGTCGGTGATGCGGGTGCCCTCCCCCTCATCGTCGAAAAAGTGCACGTGGCGCCAATTCGCCAACGCCTTCAACGGGGCGGAAACACACACATCGCTAAATTGGCGCCCTTCGTGAAAACCCGACAAGTCGTGGCGGGCATCCCATTTCAGCCCGGCGGGCAAAGAAAAACGGGTCAAACCATCGGCGAGATTATCCGCCTGCTTAATCGCCTGCATGGGCACAAACGGCGGACTGAGACGCACCACGGCGCCGGGGCGCGTGTGCCAATCCCACACGTCGCGTCGAGGGTAGGGCAGGAAGTGACTTGTCGTAAGACTCATGGCGGCCATTGTATCGACTGTCGGGGATGGAAAGCCGGTGCGAAATCAAGGGGGTGAAAGGTGGGGAGGACGACACTGACACGCCGTGGGCATCATGCTAGGGTGGGAGAGGAAAATTTTCGGCAAAGTTGGGTGAAAAATCGCCGGCTAAAACGCCCCGGCTGCGGGCAGCCACGGCGAACCATCGGACCGCGCCAGTTTTCATCCAAAATTTTATTTTCGACATCCTTTAACGGACCGCACTGTGAGGCGGGGAAGGAGGTCACGATGAGCGAAACTGCAGCGAATGTCACGGAAATTATCTCCGCTGACGATGTCAACCGCACTGTCGCACGCATCGCGCACCAAATCATTGAAAAAACCGCGCTGGACGCCCCAGAGGCTCGTCGCGTGGTTCTGCTAGGGATCCCGTCGGGGGGTGTTCCGCTAGCGGAGCGCCTCGCCGCCAACATCGCCCAATTCTCCGGCACCGACGTCTTCTGCGGGGCCCTGGACATCACCCTCTACCGCGACGACCTTCGTCGCACCCCCCACCGGGCGCTGCAGCCCACCAACATCCCCGTCGAGGGAATCGATGGCACGACCGTGATTCTCGTCGACGATGTTTTGTATTCGGGCCGCACCATCCGCGCCGCACTCGACGCGCTGCGCGACGTCGGACGCCCCGAAGAAATCCAACTCGCCGTCCTCGTCGACCGCGGCCACCGACAACTGCCGATCCGTGCGGACTACGTCGGTAAAAACCTACCCACCTCCCGCGCCGAGGACGTCACCGTGTCCCTCCGCGAAATCGATGGCGAGGATGCGGTGACGCTGACTCGCCGGGACGAGGTCTAAGACCATGAAACACCTCCTCAGCATCGCCGATTTGAGCGCCGACGAGATCGTCGGCCTGATGGACGAAGCAGACCGCTTCCGCCTCGCCCTACAAGACCGCGAAGTCAAGAAGCTTCCCACCCTGCGCGGGCGAACCATCTTCACCGTCTTCTACGAAAACTCCACCCGCACCCGGTCCTCCTTCGAAACCGCAGGCAAATGGATGAGCGCCGATGTCATCAACATCTCCGCCTCCTCATCCTCGGTGAAAAAAGGAGAATCCCTCAAAGACACCGGCCTAACACTGCAATCCATCGGCGCCGACGCGCTGATCATCCGCCACCCCTCCTCCGGCGCAGCACAACAACTCGCCGAATGGGTAGACGGGCCCAGCGTCATCAACGCCGGTGATGGTGCCCACCAGCACCCCACCCAAGCCCTGCTGGACGCAGTGACCATGCGCCAACGACTCGGCGGTATCAACGGCCGCAAAGTCGTCATCGTTGGTGACTGCCTTCACTCCCGCGTGGTGCGCTCCAACGTAGACCTCCTGTCCACCCTCGGCGCAGAAGTCGTCCTCATCGCACCGCCCACCCTGCTGCCCGCCGGAGTCGACAACTGGCCCGTGCGCTACGCCTACGACATGGACGCAGAAATCGCCGACGCCGACGCAGTCATGATGCTGCGCGTCCAACAGGAACGCATGCTCGGCGGATTCTTCCCCTCCCACCGCGAATACGCCACCCTCTACGGGCTATCCAAAGACCGGCTCGCCAAACTCAAAGACACCGCCATCGTCATGCACCCCGGGCCAATGCTGCGCGGCATGGAAATCAACTACGCCGTCGCCGACGCCCCCCAAACCGCCGTCCTGCAACAGGTCAACAACGGTGTCCACGTCCGCATGGCCGTCCTGTTCACCCTGCTGGTGGGCCAGGAAGAAAAGTAAGGCGAACGACGATGGCACACACCCACAAAACCCCGAAAGGCGCACAGGTGACTGACACACACGCACCAGCAACCAGCGACGACAGCTACCCAGCCACCGGCGCGCTCGCCGCACCCAACCCCGGCCGCGTCCTGCTTATCGGCGTCAAACCCTACGGCGAAGGCGACAACACCAACGTTCTCATTGAAAACGGAATCATCGCCGACCTCAACGCCCCCGCCGACACCCCCGCCGACGAACGCATCGAGGCAGACGGGCAAATCCTGCTGCCCGGACTCGTCGACATGCACGTCCACCTGCGCGAACCCGGACGCGAAGACACCGAAACCATCGCCACCGGCTCCGCCGCAGCCGCCAAAGGCGGGTTCACCGCCGTGTTCACCATGGCAAACACCACCCCAGTGATGGACCAACCCGTCATCGCCGAAGGCGTATGGTTCAAAGGCCAAGAGATCGGCCTCTGCGACGTCCACCCCGTCGGCTCCATCACCAAAGGCCTCCAAGGCAAAGAACTCACCGAGTTCGGCATGATGGCCCGCAGCGAAGCCAAAGTCCGCATGTTCTCCGACGACGGCGTCTGCGTAGCCAACCCCCAACTGATGCGCCGCGCCGTGGAATACTCCCGCGCCGCCGACGTGCTCCTCGCACAACACTGCGAAGAACCCAAACTCACCGAAGGCGCCGTCGCCCACGAAGGCGAAGTCGCCGCCCGTCTCGGCCTACGCGGCTGGCCCCGCGCAGCAGAGGAAGCAATCGTCGCCCGGGATGCGCTACTGCACCGCGACTACGGCGGACGCGTCCACATCTGCCACGCCTCCACCAAAGGCACCGTCGAACTCCTGCGCTGGGCAAAAAGCCAAGGCATGACCCTCACCGCAGAAGTCACCCCCCACCACCTGCTGCTCACCGACAAGCGGCTGGAAACCTACGACGGCGTCAACCGGGTTAACCCGCCACTGCGCGAAGAATCCGACACCCTGGCACTGCGCGACGCCCTGCTCGACGGCACCATCGACTGCGTAGCAACCGACCACGCGCCCCACGGCAGCGAAGACAAATGCTGCGAATTTGAAAACGCCCGCCCCGGCATGCTCGGCCTGGAAACCTCCCTGGCCATCATCGCCGACATCTTCGTCCGGACCGGCCTGGCCGATTGGCGCTTCGTCGCCAAGGTGATGAGCGAACGACCCGCCCAAATCACCAAGCTGCCCGGCCACGGCCGCCCCATCGCCGTCGGAGAACCCGCCAACCTGACCCTGGTCAGCCAAAACGACACCTGGACCGCCCACGGTGAAGAGATGGCATCCAAGGCAAGCAACACCCCCTACGAAGGTATGGAGTTTTCCACCAAGGTGACCACCACCATCCTGCGTGGCCACATCACCTGCCGCGACGGCCAGCCGGCCGCCCGTAACTAACCCCGCCCACCGAGACCGAAAGGCACATTTGTGACCACCCCCAACCCCGCCAAGCTCGTGCTCGCCAGCGGCGAAGTTTTCCGCGGCACCGGCTTCGGCGCCACCGGCACCACCCTGGGTGAAGCAGTCTTTACCACCGGCATGACCGGCTACCAGGAAACCATGACCGACCCGTCCTACCACCGCCAAATTGTCGTGTGCACCGCACCGCAAATCGGCAACACCGGCTGGAACGACGAAGACGGCGAATCCCGCGGCGACCACATCTGGGTCGCCGGCCTGGTCATCCGGGACCTCGCGCACCGCGTATCCAACTGGCGCGCAGCCCGCACCCTCGAAGAAGAAATGCAGGCCCAAAACATCATCGGCATCAAGGGCGTCGACACCCGCGCCCTGACCCGCCGCCTGCGCACCGAAGGTTCCATCTCCGCCGGTATTTTCTCCGGCGACGATGCTGAGCGCAGCGACGAAGAACTCGTCGAGATCGTGCGCTCCCAGCCCGAAATGGCCGGCGCTGACCTGGCCGGCGATGTCTCCGCCGACGAGGCATACATCGTCGAACCCGAAGGCGAGCACCGCTTCACGGTCGTCGCCTACGACATGGGCATCAAGACCAACACCCCGCGCAACTTCGCTGCCCGCGGCATCCGCACCGTCGTTGTGCCCTCCGGCACCCCCTTCGACAAGATCAAGGAATACAACCCGGACGGCGTGTTTGTCTCCAACGGACCCGGTGACCCCGCCACCGCCGACGACATGGTGGCCGTGGTGCGCGATGTGCTCAAAGCCGACATCCCGTTCTTCGGTATCTGCTTCGGCAACCAGATCCTTGGCCGCGCCCTGGGCATGGAAACCTACAAGCTGAAATTCGGCCACCGTGGCATCAACGTGCCGGTGAAAAACCACCTCACCGGCAAGATTGACATCACCGCCCAGAACCACGGCTTTGCCCTCAAGGGTGAACCGGGTAAGCCGTTTGACACTGATTTCGGCCCCGCCATCGTCACCCACACCTGTCTCAACGACGGCGTGGTCGAAGGCGTAGCCCTCGAATCCGGTCGCGCCTACAGCGTCCAGTACCACCCGGAGGCCGCCGCCGGCCCCCACGACGCCAACCCCCTGTTCGACCAGTTCATCGCTCTCCTGGAAGGTGCAAAGTAAATGCCGAAGCGCTCAGACATCAATCACGTCCTGGTCATCGGCTCCGGCCCGATCGTCATCGGCCAGGCCTGCGAGTTCGACTACTCCGGCACCCAGGCGTGCCGCGTGCTCAAGGAGGAGGGGCTGCGCGTCACCCTGATTAACTCCAACCCCGCCACCATCATGACGGACCCGGAGTTCGCCGACCACACCTACGTGGAACCCATCCAGCCCGAGTTCATCGAGAAGATCTTCGAACGCGAAATCGAGCAGGGCCACCCCATCGATGCCGTCCTGGCGACCCTGGGTGGCCAGACCGCTCTCAACGCGGCCATCGCCCTGGATCGCCGCGGCAGCCTCAAGAAGTACGGCGTTGAACTCATCGGTGCCGACATCGACGCCATTGAACGCGGCGAAGACCGCCAGAAGTTCAAGGACATCGTCGCGAAGATTGGTGGCGAATCCGCACGTTCCCGCGTGTGCCACAACATGGACGAAGTCCGCGAAACAGTCAAGGAACTCGGCCTGCCGGTCGTGGTTCGTCCCTCGTTCACCATGGGCGGTCTTGGCTCCGGCCTGGCGTTCACAGACGAGGACCTCGAGCGCATCGCCGGTGGCGGCCTGGCCGCATCGCCGGAGGCTAACGTGCTGATCGAGGAATCCATCCTCGGTTGGAAAGAATACGAGCTGGAGCTCATGCGCGATGCCAACGACAACTGCGTGGTGGTCTGCTCCATCGAAAACGTTGACGCACTCGGCGTCCACACCGGTGACTCCGTCACCGTTGCCCCCTCCATGACGCTGACCGACCGCGAGTTCCAGATCATGCGTAACCAGGGCATCGCCATCCTCCGCGAGGTCGGCGTGGACACCGGCGGCTGCAACATCCAGTTCGCCATCAACCCCCGCGACGGTCGCCTGATCACCATCGAGATGAACCCCCGTGTGTCTCGTTCCTCCGCACTCGCATCGAAGGCCACCGGCTTCCCGATCGCGAAGATTGCTGCGAAGCTCGCCATCGGCTACACCCTGGATGAGATCACCAACGACATCACCGGTGTCACCCCCGCTGCCTTCGAGCCGACCCTGGACTACGTCGTGGTCAAGGCTCCTCGCTTTGCTTTCGAAAAGTTCGTCGGTGCGGACGACACCCTGACCACCACCATGAAGTCCGTCGGCGAAGCCATGGCCCTGGGTCGCAACTACATCGCTGCCCTTGGCAAAGTCATGCGTTCTTTGGAGAACAAGCAGGCCGGCTTCTGGACCGTCCCGGACGAGACCTTCGCTGGCGAGCGCGCCACCGACAAGGCCGCTGTGCTGGAGGACCTCAAGCGCCCCACCGAGGGACGCCTCTACGACGCGGAGCTTGCTCTGCGTCTGGGCGCCACCATTGACGAGGTGTACGAAGCTTCCGGCATCGACCCCTGGTTCCTGGCGGAACTTCAGGCCCTGGTGGACTTCCGCGAAGAACTGGTTGCTGCCCCGGTCCTCGACCAGGACCTGCTGCGTCGCGCCAAGGTCTTTGGGCTTTCCGACAAGCAGATCGCTGCACTGCGCCCCGAGTTCGCCGGTGAGGACGGCGTGCGTCGCTTGCGCTGGTCCCTGGGCATTCGCCCGGTCTTCAAAACCGTGGACACCTGTGCTGCGGAGTTTGAGGCGAAAACTCCCTACCACTACTCGGCCTATGAGCTGGATCCCGCGGCTGAGTCCGAGGTTGCGCCGCAAACCGAGCGCGAGAAGGTCATCATCCTCGGTTCTGGCCCGAACCGTATTGGTCAGGGCATCGAGTTCGACTACTCCTGCGTTCACGCTGCCCTCGAACTGTCCCGCGTTGGCTATGAGACCGTGATGGTCAACTGCAACCCGGAGACTGTCTCCACCGACTACGACACCGCTGACCGTCTCTACTTCGAGCCGCTGACCTTCGAAGACGTCATGGAGGTCTACCACGCGGAAAGCCAGTCCGGCACCGTCGCAGGCGTTATTGTTCAGCTCGGTGGTCAAACCCCGCTGGGCCTGGCTGATCAGCTGCGCAACGCTGGTGTGCCGGTGGTGGGTACCTCGCCCGAGGCCATTAACCTGGCCGAAGACCGCGGCGAGTTCGGCGAGGTGCTGCGTACCGCCGAACTTCCGGCACCCGCCTTTGGCACCGCTACCTCTTTCGATGAGGCGCGCGCGGTTGCTGAGTCCATCGGCTACCCGGTGCTGGTGCGCCCCTCCTACGTGCTGGGCGGCCGTGGCATGGAAATCGTTTATGACGAGTCTGCTCTGAAGGACTACATCCAGCGCGCGACCGAGATCACCAGCGATCACCCGGTTCTGGTTGACCGCTTCCTGGACAACGCAATCGAGATCGACGTCGATGCTCTCTGCGATGGCGAAAACGTGTACCTGGCCGGCGTGATGGAGCACATCGAGGAAGCCGGTATTCACTCCGGTGACTCCGCCTGTGCACTGCCTCCGATGACACTTGGTGAAGAAGACATCAACAACGTTCGTCGCTCCACCGAGGCGCTGGCCCACGGCATTGGCGTTAAGGGCCTGATGAACGTTCAGTTCGCACTGAAGGACGACATCCTCTACGTCATTGAGGCTAACCCCCGCGCATCCCGCACCGTACCGTTCGTCTCCAAGGCCACCGGTGTTCCGTTGGCTAAGGCTGCTTCCCGCATCATGATGGGTGCAACCATCGAGCAGTTGCAGAACGAAGGCATGATCCCGACCGATCACGACGGTGGATCTCTGCCGTTGGATGCCCCGATCGCGGTGAAGGAAGCTGTTCTTCCGTTCAACCGTTTCCGCACCACCGAGGGCCAGATGCTGGATACCTTGCTGTCTCCGGAAATGAAGTCCACCGGTGAGGTCATGGGGCTCGCCGACAACTTCGGCGCTGCCTACGCCAAGGCCGAGTCTGGTGCCTACGGCGCATTGCCGACCGAAGGCACGGTCTTCGTCTCCGTCGCCAACCGTGACAAGCGCACCCTGATTTTCCCGATTCAGCGTCTGGCCGCCATGGGCTTCAAGATGATGGCGACCGCCGGCACCGCGAAGATGCTGCGTCGCAATGGTGTCGACTGTGAGACCGTGTTGAAGCAGTCCGATGTGAAGCAGGCGGAAGAAAAGGGCATCGACCCGAATGCTCGCTCCATTGTGGACATCATCAAGGCCGGCGAAATCGACCTGATCCTGAATACCCCGGCAGGTTCTTCCGGTGCTCGCCACGATGGCTATGACATTCGTGCAGCTGCCGTCAACGTGGGCGTCACCCTGGTGACCACCGTGCAAGGTGTTACCGCGGCCGTGCAGGGTATCGAGGCACTGCGTGCTGGCGACCTGACGGTTCGCGCCCTGCAGGAAATCGATCACTCCGGTGACGGCGCTCCCGAAGAGAAGGTGCAGCAGTAATGACTCACCCGCAGACCTTTGGCGATCGCTTGCTGGAGGCATCCCGGCAACGCGGTGGCCGTCTGTGTGTCGGCATCGATCCGCACGCGAGCCTGCTGGAGAAGTGGGGCTTAAGCGTTGATGTTCGTGGTGTCGCTGAGTTTTCCCGCATCTGTGTCGAAGCATTTAAGGATTCGGCGGCTTTGGTGAAACCCCAGGTTGCTTTCTTTGAGGCTTTCGGTTCGCAGGGCCTGGCTGTCCTGGAAGAAACGATCGGTGAGCTGCGTGCAGCTGGCGCCCTGGTGGTTGCTGATGCCAAGCGCGGCGATATCGGCTCGACTATGGCTGGCTATGCCACCGCGTGGCTGGATGATTCCAGCCCGCTGTGCAGTGATGCTGTGACCTTGTCGCCGTTTTTGGGCTACCACAGCCTCGACCCTGCGATCGAGCTGGCAGAGGCAACGGGACGTGGCATCTTCGTGTTGGCCGCGACCTCGAATCCGGAGGGCCGGCAGGTCCAAGACAACGTGGATGCTCAGGGTGTGACGGTGTCGCAGCAGATCATTGACCTCGCAGCCGAGACTAACGCCGCTCACGCAGCGGCCGGCCGTGCAGGAAACATGGGTGTTGTTGTGGGCGCTACGCTGTCTCAGCCACCAGTCATGGATGCTCTGAATGGTCCGATCTTGATGCCGGGCGTGGGCGCCCAGGGCGGAAGCCCCGCCGATGTCGACCGGATCAGCGGCGAGTGCGCACACCTTGCGTTCCCAAATGTGTCGCGGTCTGTGTTGTCTCACGGGCCAGACGTTGAGGCTTTGCGTCAAGCGGTTATCGATGCAGCAGCGGATTTCCCGGTGCGCTAACGCGGCGATGATGACCTAAAAACGTGCCAGCGGCCCTCACCTTTTTACAGAAAAGAGGTGAGGGCCGCTTGGTGTTTTAGTCGCGTGTTATGTGGGAAGTTGAGGTGGAGCGCAGAGCGATTGTCACAATGTGGGCTGCGATGGCCAGGAGGTAGAGCAGCCAAAGCCACTGTGCAAGTTGAGTGGTGGCAGCGGGGCGCATGACGATTAGGACGAAGATGCTGAGCAGTATCGATAACCCGCTTCGGATGGTGAGTGGTTGTTTGTCAGCTCGCCACAGTTTGTTGATGGTGTAGAAAGATTCTGCGCACAGCGCTGCCAGGATGAGGGGGACGAACATGGTTCTAGGCTTCCTTTCCTAACAGCTTCTTGCCGATGGCGGTTTGATTTCCTGGGGTGTTGCTGACGACCACGACGGCTTCGCCAGTGTCGGGGTTGAGTCCCAGAAAGCTGCCGTAGCCTCCGGTCGCACCGTTATGCCAGGTGATTGGGGGAGTGTTCGGGTTGGTGTCGGTGGGGGAGTCGATGACCCAAAACACACCGGCCGAGGAGTTCTCAGATCGTTTTGTCAGAGGCTCAAGCGCAGATTGACCAGGGGCAGAGTTAGTGGCGAGTGCTTGGGCGAGGAGAGCTAAATCTTGCGGGGTGGAGACGATGCCTCCGGCTGGTGCGTATTCAGTCATGGTCCATCGCTGTTGGCTGACTCCGGCCTCGTTTTGGCCAGTGCAGACCTTCGAATCAGCAGTCTGGACCTCCGTGTTGTTCATTCCCAATGGCTCAAACAGGCGTTTTTTCATCACCGTCGCGTAATCGCCTCCGAGATACTTGGGGAAGAGTTCGTAGGTGGCAGCCGCGCCCAGATTTGAGTACTCGTAAGTGCGGTCTCCTAGTGTCGCTTCGTTGATGTGGTGGGAAAGTGAGCCTTCGTCGAAAGCGTAGGGATTGCGTCCCAGTGTTGCGTTGATGAGTGAGCTAAAGATGGCTGTTGGTTTGTTGCTCAGCCGGGGCAACCCTGAGGTGTGTGTGACGAGATCTTTGACTGTGATTTCCGGGCGGCTGGGTAGCGGCGTGTCCAAGCTGAGTTCACCCTTGTCGATGGCATCCGCCAGGACAAGGCCAGTCATGGCTTTGCTTAAGGACCCCACCTCGTAGAGTTGGCCGCAAGAATCGTCTTCGATGGAACGAATGTTCGGTTGTGTACCCGGTTTGATGTGAACGATGGCGCCACGTGTGCCATTGAGCCCCTCGAGATCCGGCATCGTTGCTGTGTGCGGGCGTTTGATGATGCCGGTGATGAGAATGACCGCTGCGAGGACAAAGAGAACGTATTTGGCGTTTTTCATGAGGGATCCTTGGTTGCCGACAGGATGACGAGGAGGGGGATTCTGCGGGCGGCGGGGATGACCCAGTTGTGGTTGTCGCCGGCGGTGAGCCATCCGGCGGCGCGGAGTTGTTTGATGTGGTGGTAGATCTGTCCGGTGGTTCCTAGGGTGCTGTTGTCGGCGAGTTCGCGGACGGTGGTGATGCCTTGGGAGATCATGTGGAGTACTTGGAGGCGGACGGGGTGCCCAAGGGCGGCAATGGTTTCGGCGTTCTGGCTCCAGTCGGCTGCTTCTAGCGAGTCGATGGTGGCGCCCATTTGCCAGCGGATTGTGCCGTCGATGCCGCCGTAGATGACGGAGTCTTGCTGGTGGTGTTTTTCGATGCCGTCCAACAACCAGAAGGTGCCTGTGGTGTTGGGGGCTTCTGTGGTGTTAGTCGTGGGGTCTGCGGGGTGGTGGTGTTCTAGGGCGTGAACTCGGCGTTCGAGTGCTGCGAGTCGTGATTCGAGGTCGTCAAAAGCCATCATGCTTCAAAGAATACGTAAATACGTAACTTGTTGACGGGCTTTTGCGAAAAAACACCAGGAGCAAGGACTGCTCCTGGTGTTGCGTGTATGAAAGTGTGAACTACCCGCCGATGAGTACGGCGTGGGCAATCATCTGGTCAAAGCGTCTCACATCGACGCCCCGACCGAGCTTGATTTTGATGTGCCCGGCCCTGGTCCACAATTCGACCTCGGCATTGAAGTCCATGGTGCCGGCGTTTTCCGTAGACCACATGTTGATTGAGCTGTACGGCAGAGAGTAGATCTCCACCTTCTTGCCGGTGATTCCTTGCGCGTCCCTGACGATGAGGCGTTTGTTCGTAAAGATTGCGCTGTCGCGAAAGGTTTTAAAGGCTGCGTAAGCGACCTCGCCTTGAACCAGAAGCTGGGTGACGTCTTGGGGGATAGGGATCTCGCTGAGCAGGGTCCACTCTGTGATTGCTTTCATTTCCATACCCAGTAATCTAGGCCGAACGGGCGCTTGTGCGCTGGAAAAATGCCAAGTTTCTCAGGGCCAAACTGCACTACTTGCAAGGGCTACCTGCCAAAAATTACGGCCACCGCCAGCATGGCCGGGAGGGATATGAAGGTCGTAAGCAAGATGGTATCGCGAGCGACGACCATTCCTTTTTGATAGGTTGCGGCATAGTTGTACACGTTTTGGGCGGTGGGCAATGCTGCCAAAATGACGCAGGCGTACAGGGCGTCGCCACGCAGGCCAAAGGTGAGAGCCAGGAGGGCTGAAATTGCAGGCATCGCCAGGATCTTCAAACCAGTCGAAGTTAGTGCGGCTGCCCTTTCCGTGGCATCCCGCAGAGGGCGCGCATCGTGCAGGGAAGCGCCAAAGCTGATCAGGATCATGGGAATCGAGGCTCCGCCAAGAATCTTCAGTGGCTCATCGATCACCTCTGGGAGGTGCACTCCACCTAGGCTTACCGCGACGCCCGCCGCGCTGGCCACCACGATGGGGCTCAATAGCGCCTGGCGCAGTGCGCTACCGACGGAGCCGGGAGCAATGAGCGCCAAAATAATAGGGGTAAAGACGGTGAGCTGGACTACCAGCAGTGGGGGAACATAGGCGGCGTTGCCCAAAACGTAGATGCCGACAGGAAGACCGATGTTATTGGAATTGACATAGCAACTCGCAGCGGCGCCCATCACGGTGGATTCTTTATCGGTGCGAAACACGAGGAGAGATATCGCGGCGAAAATGCTGGCGGTTATTGCCGCGGAGAGTGCCTGAACGCCGATGACCGGTGAGAAGAGGTGGTTGGGGGCGGAGTGGGAGACGACGCTAAACAGCAGGGCGGGCGTGGCGGCGTAAAAGGCCACCTTGTTAAGCACAAGACGCTGAGAGTCATTGGCGATAATCCCCGTGCGTGACAGGATGTAGCCCACCGCGATCACTGCGAAGATGATGCTGAAACCTTCAATAACGCCAATCATTGGCATTACTTTACTCTGGTGGCATTTTATGTCGGTGTGGCCGCTTGGTTGTCGCGCTGAGCTAGTCGCTGGGTTGCTTCCTTCAGGGGCGTGGGTCGGAGTGCATAAAAGCCGGCATTCGCTGTCTTCTTTGTGTCTGCAGACGACGCCACGGTTGTGCCGAATGGTGCCCATGTGGTGGAAGTGAATGTTTGTGCAGGTCACTTGGGGTGAACGGTGCGGGCAAGGAGTGTCTGTGGTGGGGGAGAGGTGCCCGGAAAATCTTCTCGCGTGTCGTGAGAATCTTTAATCCTGGAAAAGCCGCCATGACCTGCGTGGATAGATTCTTCGCCGGGAGTTGATGAAGTGGCTTTCACCAGGTACTTGGGGGGGTTCACCTTGGTTTTTGTCGGTGCAGTGCTAGACTAGCTGAAGCTTCGCAGCCGACATGCTTGAAATTTAGCAGGTTACGGCCGTGAAACATGTACAAAAGTCCAGGTCGCACATAGCGTTAGTGCGGGAGCTTTTTTACAACGCCTTTCAATGCGTTGCTTGCTCCCTGTATCTCGCGGGATGTGTGGCGTGTGGACATCCGAAAATTTTTAGATGGAGGAAACCCCGTGGCCCTTCCCAAGTTGACCGACGAGCAGCGCAAGGAAGCCCTCGCGAAGGCCGCTGAGGCTCGCAAGGCACGCGCTGAGCTGAAGGAGAACCTCAAGCGCGGCAACACCAACCTCAAGGAAGTTCTGGACAAGGCTCAGAGCGACGAGATCATCGGCAAGACCAAGGTCTCTGCCCTGCTGGAGGCTCTGCCCAAGGTCGGCAAGGTCAAGGCTAAGGAAATCATGGACGAGCTGGAGATTGCTCAGACCCGTCGCCTGCGTGGCCTGGGTGAGCGTCAGCGTCGTGCCCTGCTGGAGCGTTTCGGCTTCGCTTCCGAGGACTAAAAATGTCCGGCGATAACCCCAAGGGACAGCTGGTCGTTCTGGCCGGCCCCTCTGCCGTTGGTAAGTCCACGGTGGTTCATCGCCTGCGCGAGGAAATCCCCGAGATGTACTTCTCGGTGTCGATGACCACCCGCGCACCCCGCCCCGGGGAACAGGACGGAGTTGACTACTTCTACGTCACCCCGGAGCAATTCCAGGAAAACATCGACCAAGGTCGCATGTTGGAATGGGCAGACATCCACGGCGGTCTGCAGCGATCCGGCACCCCAGCCCAGCCTGTCGAAGATGCGCTGGGCCAGGGACGACCCGTTCTGGTTGAAGTCGACCTGATCGGCGCCCGCGCCATTGCTGCACTCAAGCCAGAAGCACACACCGTTTTCCTGGCGCCGCCGTCCTGGGACGTTCTCGTTGAACGCCTCACCGGTCGCGGAACCGAGCCGCAGGATGTCATCGACCGTCGTCTGGAAACTGCGCGAGGTGAACTCGCCGCACAAGACGAGTTCCGCCACATCGTTGTCAACGACAACGTCGATGACGCAGTGAGCCAGATTCGCGCCATTTTGATGGGCGAAGTCTAGACCAGGCGCACTAGAAGCCACCGCACCGTCTCTTAGGATGGTGCGTGGTGGCTTTAACCAGCTAAGCTGGTGCGCTGAACGAATCATTTTCAAACAACCACGAAAACGAGTTGACGTGACTGACGTTGCAACTGACCTGAAGCTCGCCCACGACCGGGCAGTGAACGACGAGATCTTCGATCCGCCGGTAGGTATTACCGCTCCGCCGATCGACAATCTGCTGAAACACGTGTCTTCCAAGTACGCGCTGGTGATTTTCGCTGCGAAGCGTGCTCGCCAGATCAACAGCTACGAGCTGCAGCAGGAGGAAGGCGTCTTCGAGTACGTGGGTCCCCTGGTGAACCACACTAAGGAAGAAAAGCCGCTGACGATCGCACTGCGTGAGATCGACCGCGGCCTCCTGGAGCACCAGGAAGGCTAAACACGGCCGACACCCAATGGGTCTTGCCGCACACACCGTGCCGGTAAGGCCCTTTTTGTGTCCCCAGCGCGCTTTTATCCACCAGCGCACGCCGCCAAGCCCGCCGGCGACAGGAACCAAAGTGCACTACCTGAAGATGTTGTGACAAACGGTTGGGTAGGGTAGGGGCAATTGCCCATGAGCCTGCGCGCCACCGCAGCGCCAGCGGCCGTTTCACGATTGCTGTTTTTTAAGGATCACCATCGACATGTCTCAATCCACACCTGAAGTCCCCGCACCCGTTCGCGTTGTGGTCGGCGTCGCCGGCGGAATCGCCGCCTACAAGGCGTGCCACCTCGTGCGGCTTTTTGGTGAAACCGGGCACGATGTGCGCGTGGTCCCCACCCCAGCAGCCCTGGAATTCGTTGGCAAAGCCACCTTCGAAGCGCTGTCCGGAAACCCCGTATCAACCACCGTGTTTGATGCCGTCGACGAGGTGCGCCACGTCGCCGTCGGCCAGCAGGCTGATGTGGTCGTGATCGCGCCAGCGACCGCAGACGTCATCGCCCGCCTGGCGGCAGGGCGCGCAGACGACCTCCTGACCGCGACCTGTCTCGTCGCGACCTGCCCAATCGTGGTCGCACCCGCCATGCACACAGAAATGTGGAACAACCCAGCCACCCAGGACAACGTGGCCACTCTGCGACGCCGCGGCCTGACAGTCCTCGAGCCGGCCCACGGTCGCCTCACCGGTAAAGACACCGGGCCCGGCCGGCTGCCGGATCCCGAACAAATTTTTGCGCTCACCGAATACGTTCGCCAGGCGGGAGCACTGCCCCGTGACATGGAAGGTCTCAACGTGGTGATCTCTGCCGGTGGCACCCGCGAAGCTATCGACCCGGTACGTTTCATCGGCAACCATTCCTCCGGAAAACAAGGCTTCGCCCTGGCCGAAATCGCCGCCCAACGCGGCGCCCGGGTCACCGTTGTCAAAGGCGCCACCGTCGAGATGCCCACCCCAATCGGGGCGCAAGTTATTCCCGTCACCAGCGCGCTTGAGCTCGAAGAAAAAATCAACGAGCTAGCCCCACGCAACGACATCATCGTGATGGCCGCAGCAGTAGCCGACTTCCGACCCCACCACGCAGCCAACTCCAAACTCAAAAAAGGCCAATCCAGCGACGCGCTGTCGCACATCGACCTCGTCGAAAACCCCGACATTCTCGCCGGAGTTGTCGCCACACGCCACCAAGGCGCCATCCCCGCCGACACCACCATCGTCGGCTTCGCCGCAGAAACCGGCGACACCCAAAAAACCGCCGCCGACTACGGGCGGATCAAACTAGCCAAAAAAGGCTGCGACATCCTCATGGTCAACGAAGTTGGGGAAGGAAAAGTCTTCGGACAAGCCACCAACCAGGGGTGGCTGCTGGACTCTCGCGGTGCAGAACAACTAGTTCCGGCAGGCACAAAATATCAGGTAGCTTCCCAAATCCTGGACGCGGTCGTCGCGCACCGCGCAGCCCAAAACTAACAGCTTGCCCAAAGAAAAGGCCAGATAAAAGGCCTTTTGGGCAGAGGCGTGGCCAGCAATTAGTCACAAGGGAATTGACTAGCTAGACCGCTTAGTCTATATTTGCTTTGTGTAGCTGCCGTATGCCCCCATGTCCTGTGTGAGCCAGACATTCAGTCGACAATGCTCGGTGCATCGGCCAGAAAACCTCCACGACGGCACACGCCCCGTACAGCGCATTACGCACACGTTCCCGAACGCCGGCGCCCGTCACACACTCAACTTCTTTCTTTTCGATTGGAACATGCACGTGGGTAACAACTCCCAGAATCTCCGCCTGTTTACCAGTGAGTCCGTCACTGAAGGCCACCCGGACAAAATTTGCGACGCCATCTCCGACACCATCCTGGACGCCATGCTTGCCCAGGACCCCAACGCCCGCGTCGCAGTAGAAACCGTCGTCACCACCGGTCTGGTACAGGTCGTCGGCGAAGTAAAGACCAGCGGCTACGTCGAAATTCCCCGCCTGGTGCGTAACAAACTGTGCGACATCGGATTCACCAGTTCCGATGTTGGATTCGACGGCAACTCCTGCGGCGTTTCCGTCGCCATTGGCGAGCAGTCGGGCGAAATCGGTGCCGGTGTTTCCACCCCCACCGACAAAGCCGATCACACCGACGAGCAGGCCGACGGCCAGATTGGTGCCGGCGACCAGGGCCTGATGTTCGGCTACGCCACCAACGAAACCCCGGAATACATGCCGCTGCCGATCTCCATCGCGCACCAGCTGGCCCGCCGACTGACCGACGTCCGCAAAAACGACATCGTGAGCAACCTGCGGCCCGACGGCAAAACCCAGGTCACCATCGCCTACGACGACCAGAACCGCCCCGTGCGCATCGACACCATCGTCGTGTCGACCCAGCACGACCGTGAAGTAACCCAGGAGCGGCTCAAGGATCAGATCCGCACCCAGGTTGTCGACTATGTTCTCGAGCAGGCTGGCGTACAGCACCTCGTCGACGACGAACTGCAGCTGTTCGTCAACCCCTCCGGAAGCTTCATCCTGGGTGGCCCCATGGGGGATGCAGGACTGACCGGCCGCAAGATCATCGTCGACACCTATGGCGGCATGGCCCGCCACGGCGGTGGTGCTTTCTCCGGCAAGGATCCCAGCAAGGTTGACCGTTCCGGCGCCTACGCAATGCGCTGGGTTGCCAAAAACATCGTGGCTGCAGGCCTTGCTGACCGCGCTGAGGTTCAGGTCGCCTACGCCATTGGCCGCGCCAACCCCGTCGGCCTGTACGTTGAGACCTTCGGCACCGCGAAAAACGGACTGAAAGACTCCGACATCCAGCAGGCTGTGGAAAAGGTCTTCGACCTGCGCCCCGCCAGCATCATCCGCGAGCTCGACCTGCTGCGCCCGATCTACGCACAGACCGCCGCGTACGGCCACTTCGGCCGCACCGACCTAGATGTGCCGTGGGAGCGCACGGATCGCGCCGAGCAACTGCGCGCAGCCGCCGGCCTCTAAATAGCCGGCCCGCACCTCCAACACCAAGGGACGCCACGACCAGTGGCGTCCCTTGGCGCATGCGCGCCCAAAAACAGCTGGCAGATCAATAATTGCAGGCCTTTGCTCGCGATTGCGCCCCAACCATTAGAGTTATTCGCATGCCAACCTCCCGAATCCCCGCGCCACATTTGCCGGTTGCCCAAGTGCTTCCGCTGCTGCCGCTGGCGCACCTGGACCGGGCGTTTGACTACCACGTCAAAGAAGAACAACACGACATCGCGCAGCCTGGCGTGAAAGTCAGGATCTTCTTCCACGGGCGTCGCGTCGATGGCATCATCCTCTCCCGATCCGCCGAGGCCGAGTACGACGGCAAACTGGCCTGGATCGAAAAGGTCATCTCACCGGAAGTCGTTCTACCCCCAGACTCTCTAAGGCTCGTCGAAGCCGTCGCCGAACGCTACGCCGGCACCCGCAGCGACGTCATTCGACTGGCCATACCGCCACGACACGCCGGTGCCGAAAGCTCCGACACTACAACCGCATGGGAAGAACTGGGTAGTGTCACCGAGCCCGACCTTTCAGACTGGTTGACCTACCGGTACGGCGAATCCTTCGTGGACGCTGTACTGGCTGGGCAGCCCGCGCGTGCCGTCTGGCAGTGGATTCCCCACGACAGCCACATGCAAGCACTAGCAGCACTTGCCACCAAAGTTGCTGCCGGTGGCGGGGGAGTGCTCATCGTCGTTCCCGACCAAAAAACCTTGGATCGAACGGTAAAAGAACTCAAGAGCCACGTAGGCGCGAAACAGATCACGGAACTGTCCGCTTCTTTAGGCCCCCAGGCCCGCTACCGTCGATTCCTTTCCATTCTCCATGGTCAGGGAAGACTTGTCGTCGGCACGCGTTCCGCCATGTTTGCGCCAGTGCACAATCTTCGGCTGTGTGTTCTGCTCGACGATGGCAACGACAACCTCGTCGACCGGCTTTCTCCCTACCCCCATGCCCGAGAAGTCCTGGCAACCCGCAGCGCGCACACCGGATGTGCCTTCATCATTGGTGGATTCGCGCGCACCGCAGAAGCACAGCTGCTAGTGGAAACGGGATGGGCACACGAACTGGTCGCCCCCAGAGAAGTCCTGCGCTCCCGCATGCCACTGATCCGCGCCAGCGGTGATAACGACTTTGAAATGGCGCGCGATCCCCTCGCGCGGGTAGCGCGCATCCCCCGCCAAGCCTTCGACGCCATGCGCAAAGCGCTTGCCGACGATCGGCCAGTTCTCGTGCAGGTTCCCCGCACGGGATACATGCCAAGTTTGCAGTGCGGCCACTGCCGAACCCCGGCGCGGTGTCGCCACTGCCATGGCCCCTTGGCGATCCCGTCGGGTTCAGCGGGCCCAGGCGGGCAAGACTATGCGCTCCCGGAATGTCGGTGGTGTGGTCGCCCCGACGGCCATTATGTGTGCAACGAGTGCGGACAATCCGGGCTGCGCGCACACGTCACTGGTGCGGCACGCACCGCAGAAGAACTGGGACGAGCTTTCCCGCAGATACCGGTTCTTAGCAGTGGCGGATCCCGAGTGCTCGACGAAGTACCAGCTAAAGCGGCGCTAGTGATCTCCACCCCGGGAGCCGAACCCCGGGTGGCAGTGCCGGACAAAGACACCGATTCACCTGATGCCGCGTACGCATCCTACGGCGCTGCTGTCTTTCTCGACACCTGGGCCTTGCTGATGCTTCAAGATCTGCGGGCAACAGAGCGTGCCCTGAAGCGTTGGCTGGATGCTGCAGCTCTCGTCGCTCCGCACGATCACGGTGGGCAAGTCGTCATCATGGCTGATCCGGCGCTGCCTGTCGTGCAGCGACTCATTCGCTTCGACGCTGCCGGCGCTGCGGCAGCGGAACTAGCAACCCGCCGCGATACTGAACTACCGCCAAGCGTGTCGATGGCTGCCATCGACGGCCCTGGTCGCAGCCTGGATGCTATCCAGCAACTCATCGAACTTCCTCCCGGGAGTGTGTACCTCGGCCCGACAGATCTGCCACTGGGTGTGAAACTCCCAGGCGAGTACGACGAGAAGCGCTTTGGTCCCGCCCAACGACTGCTCGTGCGAGCTCCCATCTCCCAACGCGCCGCCCTCGCACGTGCCCTCAAGCACGCAATGTCGCAACGCGCCGCGCAGAAAGACGAACTGCCCATACGGCTGCAAGTCAACCCCATCCAATTCGGCTAAACGGGCTTGGCTTAGCGTTTTGCCCAATCCAGGCGGTAGCCTGGTCACTGTTCATTCGGTTGCCCTCGGGCACCAGCGGTCCACCCCGTGTCCGCGTTCCACCCTGCCCTGTGAGAAAGAGATCTAGCGTTCCATGGCTGTACGTCCCGTCCGACTGTTTGGCGATCCGGTGCTCAAGAGCGAAGCCGAAGAAATCACCGAGTTCGATGATTCTCTCAAGCAGCTCGTCGAAGACATGCTTGAAACGATGGATGTGCATGGCGGTGTGGGCCTGGCAGCAAACCAAATTGGTTTGTTGAAGCGCATCTTTGTTTACGACTGCAGCCACGAAACCCCTGGGGCACGCGGACACGTCATCAATCCCGTGTGGAAGCCCAAGGGAGACGACACCGTGCTGAAAGAAGAGGGATGCCTGTCGATCCCCGATATTCACGCCGATGTCGAGCGTTATGCGGAAGTCACCGTCACAGGTGTCGACTGCGAGGGAAATCCGGTGGAGTTTGATGCGGAAGGCTTGCTGGCGCGCTGCGTGCAGCACGAAACCGACCACCTTGACGGCGTGTTGTTCTTCAAGCGTTTGACCCCGGAGCGCCGAAAAGCTGCGATGAAAGAAATGCGGAATACCCAGTGGTTTATCGATGGTGTTGAATCCGTCTAAACCTCTAAACACTGTTTCTTTTCAAATTTTTCCCTTGACTAGTTTTGAAAGTCTTTTATGCGCCTAGTTTTTGCCGGTACCCCCGAACCCGCGGCAGCAGTTCTTGCTCACCTTATTGACTCTGACCACACAGTCGAGGCGGTCATTACTCGCCCCGATGCCCGCAAGGGGCGTGGTCGAACCCTGCACCCCTCACCAGTTGCAGAGCTGGCAGAAAAGCACGGCATTGAGGTGTTAAAAGCCGCAAAGCTCACAGCGGAGGATGAAGGCGGGGCAGTTGTGCGTCAACGTTTGGCGGAGATCGCCCCGGATTGCATCCCGGTCGTCGCTTACGGCGCGCTGGTTCCCAAGGACTTGCTGGATGTCGTGGAGCACGGGTGGGTCAATCTGCATTTTTCTGTGCTGCCGCAGTGGCGCGGTGCCGCACCTGTACAGGCGGCTATTGCAGCCGGCCAGAAGGAAACCGGTGCGACGGTGTTCCGCATCGACGAAGGCCTGGATACTGGTCCGGTGTTGTCCACGATGACCACAACCATCGATGATGACGACACCACTGAGACTCTTCTTTCGCGGTTGGCCGAGGAAGGTGGGCAGTTGATGGTGGACACCTTTAGCGCCCTTGAGCGTGGTGACATCACGCTGAAGGAGCAGGTGGGTGAGGCGTCTTATGCGCATAAGATCACCACCGACGATGCCCGCATCGACTTCACTCGCTGCGCCCACGACGTGTCCTGTCATATTCGTGCCGTTACTCCAGCTCCCGGCGCCTGGTGTGAAATGGGTGACCAGCGCATCAAGTTGGGGCCTGTGACCGAATATGGGGGCGAATTGGATGTCGTGTTGGACCCGGGCCTCATGGTCCTGCAGAAAAAGCAGGTGCTAGTGGGGACGGGTACGACCCCCGTGGTGCTATCCACGATCCAAGTTCCCGGCAAAAAGTTTGTGCCTGCGGCGGACTGGGGCCGAAGCCAGCAGCCAGGTGAAGAGCTGATTCAGATCGATGGTCGAGACTATCCGTACAGGAGACTTCAATGAGTGGTGGCTTTCGCAGTCGTGCCCGTGGTGCGGGCAACCAACAATCCTCAGGGGAGAAGCCTTCTGGCCGTCTCAAGCGTTCGGGCGAACGTGCGTCCGAGGGGAATGCGTCACGCGGTCAACGTCCGCAACGGCGCAGTGAGGCTTCGCGGGATGATCGTCGCGGTTCACGGGAAACCCGTGGTCGCGATGACCGCAACCAATCGCGCGGTCAGCGTGGCGGCAAACGATCCGAACGAAAGCCCGGATATCGCCCATACCGTGGTGTGGATGTTGCCCGCAGTGTCGTTTTCGACGTACTGTGCCAGGTCGAACGCGATGGTGCATACGCCAACCTAGTGTTGCCGGGGGCGCTCAGAGATGCCGGCTTGTCGGGTCGTGACGCGGCTTTTGCCACGGAGTTGTGTTACGGCACGCTGCGCCAGCAGGGAAGCCTAGATCGGATGCTCGACGTGGTCTCCAGTCGTCCGGTTGAAACACTGGCCGTCGAGGTACTGGTGGCGTTGCGCCTGGGGTTGTATCAGATGCTGTTTACTCGCGTTGATGACTATGCCTGCGTGGACGCCAGCGTGAATTTGGTCAAGGGTAGCGGTCAAGATCGCGCTGCCGGCTTCACCAATGGCATTCTGCGCAGTTGCTCGCGTGCCGGAGAATCCCTGCGAGTTAAAGCCCGCCCGAGCGGAGAACTCGCGGGAATTGCGTTTGATCATGCGCACCCAGAATGGATCGCTGCATCCTTTGCCCGGGTGCTGGGCATGGTGGACTTGCCGGACGCTCTCGAGGGCGATTCCGTGCGCCCCGTGGTCCACTTGGCAGCCCGGCCCGGCGAAATGAGCGCGGAAGAACTCGCCGCGATGACCGGCGGTGAGATTGGCGAGTTCTCTCCGTACGCGGTGATCCTGCCCGGTGGTGACCCGGGTGATGTCGAAGCAGTCGCGCAAAAGATGGCTCACGTGCAGGACGAAGGCTCGCAGCTGATCGGCCGGGCGCTGGTTGAAGCCCCCGTCGAGGGGACAGATTCCGGCCGCTGGGTCGACCTGTGTGCCGGCCCGGGAGGCAAGAGCGCCCTGATTGGTGCGCTGGCAGCTGTCGATGGTGCTCATGTGGACGCAGTCGAGCTGCAAAAGCACCGCGCCCAGCTAGTGGAAAAGGCCTGTGCAGGTCTTCCCGTGACGGTGCGCGTGGCCGACGGCCGCGACAGTGGCATTGAACCGGGAGTTGACCGTGTGCTCGTGGACGCTCCGTGCTCGGGCCTGGGAGCGCTGCGCCGCAGGCCGGAGGCGCGTTGGCGCAAGCAGGAAGCAGATATCGCTGAACTGGTGGTGTTGCAGGAACAATTGCTGCGTTCCGGAATTGCTTTGGCGCGCCCGGGCGGTGTCGTCGTCTATTCGACCTGTTCGCCGGATCTGCGCGAAACGCGCGAAGTGGTGGAAAAGGTGCTTGCTAGTGGCTCGGTGGAGGAGCTCAATGCCCACGATTTCGCGTGCGGTGCGCAAGATCTCGGCGACTACCCCTCCGTCCAGCTTTGGCCGCACAGGCACGGCACTGATGCCATGTTCTTTTCTGTGCTGAGGGTCGTAGACCCGAACAAGGCGCAGGCTTAGCAGCTTCTGTGTCTGATACACCCCGACCATCGTGCTCACTGCGCACTGAATGGTCGGGGTGTTCGTCTGGTTGGGGACAGGTAGGTGATGTTGATGAAAAGGAAGCTCATGTGTGCTGTTCGCCACTGATTTGCGGTTAGGATGGGGGATATGAATTCTCCCGCATCTTCTCGCCCCATTCCAGAGTTTCCTATCATCGCCCCGTCGATTCTGGCGTGTGATTTTTCGCGCCTCGCGGAGGAAGTCCAGGCAGTGTCTTCTGCTGGTTGGATTCACGTTGATGTGATGGATGGGCACTTCGTGCCGAACCTGTCTTTTGGTGCAGATATCGTGGCGGCTACGCGGCGCAGCACAGACAAAATCCTCGACGTTCACTTGATGATTGAGAATCCGGAAAAGTGGGTGCAAAACTACATCGATGCTGGGGCCGACTGCGTCATTTTCCACGTTGAGGCTACGAACGATCCGGTAGCGCTGGCCGATAGTCTTCGCGAGCGTGGCGTCCGCGCTGGTATCTCGGTCAAACCTGGCACCCCGATTGAGGATTATCTCGGCGACCTGGAGCACTTCGACTTGGTGTTGGTTATGAGCGTGGAACCTGGCTTCGGTGGGCAGTCTTTCATGCCGGATCAGGTCGAAAAAGTTGCTACCTTGCGCCGTGAGATCGATGCTCGAGGGTTGAACACCATCATCGAAATCGATGGTGGCATTTCTGCCAAAACCATCGAACAGGCTGCCGCTGCGGGCTGTGACGCCTTCGTCGCCGGGTCTGCCGTCTACAAGGCGGATAACCCTGACGCGGAGGTCGTGCGTCTGCACGAGTTGGCCTCTGCAGCCCTTCCTCGATGATTCAGCGCGGCGCCGTCCCCCGGTGCACCGCACAGGATTGGCTCGCCGATCCTGCACACACGCGAGCCTGGCACTGTGCCCTAGAACAAGGCCTGCGTGCTGTGGGATCAACGCGCCCCAATCCGCCAGTAGGTGCTGTCATCATCAGCCCGAACGGGCAGGTGTGTGGACAAGGACACACCCAGCCCCCGGGGTCTGCCCATGCTGAAATCATGGCGTTGCACCAGGCGGGTACGGCTGCGCGTGGCGCTACCGCAGTCGTCACCTTGGAACCGTGTAACCATACCGGTCGTACCGGACCGTGTTCCAAGGCCTTGATCGACGCTGGTGTTGCTCGTGTCGTGATCGGCACAACCGACCCCAATCCGCACGCTGCCGGTGGGATTTCCAGTCTGATCGCCGCGGGGATTGAGGTGATCGTGCTGGATATTGTGTCGGAGGCTCTGCGCCCTTGGCTGCACTGGGTAACAACCGGCCGCCCGTGGGTGACCTGGAAGGTTGCCCACACGCTGGATGGTTTTATTGCTGCCGAGGATGGCACCAGCCAGTGGATCACCTCTGAGCAGGCGCGCGCGGCAGCCCACGTAGACCGCGCGCACCGGGATGCCATCGTCGTCGGTACGGGAACAGTGTTGGCCGACAATCCTCGGCTGACAGCCAGGGATACTGACGGCAGCCTTTTGGAACGGCAACCAGAACCCATTGTTATAGGTGGACGCCCGATTCCAGACTCTTTCCACCTGGCAACTAGGGGCGTACGTCAATTTTCGTCCATTGAGCAAGCATGGGAATACCTCGGCGCGCAGGGGCACGCGAACGTGTTGGTCGAAGGGGGAGCAGGACTTGCCCACAGTCTGCTGTCCCAGGCAATGGTCGACGAGATTCACGCCTATATTGCACCGAAGATCCTGGGGAAGGGAACCCCCATGATTGGGGGAGTTGTGGGGTCGACGCTTAGTGACGCGCAACAATTTGAGATAGTAGAAACTACGCCGCTTGGGCCAGACCTTCGGCTAGTACTAAGGAGACAGTGAGCAGCTCATGTTTACCGGCATTGTCGAAGAAAAAGGCGTCGTTAAAGGCGTCGAAAAACTTGGAGATAGCGTGCGTTTGACGGTCGGAGCAACGACCGTTCTTGATGACGCCAGCCACGGAGATTCCATCGCTGTCAACGGTGTGTGCTTGACCGTCGCGGACAAGGGTGAGGGATGGTTTGCTGCGGACTGCATGCAAGAAACCCTTGATCGTTCGTCCTTGGGCGAGCTTGCTGTGGGTGATCCCGTCAACCTTGAACGCGCAGCACGGGTGGATTCCCGCCTCGGCGGACACATTGTGCAGGGCCACGTCGATACCCGGGCGAGCCTGATTTCTCGGAGCCCGAGTGAGCATTGGGACGTTGTCCGGTTCAGCCTAGACCCAACCATTGCCCGATATGTGGTGGAAAAGGGATCCATCACAGTGTCCGGCACCTCCTTGACGGTCAGCGCCGTGGGCGATGATTTCTTCGAGGTGTCCCTGATCCCGGTGACGCTAGAGGAAACGATCTTGGGCGACCTACAGCCTGGAGACACCGTCAACATTGAGGTCGACATCATCGGCAAGTACGTCGAGAGATTGCTGGCTGCCGGTACCCGAGAAAGCGAAAGCAAATGACCACCACCATCACCAATCCCGCAGCCAATGACAACGAAGGCGTTCGGCTCGACAGCATCGAGCGCGCCATCGCCGACATCAAGGCCGGAAAAGCCATCGTCGTCATCGACGACGAGGACCGGGAAAACGAAGGCGACATTATCTTCGCGGCCGAAAAAGCCACCCCGGAACTACTGGCTTTCATGGTGCGGCACTCCAGCGGGTATGTGTGCGCCTCCCTGGAAAGCGCAGACTGCGAACGGCTGAACCTGCCACCCATGGTCGCCTACAACCAGGATGCCCGCGGTACCGCGTACACCGTCACCGTTGACGCCAACACCGGATCGACCGGCATCAGTGCGGCATCACGCGCCGAGACCATCCGCCGCCTGGCCGACCCGAACACCACGCCCGCCGATTTCACCCGCCCCGGCCACGTGGTGCCGCTGCGGGCCGTACCGGGAGGCGTGCTCAGGCGTGCCGGCCACACCGAAGCGGCTGTCGACTTTGCCCGATTAGCAGGACTACGCCCAGCCGGTGTGCTGTGTGAGGTCGTCGGCATCGCCGACCCCACCGATATGGCCCGCACCCCCGAACTGCGTCAATTCTGCGACGAACACGACCTGGCGCTGGTGTCGATCGCCCAGCTCATTGAATACCGTCGTCGCACCGAGTCGCTGGTCACCCGGGTGGCCACCACCCGCCTGCCCACGGAATACGGGGAGTTCACCGCCTACGGCTACCGCGCCCACGACGGACTCGAACACGTCGCCCTGGTCGTCGGGGACATTAGCTCCAACAACGGCCAAGACGTGCTGGTGCGCGTCCACTCCGAATGCCTCACCGGAGATGTTTTCGGATCCCGTCGCTGCGATTGCGGCCAACAGTTAGACAAAGCGATGCGCCTGGTCCAAGAAGCCGGACGCGGTGTGATCCTGTACATGCGGGGGCACGAAGGCCGAGGCATCGGGCTGATGTCGAAACTGCAGGCCTACGCCCTCCAAGACCAAGGCGCAGACACCGTGGACGCAAACCTCGCGCTAGGGCTGCCCGCAGACGCCCGAGATTTCGGCACCGGCGCACAAATCCTGGTCGACCTCGGGATCAGAAGCATCAATCTGATCAGCAACAATCCCACCAAACGCGCAGGCCTATCCGGCTACGGGTTGGACATCACCGGCCGCACCGCCATTCCCATCGAAGTCCACGAAGACAACGTGAACTATCTGCGCACCAAACGCGACCGCATGGGACACGAACTGCCCGGCCTGGACTAACCCAGCCACCGAGACAACAATCAACAAGCTGCAAGGAGAAAAACTATGAGTGGTGCAGGACTGCCCGCCGTAGAAACAGTCGACGCCCAAGGGCTTACCGTTGGCATCGTCACCGCGCTGTGGAACGCCGACATCTGTGACCGGCTGCATCAGCACGCAATTGACGCCGCTCAACAGTGCGGCGCCTCCGTAATCGAGACTCGTGTGGTTGGCGCACTGGAACTATCTGTCGTCGCCCAAAAGCTCGCCACCCACTGTGATGCCGTCGTGGCAAACGGCTGCGTCATCAAGGGTGGTACTCCCCACTTTGATTACGTGTGTGACTCGGTTACCCAGGCACTGACCCGCATCGCACTCGACACCGGGGTGCCCGTCGGCAATGGGGTATTAACCTGCAACACCCACGAGCAAGCAGTCGCGCGCAGCGGTGCGCCCGGCGCGGCGGAAGATAAAGGTCGGGAGGCGACGTTGGCGGCGCTGCACACCGCTGTGACGCTGCGCCAGTTGGACCAGCAACTCTAGCCAAAACCCACCAGGTGGTGCACGGCGTACTAAGCTGGCATCATTGCTTCGCGTCGATGGCGCGCGGGCGCAGCCACACATGCACGCCTGCCTATGCCATCGCCGCAGTTCAGCGCAGAGCTATCGGTGGCGCATATTGTATTCACTGCAAGTGTTAGCGCACCTGACGAAAGAGAACTTTTCAGCGTAATCATGGATAACACCACTTCGGACAACATTCGGCAGGTTGGCCGCCTCGTCGCCGCGAATCCCGTGACCACCACCACGAAACCATGGGAATTGGTGGTGACCAGTCGAGTGCTGAAGATTCGGATGATCATCGCGATCGTGATCGTCATGCTGATTCACATTTTCATGGCCTTTGCTGTCGTCGCGGGTGATACCGGCGCCAAAGTCGATGTGGTCGACCAATTCGCATTCACCGGAATCGGTTTGGTGATTTCCGGCGCTTTGCTGCTCATGCTGCGCCCGCGGGTGCGCGTCAATTGCGATGGCGTTGAGGTGCGTAATTTTCTGGCTCCCCAGTTTTACCCCTGGGAGCTCATCTACGGATTGTCTTTCCCGAAGGGTGACCACTGGGCACGGTTGGAGTTGCCCGATTTTGAGTTTGTTTCGATGATGGCGTTCCAGGCTGGGGATAAAAAGACCGTGGTCGAGGATGTGCGCAAGTTCCGAGAGCTGGAAGACCGGTACATGCCGGAGGACTAGTCTCTAAAGCTGTTGTTTACCCCGTGGTTTGAGTCGAAAACCATGGGGTTTTGTATGTGAGAGAGGTTGTCGTTGTGGCTGATCCGACTACGTACCGACCGGCGCCGGGCACGATTCCGTCGGAACCGGGGGTGTATAAATTCCGTGACGATTCTGGGCGGGTGATTTATGTCGGAAAGGCCAAGAACTTGGCTGCCCGACTGTCGAACTATTTTCAAGACCTTTCACAACTGCATCCGCGCACCCGCACCATGGTGACGACGGCGTGTTCGGTGGAATGGACCGTGGTGGCCTCCGAGGTGGAGGCACTGCAGCTGGAATACACCTGGATCAAGCGCTTCGACCCGCGGTTTAACGTCAAGTATCGCGACGATAAAACTTATCCGCTCCTGGCGGTCTCAACGGGGGAGAAGGTGCCGCGCGCTTTCGTGTATCGCGGTCCGCGTCGTAAAGGCGTGCGCTATTTTGGCCCCTATTCTCATGCGTGGGCGATTCGCGAGACGCTCGATTTGTTGTTGCGGGTCTTTCCGGTGCGTACCTGTGCCCCGGGAGTGTATCGGCGGCATGAACGCCTGGAGCGCCCCTGTTTGTTGGGCTATATCGATAAGTGTGCGGCCCCGTGTGTGGGGCGGGTGAGTGCTGCCGAGTACGCCGAAATCGTTGGTGGGTTTGTCTCTTTCATGGCAGGCAATACTGACCGGGTGGTGCGTTCCTTGGAAAAGGAGATGCATGCGGCGGCTGAGGAGTTGGACTTTGAAAAAGCTGCGCGCTTGCGTGATGACGTGGGCGCGGTGAAACGGGCGATGGAGCAGCAGGCCGTGGTGTTGGGCGACGGTACTGATGCTGATGTGATCGCTGTTGCGGTCGATGAGCTTGAGGCTTCGGTACAGATTTTTCACGTGCGGGCCGGGCGTATTCGCGGTCAGCGCGGCTGGGTGGTCGAAAAGCCGGACGTGACGGCAATCCCCGGTGGCTCACAACCTGCCCCCAGCGGCGATAGCCAGGAACAAGAACTGCCGGCCGCGGTGCGCGGTGTGGGCGATATTTCGGGCGCTGATCCTGCGGTGGCGCAATTGTTGCAGGATTTTTTGGCCCAGTTTTATGGTGATTCTGTCACCCGGGCGCGGGAGGAACGCGAACTGGATCAGAAACTGGAGCTTCAGGCCTCCGGGGCGAGCACAGATACCGGGGATGGCCCTGTTGCGCGTCGTGGGGTGGATCAGCAGTCCCATGAGGCGGTGGAGGAAAGTCCGATCCCTCGTGAGGTTTTGGTGCAGGTATTGCCGGCGGACGTCGAGATGATGACGGGTTATCTGTCGGATCTGCGTGGTTCTCAGGTGTCGGTGAGGGTGCCGCAGCGGGGCGATAAAAAGGCGCTCATGGACACGGTGGCGCGTAACGCATTGGAGGCTTTGAAGCAGCATAAGCTGAAGCGGGTGGGGGATTTGACCGCCCGCAGTGCGGCGCTGCATGAGATCCAGGAGGCGTTGGGGATGGATCAGGCCCCGCTGCGCATTGAGTGCACCGATATTTCCCATATCCAGGGCACTGATGTGGTGGCCTCCTTGGTGGTGTTTGAGGATGGCTTGCCGAAGAAGTCCGACTACCGCCGGTACAAGATTTCCCAGGCCGCGGGGGATGGACGTTCGGATGATGTGGGCAGCATTCGCGAGGTCACCAGGCGGAGGTTTTTGCGGCATCGTAAGGGTGCGACCGAGGTGCCGGAGGAATCAGAGTTTGATGGCTCGCGTTTTGCCGATGAAAAGGTGCAGGTGGAGGAGCAGTCTGTGACGGGTAAGGCGTTTGCGTATCCGCCGCAGTTGTTCATCGTCGATGGTGGCTTGCCGCAGGTCAATGCGGCCGCGGAGGTTTTTGATGAATTGGGGGTGGGTGATGTGATGTTGATTGGTTTGGCGAAGCGCTTGGAGGAGGTGTGGTTGCCGGGGGAGGAAGATCCGGTGATTTTGCCGCGTAATTCCCAGGGCCTGTTTTTGTTGCAGCATATTCGTGATGAGGCGCACCGTTTCGCGATCACTTTCCACCGTCAGCAGCGGTCGAAGCGGATGCGGTCGAGTCAGCTAGACGGAATTAAGGGCTTGGGGGCGGTGCGTCGTACCGAGTTGGTAAAGCATTTTGGTTCGGTTGCGCAGCTGAAAAAAGCCAGTGTGGAGGATATTGCCCAGGTCAAGGGTTTTGGTCCGCGGTTGGCGGAGGAGGTCTTTCGGGCGTTGCACCCGTCTTCGGGCTAGTGGGGGTGTGTGGGTTGGTGGGTTGCTGTGATTGGTGGCCCCATTGTGCTGAGCTTGGGGCGCCAGAATAGCTAGACTGGTGCGCATGAACACCAAGGCTGCGTGCAATCACGCTATTGATCAGGAACCTGTCATCATCACTGGTATGTCTGGCGCGGGTCTGTCCACGGCAGCCCGGGTGTTGGAGGACATGGGGTGGTTTGTGACGCAGAATTTGCCACCGAATTTGATTGTGCATTTTTTGCAGACGGTGGATCATCTCACCGGCCCTGATGGGGAGCCGATTGAAAAGTTGGCGTTCGTTTCTGATGTGCGTTCGCAGGAGGTGTTGGGTTCTCTGGCGGAGGCGTTGGAGACGTTGCGGTCTTCGGGATGTAATCCGACGGTGGTGTTTATGGAGGCCCGGGATGATGTGTTGGTGCGTCGTTTCGACACGGTGCGTAGGACACATCCGCTGCAGGGGGACGGCAGTTTGTTGTCGGGGATTTCTAAGGAGCGGGTGTCGCTGTCGCAGTTGAAGGAGTCGGCGGACATCGTGGTGGATACTTCGGAGTTGTCCATTCATGACTTGCGGCGCACGTTGGAGTCCTCGTTTGCGACGTTGGCTTCGCAGCGTCAGCATGTGACGGTGCAGTCCTTCGGCTTTAAGCACGGTGCTCCGCAGGATGCGGACATTGTGGTGGATATGCGTTTTTTGCCGAATCCTTATTGGGTGCCTGAGTTGCGTGGTGGCCGCGGTGTTGATGCGCCGGTGGCCGAGTATGTGTTGAGTCGCCCTGAGGCGCAGAACTTTTTGGATTCTTTTGTGACGATGTTGACGAATATGATGCCGGGTTATGCGCGGGAGGGGAAGAATTTCGTGACGGTGGGGGTGGGTTGTACTGGTGGCCATCACCGTTCTGTGGCTGTGGCTGAGGCTTTGGCGAAGCGTTTGTCCAGCCAGGACGGTTTGGATGTGTCGGTGATTCACCGCGACATCAATCGGGATTAGTGGCAGCGCGGAAAGGTTTGGACATGGTAGACAACGGTTCTGATTGTCGGTTGCAGTCTTTGGCGGCGTTGGGTGGTGGCCATGGGTTGTTTCAGACGTTGCGGGCGGCGCGGTATTTGGATTTGCCGGATATCACTGCGGTGGTGACCGTGGCGGATGATGGCGGTTCTTCGGGCCGGATTCGGCGGGAGTTGGGGCAGATTCCGCCGGGTGATTTGCGGATGGCTATTGCGGCGCTGAGTGCTGATTCGCCGGATGGTCGCTTGTGGGAGGAGGTGTTGCAGCACCGATTTGGTGGCCATGGTGCGTTGGCGGGGCACGCGGTGGGGAATTTGTTGATTGCCGGTTTGACTGACGTGTTGGGTTCCCGGGTGGCTGCGTTGGATCGGGTGGCCGAGTTGGCGCGTTGTCGCGGGCGGGTGGTTCCGGTGGTGGATCAGCCGTTGGATATTGAAGCCGATGTGTCTGGGCTGGATGATGATCCGCGGATTATGCGTCCGGTGCGCGGCCAGGTGTCGGTGGCGTCGACGCCGGGTCGGGTGCGGAGGGTGCGGTTGATTCCGGATTCGCCGCGGGCTTGCCCGGATGCCGTGGATGCGATTATGCGTGCCGACATGGTGACCTTGGGCCCCGGCTCGTGGTTTACTTCGGTGATTCCGCACGTGTTGGTCGATGATGTGGTGCAGGCTATTGCTCGTTCTCAGGCGTTGAAGGTGGTGGTGCTGAATTTGATGTCGGAGCCTGGGGAGACCGCTGGTTTTTCGGCCGAACGCCACATTCACATGTTGGCGCAGCATGCGCCGGCCTTGAGGGTGGATCGGATTGTGGTCGATTCGAATGCGATTCCCTCCACGTCGGAGCGCACGCATTTGGCGCGCGCGGCGGCGGGGGTGGGTGCGTCGGTGTGTATGCACGATGTGGCTGAGATGGATGCGTCGGGCGCGTTGACCGGTCGGCATGATCCGGTGAAGCTGGCGCGTGCGTTGGCTGCGGAGTGTGCCCGCTAGGGGTAGTTGGTGGCCTGGGGCCGCAGGCTTTGTGCGGTTTCTGGCATGATGAACGGACGTTGTTTTGGCGACGTGCCTTGTCGGTTTGTTGGATTCAACAGGAAATTTTTGGTTGTGGATATCACCTACGCTTTGAAAGATGAGCTGCTGGCTCTCGCATCTCACTCGCAGGAGTGCGTGCGGTCGGAATTGGCTGCCATCGTGCGGGTGGCGTCGATGACTCCTGCTGAGGTGCCACAGCAGGTGTTGAGTGTGGATTTTCCGACGCGCGCGATCGCTGAATATGTGCAGCAGTTGTTTGTGCAGGAGTTCGGGGTGCGCAACACCACGATGAAGGATATTCCAGGGACGGGGCGTAAGCCTGCGCGTTTTGAGTTGCATGTGCACGATAAGGTGCCGACGATTGTGCGGGAGTTGGGCCTTGTGACCCGCAGTGGTTTTTTGGTCAAGGGGATGCCGCCGGCGGTGGTGACCGGCACGATTAGTGATGCTGAGGCCGCTTGGCGGGGCGCGTTGTTGGCGCGGGGGTCGATTACTGATCCGGGTCGTTCTTCGGCGCTGGAGGTGGTGTGCCCCTGTGCTGAGGTGGCGATGGCTTTTGTGGGTTTTGGGCGCCGGTTGAATGTGGCGTGCAAGGCGAAGGAGACCCGGGGTGCGGATCGGGTTGTAGTGCGGGATGCGGATAGTGTGGCTGCGTTGTTGACCCGCTTGGGTGCGCATTCTTCCCGGATTATGTGGGAGGATCATCGTCTCACCCGGCAGGCGAGTGCGCCGAATAATCGTTTGGCGAATTTTGATGATGCCAATACGCGGCGTTCGGCGCGGGCTGCGGAGCATTCGGCGGCGCGTGCGCAGCGGGCGTTGGAGATTTTGGCTGAGGATGTGCCGGCGCACCTGGCGGAGGCGGGTGCGTTGCGTGTGGAGCATCGCCAAGCCTCGTTGGAGGAGTTGGGCCATTTGGCTGATCCACCGTTGACTAAGGATGCGATCGCGGGCCGTATTCGCCGCCTGTTTTCCATGGCGGATAAGCGGGCGAAGGATTTGGGGATCCCGGATACGCAGGCCGCGGTGCGGGCGCTGGAGGAGGATGCGGATAACGAGTAGGGGCTGCGCCGTGTGGGGGTGACCCGTGGCGGATTGGGGTGGCGCCCGGGGCGGGGGCGACGGGCTGGGTGGCCGGTGGGGTGTCGTGTGGGGAGGGGGATCGAACACATCCGGACACGTTTCACACACAATCGGGCAGAACCAAAAACGACAGTGTGGAGTGTCGGAAACCGGCTATTGCTCAAATTGTGTCTAGTCTCACAGTGGTTGTGGGGTGGTTGTTGAGGGACACACCTGAGTGTCCGAAAATATGGAGTCGTGCACTCTCCTCACCCCCAAACTAGGGTGCGTGTCGGTGAAAACGCCAGTACGAGACGGGGGAGTGGCGCGTTGGCCGGCGTTCGAAGTCCACAAAAAATTCCCCGAAACCACAGTTGAAAAAACCCATGGGGGCGTGGCAAGCCCCGTGAAGCGGTCTTTCGTGGCGCGCGAACGACGGCGTGTGGGGCGCGTCAGTACAGTGGGAACCAACGGATGGCCGGACGCCACACAACGAAGTAGTGAACGAAACCGGACATCTTCCCACATGGGGCTTTCACCCGAACGGTGCCACCGGCATCGACTCGAGTGCGAACCCTCGAACCCTACTTAGGAGAACACTGTGACTGTTCGTGTTGGTATTAACGGCTTCGGTCGTATCGGCCGTAACTTCTTCCGCGCCGCCGCTGAGCGTGGCGCCGACCTCGAGATCGTTGCTGTCAACGACCTGACCGATAACAAGACCCTGGCCCACCTCCTCAAGTACGACTCCACCCTGGGTCGCCTGGGCAAGGAGGTCACCTTCGACGACGAGTCCATCACCGTCGACGGCCACCGCATCTTCGTCTCCGCAGAGCGCGATCCCAAGGATCTGAAGTGGGGCGAGCACAACGTCGACATCGTCATCGAGTCCACTGGCTTCTTCACCGACGCCAACGCCGCCAAGGCCCACCTCGAGGCCGGCGCCAAGAAGGTCATCATCTCCGCTCCCGCCAAGAACGAGGACGCCACCTTCGTCGTCGGTGTTAACCACACCGACTACGATCCGGAGAACCACAACGTCATCTCCAACGCATCCTGCACCACCAACTGCCTCGCCCCGATGGCAAAGGTGCTCAACGACAAGTTCGGCATCGAGCGTGGCCTGATGACCACCGTTCACGCCTACACCGGCGACCAGCGTCTGCTGGACGCACCGCACCGCGACCTGCGTCGCGCCCGCGCTGCCGCCATCAACATGGTTCCGACCTCCACCGGTGCAGCTAAGGCTGTCGCCCTGGTCCTCCCGGAGCTCAAAGGCAAGCTCGACGGCTACGCTATGCGCGTTCCGGTTCCCACCGGCTCCGCCACCGACCTGACCTTCACCGCCGCCAAGCCGGTCACCGTGGAAGACGTCAACGCTGCCATCAAGGAAGCCGCTGAGGGCGACCTCAAGGGCATCCTGGCTTACTCCGAGGATCCGCTGGTCTCCACCGACATCGTCACCGACCCGCACGCCTCCATCTTCGACGCCGGCCTGACCAAGGTCATCGGCGACCAGGTCAAGGTTGTGTCCTGGTACGACAACGAGTGGGGCTACTCCAACCAGCTGGTCACCCTCACCGAGTACGTCGCAGAGCGCCTCTAACTCGCGCGCACCCTCCACCCAACGCGCTGGTAGCGCGTTGGGTGACCCTTCCCGGGCCTGCCCTCACCGCTAAACAGCGGTGCCCGCAGCCCGCAGGAACTATTCACCCGTTGATTCCGCAGCGTCCACCGCGCGCGGCGTCACCCACCGCTAACGGCCCGGGGGTGTGCTCCGGCACACCGACCCCGGGCCGTAGCCATATCTGGGATAATCGAATACGGCATGGGGTCACCCCAACCCACACCGGGGCGCGCCACAAAGCACCGCGCGCACACCGCGCACAGCGCAGATTGTCGTCGGTCGGGAAAACCCCAGCAACACCCCAAAAAACAAAACTTTTTTCGCCCCAACAGGGGCGGAAGCCATCCTTGAGGAGAGTTCATGGCTGTGAAAAACGTGCAAGATCTGATCAACGACGGTGTCGAAGGGCGCTACGTGCTGGTTCGCAGCGACTTTAACGTGCCGCTGAACGACAACCGCGAAATCACCGACGCTGGTCGTATCAACGCATCCCTGCCCACCCTCAAGGCCCTGTCCGAGGCCGGCGCCAAAGTCATCGTCATGGCCCACCTCGGCCGCCCCAAGGGTGAAGTCAACGAGAAATTCTCCCTCGCCCCGGTCGCCGAAGCACTGTCCGAAGCTCTCGGCCAGTACGTTGCCCTGGCCAGCGACGTCGTCGGCGAAGACGCCCACGAGCGCGCCAACGGTCTCAACGACGGCGACATCCTGCTGCTCGAAAACGTCCGCTTCGACCCCCGGGAGACCTCCAAGGACGAAGCAGAGCGCGGCGCCTTCGCCGACCAGCTCGTCGCCCTGACCGACGAAGGTGGCGCCTTCGTCTCCGACGGCTTCGGCGTCGTCCACCGCGCCCAAGCATCCGTCTACGATGTTGCCAAGCGCCTGCCGCACTACGCCGGCGGACTGGTTGAAAAAGAAATCACCGTCCTGCACAAGGTCGCCGACGAACCGGCCAAGCCCTACGTCGTCGTCCTCGGTGGCTCCAAAGTCTCCGACAAGCTCGGCGTCATCGAAGCACTCGCCCCCAAAACCGACACCCTCATCATCGGTGGCGGCATGTGCTACACCTTCCTGGCCGCCCAGGGCCACAACGTCCAAGAATCCCTCCTGCAGGAAGAAATGATCGACACCTGCAAGAAGCTGCTCGACACCTACGGTGACAAGATCCAGCTGCCCGTCGACCTGGTCGCCGCCGAAAAGTTCGACAAGGACGCAGAAAAGAAGATCGTCGACCTCGACGGCATCCCCGCCGGCTGGATGTCCCTGGACGTCGGACCCGAAACCGTCAAGAAGTTTGCCGCAATCCTCCACGACGCCAAGACCGTGTTCTGGAACGGCCCCATGGGCGTCTTCGAATTCCCGGCCTTCGCTGACGGCACCCGCGGCGTCGCCCAAGCCATCATCGAAGCCACCGCCAACGGCTGCTTCAGCGTCGTCGGCGGCGGCGACTCCGCCGCCTCCGTGCGCACCCTCGGCCTCAACGAAGAGGGCTTCAGCCACATCTCCACCGGCGGCGGCGCCTCCCTGGAATTCCTCGAAGGTAAAACCCTGCCCGGCGTGGCAGTGCTCTCCGAGTAAGCACCCCACCCACACCACGCGGGCCCCACACCCACCAACGGGCATCGGGGCCCGCCCACCAAACCCACACCCCAACCCCCAACACAAGGACAAGTGACCACCTATGGCACGTAAACCGCTGATCGCCGGCAACTGGAAAATGAACCTCAACCACCTTGAGGCCGTCCACACCGTCCAAAAACTCGCCTTCGCACTGCCCAAGGAATACTACGAAAAGGTCGACGTCGCCGTCACCGTACCGTTTACCGACCTGCGCAGCGTCCAAACCCTCATCGAAGCAGACTCCCTGCAGATCACCTACGGCGCACAGGACCTCTCCCAGCACGCCTCCGGCGCATACACCGGCGAAATCTCCGGCGAAATGCTCAACAAGCTCGGCTGCACCTGGGTTGTCGTCGGACACTCCGAGCGTCGCGAATACCACCACGAAACCGACGAACTCGTCGCCGCCAAAGCCCGCGCCGCCCTCGACAACGGCATCAGCCCCATCGTCTGCGTCGGCGAACCCCTCGACATTCGCGAAGCCGGCACCCACGTCGACTACGTGGTCACCCAAACCAAAGCCTCGCTTGCCGGCCTGAACGCCGAGGACCTGGCCAAGACCGTCATCGCCTACGAGCCCGTATGGGCCATCGGCACCGGCAAAGTTGCCTCCGCCGCCGATGCACAAGAGGTCTGCAAAGCCATCCGCGAAACCATCGCCGAACTCGCTAACGACGACGTCGCCGCCGGCATGCGCATCCTCTACGGTGGCTCCGTCAAGGCCGACTCCGTCGCCGAAATCGTAGGCCAGCCCGACGTCGACGGTGGCCTCGTCGGTGGCGCATCCCTCGACGGCGAAGCATTCGCCAAGCTGGCAGCCAACGCTGCCACCGCGATCTAACAAACCCACCACAGCCACCTAGGCTGAAAAGCGTCAAGCCGCCCCACGCTGCGTCAACCATGGACCACTCCCGCCCGGGAGCGGGAACACCCACAGGCCAGCAACGGGCGGCTTGAACCATTCTCGGCCACCCACCCCAACCCCCTGGAAAGTTCGAAAACCATGCACGACCTATTCCGCGAAGACATTCGACTCCTGGGCCGCATCCTCGGCGACACCATCCGTGAACAAGAAGGCGACGACACCTTCAACCTCGTCGAAACCGCCCGCCGCACCAGCTTCGCCATCGCCCGCGGTGACGCCGACATCTCCGAGCTGCAACAACTATTCAACAACCTCGAACCCCAAGCCATGCTGCCCGTGGTTCGTGCCTTCTCCCACTTCGCGCTCCTAGTTAACGTCGTCGAAGACCTCCACGACTACGAAGCAGCCCAACGGGCCCTCGACGAAGGGCAGCCGGCCCCCAACTCCTCCTTGGAAGCCACCGCCACAAAACTTGCCCAATCCGAGGTGCCCGCCCACCACGTCGCCGACATCATGCGCCACGCAGAAGTCGCCCCAGTGCTCACCGCACACCCCACCGAAACGCGGCGCCGTACCGTCTTCGACGCCCAAGCCCACATCCTGGAACTATTGGCCAAACGCCACGAAATCCTGGCCAAACCGCACGGCGCCCGCACCGACAAACACCTCGCCGACATCGAAAAAGACATGCGCCGGCGAATCTCCATGCTGCTCCAAACAGCACTGATCCGTGTCGCCCGGCCCCGTATCGAAGACGAAGTCGACGTCGGGCTGCGCTACTACACGCTTAGCCTGCTCGAACAAATCCCCGCGATCAACCATGACGTCGCCGTCATGCTGGAAAAACTTTACGGCAAAGACATCCCGCGCACCCCCATGATCCAGCCTGGAAGCTGGATCGGTGGCGACCACGACGGCAACCCCTACGTCACCGCCGACACCCTCACCTACGCCACCACCCGCGCGGCAGACACCGTCCTCACCTTCTACATCGAGCAACTCCACGCCCTAGAACACGAACTCAGCCTCTCGGACCGGCTAACCAACCCCACAGTCGAACTGGTCGCCTTGGCCACCAAAGGACACGACGACGTTCCCAGCCGAGTCGACGAGCCCTACCGGCGGGCAGTGCATGGCCTGCGGGGCAGAATGAACGCCACCAAAGCCCAAGCGCTCGGCGACACCGCCGTCGAAGGCACCTGGTACCGCGTCCACGAGCCCTACAACAGCGCGGAAGAATTCGCCAACGACCTCGCCATCATCGACCACTCCCTGCGACACAACCACGACGGGCTGATTGCAGACGACCGACTCGCCCGAATCCGTTCCGCAGTCGACAGTTTCGGCTTCCACCTGTACTCGATGGATCTGCGCCAAAACTCCGACTCCTTTGAACAAACCCTGGGTGAAGTATTCGCCACAGCCGGGGTCTGCCAAAACTATGCAGCACTAGGGGAGGAGGACAAGATCGCACTGTTGAGCAGGGAGCTGCTCAGCCCCCGCCCGCTTATCCCGCGGATACACGCCCCGTTCAGCGAGGCCGTGGAGCGCGAACTCGGAATCTTCCGCACCGCCAGCCAGCTCGTTAACACCTTCGGGCCCCGCATGATCCCACACGTCATCATCTCGATGGCCACCTCCGTGTCCGACATTCTCGAGCCGATGGTGCTGGCCAAAGAATTCGGCATGATCAGCGTCGACGGCACCCGCCTGCGCGGCGACATCGACATCATCCCCCTATTTGAAACCATCGACGACCTTGCCGCCGGCGCAGATATTTTGCGCGCGCTCTGGTCCGTTGAGGTTTACCGCGACTACCTGGAGCAGCGCAACAACCTGCAAGAGGTGATGTTGGGATACTCCGACTCCAACAAGGACGGCGGATACCTGGCCGCCAACTGGGCGCTCTACGACGCGGAACTGGCCATCGTCGCAGCCTGCCGGGATAACGATGTGCGGCTGCGTTTCTTCCACGGCCGTGGCGGCACCGTCGGCCGAGGTGGCGGGCCCACCTACGACGCCATCCTCGCCCAACCGGAAGGGGCTGTGCGGGGCGCAGTGCGCGTCACCGAACAAGGTGAAATCATCTCCGCCAAATACGGCGACCCTCTTTCTGCGCGCAAAAACCTCGAAGCGCTCGTTGCCGCCACCCTGGAAGCATCACTGCTGTCGGTCAACGATCTCACCGACCCTGAGCGGGCCTACCGCATCGTCGCGGAGATCGCCGAAGCATCGCGCCAGGTCTACAGCAACCTCATGCATGAAGACCCTGGTTTCATCGAGTACTTCACGACTTCAACGCCGCTGCAAGAGATCGGATCACTGAACATCGGCTCCCGGCCGGCGTCGCGCAAGCAGACCAACAGCATCTCCGATCTGCGCGCCATCCCCTGGGTGCTGTCGTGGTCGCAATCTCGCGCCATGCTGCCCGGCTGGTTCGGTGTCGGCACCGCCATCAAACAGTGGGTCGGCGACGACGCCACCCGCCTGGAAGAGCTGCAAACACTCAACCGCACCTGGCCATTTTTCAGCTCCGTGATGTCGAACATGGCCCAGGTGATGAGCAAAGCAGACATGAACGTCTCTGGGCTGTACAGCACCCTGGTTGCCGACGTGGACACCCGTGAACGAATCTTCGGCAAAATCGCGGAAGAATACGAGCTGACCAAGGACATGTTCTTCGCCGTTACTGGCGCCGAAAGTCTCCTGGAGGACAACCCGATGCTGGCGCGTAGCGTGCGAACTCGCTACCCCTACCTGTTGCCCCTGAACGTCATCCAGCTGGAATTGCTGCGCCGCTACCGCGCCGGAGACGAACGGGAGATTGTGTCCACCGGTATTCGACTCACCATGAACGGTTTGGCGACGGCGCTACGCAACAGCGGATAGTGCCACATCATTCACACGCGTAGCACCCGTGTCAGCAGCGTCGATGCGGGTGCGCCACGCCCCAGCCAAACCATCGCCCCACCACAGTGGTGGTGTATAGTGGCTGGAGTTGATTGTGGACATGCGGCGCCCAAAGGCGACGCGGCCCCAAAAGAAATACAGTTCTACTCTGATTTACAGTACGTGGCGTCGCGCACCGACCCATAAACTCGTCAAGGAATAATCTTCATGACTCTTGCCCTCGAGATCGTTCTCGTGATCTCTTCCCTGCTGATGACCATGTTTGTCCTGCTTCACAAGGGCAAAGGTGGCGGCCTGTCTAGCCTGTTCGGCGGCGGCGTCCAGTCGAACCTGTCCGGTTCGACCGTGGTTGAGAAAAACCTTGACATCGTCACGATCATCACCGCGTTGATCTGGCTGGGCTGCATCATCGGACTGAACCTGATCCAGGCCTACGCCTAAAACGCCTAGAAGCTCACACTCATCTGCTCAGGATGGGCTGCGCTTCCAGCGAGTTCCGAAACCTCCCCGCGCCTTGGCGGTCACCGTTATTTTTAATGGTTAGCCGCAGGCGTTGGGGATTTTTCTATGCCCCGATGCCATCGCTCCTTAGGGTGACAGCACGTGTGGTGCACCATTTGGGGGTATGAGGGCAAAAAGCACCCTAAATAATGCCAGAGTCATTAAGGTTTGTAGTGACGACAAACGCCAAGCTTCGCTGTGTCCAACAACAGCACCCAGGGGTACGCAATGACCACGCGCGCGACTGACAACCGGGGCACTCCGGAACGACGCAATGACCGTTTCAGTTTTGGCGTGTGGCTAGCGGGACTCGTATGCGCCACGGGCTGGCTTTTCCTCGCAATATCCTTCGCTTTTCTTCCAGCAGGAGCGTTGTCGCAGTGGTTAAGCACCCAACTTTTCGGCGCCCAGCTGCTCAGTTTTCCCCAGCTGCTCTGTGCCGCAAGCCTCGCTGTTGCGGTCGTGTGGTCGCTGATCATTGTCGTGCGGCGCCCCAAGGGGCGCATACCTGCGCCCAAGTTAAGCCGATGGGCCTCTCCACTCGTGCTTCTGCTAGCGGCGGCGTGCTGGATGGCTGCGGTGTTTATCTCCCCATACCCCACGCCCGCGGTTGATCCCACCAGGAAACCGACACTCACGGTTGTTGCCTACAACGCCCAAGCAAACCTCACCCCACGCGATCTGCGAGTCATGTTTACCACCCACAATGCAGACATCGCAGTAATCCCGGAGTGGGGTTTTGCCCCTGGAGAAAACGACTCCACCGCGGCATTGCTTGCGGAAGCGGGGCTGCGACCCGCCGAGTACTCCATCGATCAGACCGAATTTTTCGGCAGCGGGGCCAGGCCAGTCACCGTGATTCGGCGCGGTGCTTATCGAAGCATGAAATTCGAGCAGCACTGTGAACTCATGACCTGGGGCACCCTAAAACTATCTGCCCCTGACACGCCCACCGCACCAACGTTTATCGGCATTCACACCATGGCACCGGTGCCCTATGGGATGGAGCAGTGGCGGGGTGATTTGCAGGAAATCAGCGATCTGGTGGCCAAGGCGGAAGGACCCACCATCGTGATGGGGGACTTCAACGCCACCAACCGCCACGGTCCCATGGCCACCTTAGGCGGGGTCTCTGATGCTTTGGACGCCGTCAGCCCCCTCAACCGAGGCACCTGGGATGCAAATCGGCCAAAGCTAGCCCGCACCGTCATCGACCACGTGCTCTACAGCACCCAAGACTTCACCGTCACCAAAGCGCTAGTTCGACCTGGTGAAAAATCAGATCACGCCATGGTGGTGGTGTCATTCGCTGAAAACGGCCGATGAGCTGAAAACCTCCCCGTACCCGCAAGTGCTTACGCGGGAAGGGGAGGTCAAAGTGAGCCAATGGCTGTTAGTCGATGATCACTGCCGGGCGGTAGGTAGCATCGAAGGCATCTTCAGTGGCGAATACGTGTGTGGACTGCAATCCTGCGGCGCCTGCTGCCGGCCATTGGGCAGCATCGCCACGATCAAGTACCGCGGATAGTGCTTCTTCTTTACCTGCCCCAGCGATGAGGAACCACACCTTCGCGGAACGGTTGACTGCAGGCAGCGTCAGGGTAGCGCGCTCGGCGGGGGGCTTAGGAGAGTCAGTGACAGCAACGACGAGCTGGTCTTGTTCTGCCAAGGCCGCGGTATGGGGGAACAAGGAATTAATGTGCCCCTCACCGCCCATTCCGAGCAGGTGAACATCGAAGCCTTGGGGGGCGAAGTTTGCGATCTTTTCCTGCATGGCAGAAACAGAATCCTCAAGGCTCAAAGTGCCTAGCTGGAAACTATGAATGTTGGCCTCGGGCACGGGCACGTGATCCAGCCACGCCTGGCGGGCTTGACCTTCGTTGGAATCGGGATGATCAACTGCTACGTTGCGCTCATCGCCGAAGAAGAAATGCACCCGGGAATAGTCGATGAGTTGGTGGCTGGCGCCACCTCCGGCCTGTTGTTCGTCGAAAATTTCCCGCATCGCCTTCAGCGTCGCGATGCCGGCAGTACCGCCGGTAAGGACGACGCGCGCATGATGATCGCCGTGGACGCCACCGGTGGTTTGGGCGATCGCGATCAGTTCGTTGAGCTGGGCGGCCGCGTGGCGCGCTAACACGGAAACATCGGTGTATGCGGAGCTGGTCGGAGCAGACAAAGACACGAAAGGATCCTTAGAGGTTGAAGGTGTCGACGTAGCGCACCCGGTTGAGTCCGCGAAGTGCTCGCCCATAGGCCAAATCGGGGTCGAGATGGCGGAGTTCTTCGGCCAGGCAATCCGCTTGGCTACGGCGGGTCAACGCGACAAGCGCAGGGGCTTTACCGGGGACGTTGACGGTCATCGTTGTCGCATCGGTGACCTCAATGGTGATGATCGAATTTTTCCTGATCAACTCCACCTTGGTCAGCGGGATACAGCCCTTGCCTTCTGCGTCGAGGGGGATTGGATCTTGGCCGGTGGACTCACGCACGATGTTCACGCCGAGCCGGTCGGCTAGCCAGCCGGCCGCCAAATCCACAGAAGGGGAGCCTGCGGGGCCAAAGACTCGGGCGTCGAGTACTTCTTCGTGCGGGGGCTGATCCATGGTGGAGGCGACGATGCCCCGCCACGGGGTAATTCGCGCCCACGCCATGTCGGAGTCACCCGGAGTGTAGTGGTTGCGTCGTCGATAGATGGAGTCCTCCGGCGGGTCATACAACGCGTCGGTGATGCGCCGCTGGGCGATGCGACCAATCGGGTCGGCGGAGGGATCAACCGGGGCGGCACTCGGCCACCAGGCGACGATGGGAGTATCCGGTAACAGCAGGGGAGTGACGACAGATTCGAGATGCTCAGACACCTCACCTTCCAGTTTCATCACCACGATTTCACTGGCTCCGGCGTCGCCGCCGATGAGCACCTTGGCGTCGATGCGACTGGTTTCGGCGTTTTCGTCGCCGGTGACCAGCATCAGCACGCGGGAAGGGTGCTCTCGGGAAGCTTCGGACGTCGCATGAATCAGGCAATCGATGTCGTCGTCGCTGGAGACCACAACGATCAGCGTTAGCACGCGACCGGTCGCGACCTGACCGGCTGTTTCCTTGATGGACACCAGAGTTTTGGAGATATCTCGGGTGCTGGTGTCGGGTAGTTCGATTTTCACGTCGTTGTCCTCAGGCGTAGCAGCAAAAATTCCGTTGAAAGGGGAGTTGACGTCTTTAAGGACGACGCCACGTGCGGTTGTCTCGTGCCAGCATCCGCTCTGCGGATTCCGGCCCCCAGGAGCCTGCGGGATATTCTTCCGGCCGGCCCCGCTGACCCCAGTACTCGAGGATCGGGTCGAGGATCTTCCAGGACAATTCGACTTCCTCGTTGGTGGGGAACAGGCTGGATTCGTCGAGCAGCGCGTCTAGAATGAGCCGCTCGTAGGCCTCGGGCGATTCCTCCGTGAAAGCCTCCGAGTAGGAAAAGTCCATATTGACGTCTCGAACTTCCATGGTGGAGCCGGGGACCTTCGAGCCGAAACGCATCAGCATGCCCTCGTCGGGCTGCACCCGGATGACCACAGCGTTATGCAGTTCTTCTGGTGCCTGAGTGTTTCCGAATGGGGGGTGGTGTGCCGGCTTGAACACCAGCGCGATTTCGGTGACCCGTCGGCCAAGACGCTTGCCGGTACGCAGGTAGAAAGGAACGCCCGCCCACCGTCGGTTGGAAATCTGCAGGGTGCAGGCGGCGTAGGTTTCGGTGGTGGATTCCGGGTCGAAGCCTTCTTCCTCCCGCAATCCGACGACATATTCACTGCCTTGCCAGCCGGCCGCGTACTGGCCGCGGGCGGTGGTTTTCGCCAGGGGGTAGACCGGCGAGGTGGCTTTAAGGACTTTAATTTTTTCCGATTGGAGTTCTTGGGGGGTGAAAGCGATGGGTTCTTCCATTGCCACCAGTGCTAGGAGCTGCAGGAGGTGGTTTTGGATGACGTCGCGGGCGGCGCCAATACCGTCGTAGTATCCGGCGCGGCCTCCCAGGCCGATGTCTTCGGCCATCGTGATTTGCACGTGGTCGATGAAGTGGTTGTTCCACAGCGGGTCGAACAGCTGGTTGGCGAAGCGCAGCGCCATGATGTTCTGGACTGTTTCTTTACCCAGGTAGTGGTCGATGCGGAACACCGAATCCTCGGGGAAAACGCTGTTGACGATCTCGTTGAGTTTCGTGGCGGATTCTTGGTCGTGCCCGAAGGGTTTTTCGATGATGACACGACGCCAGGAGGATCCTTGGGCTTTGGCCATGCCGGAGCGTTCCAGCTGGTGACAGACGTCAGAGAAGTAGTCTGGCGGCACCGACAGATAGAAGGCCCAGTTGCCGGCGGTTCCTCGTTGGTCGTCGAGGTCCTTGAGGGTGTCAGCTAGGGTGTCGAAGGCTTTGTCGTCGTCGAAGTTGCCCTTGACGAAGAACATGCCTTCGGCGAGTCGTTGCCACACGTTTTCGCGGAAGTCGGTGCGGGCGCCGTCTTTGACGGCACCGAGGACGTATTCCTCGAAGTCTTGTTTACTCCAGTCGCGGCGGCCATATCCGATGAGGGAGAATCCGGGAGGTAAGAGCCCGCGGTTGGCGAGATCGTAGATCGCCGGAAGGAGCTTCTTGTATGCCAAGTCGCCGGTGACGCCGAAGATCACCATGCCGCAGGGGCCGGCGATGCGGGGCAGGCGCTTGTCTTCGGTGTCGCGCAGGGGGTTGAACCATTCGGCGCCGTGGGGGATACCGGTCAGGGAGTTATTCACAATAGTTTTTTCCGCGTCGATTCTTCGAGAACATCTTTATCGATGCCGATTTCGCGCAGTGCGAATCGGAGGGGTGGGAAAAGTTCAGGGGGCGAGACTCGCCATGCTGCGCCCGGGTGGGCGCAAAGGTGGTGAGTCTCGCCGGGGTTACCTGAACTGATTCTAGCCTTGGGCGTGGGATTCGAGTTTGTCGCCAAGCTCAGACAGTAGTGCAGTCCAGGAATCGACGAATTTTTCGACGCCTTCGCGTTCGACGGTGGCGTACACGTCAGCCAGGTCAATGCCAACCGCATCGAGGGCGGCGAGTTTTTCGCGGGCTTGGGTGGTGGCCGGGGTGAGGGTGTCGCCGGAGAATTCGGCGTGGTCGAGCACTGCGTCGATGGTGGCTTCCGGCATGGTGTTTACGGTGTTGGGGCCGGCGAGCTCGGTGACGTACATGGTGTCCGGGTATTCCGGGTTTTTCACTCCGGTGGAGGCCCACAGGGGGCGCTGCAGGTGAGCGCCCTCGGGGAGGTCTGCTTGGTCGAAGAGTTCCTTGAAGGCGGCGTAGCAGGCCTGTGCGCCGGCCAGTCCGGCGGTGCCGCGCAACGCCAACGCTTCGTCGGTGCCGATGGCTTCGAGGCGCTTATCTACTTCGGTGTCGATTCGGGACACGAAGACGGAGGCGACCGAGCGAATGGTTGATACGTCGATGCCGGCGTCGGCGGCTCGGTTGATGCCGTCGATGTAGGCGGCCACGACCTGTCGGTACTGGGCTTCGGAGAAGATCAGGGTCACGTTGACGCTGATGCCTTCGGCGAGTGCGTCGGAGATGGCCGGCAGGGATCCTTCGGTGGCGGGGATCTTGATCATGACGTTGTCGCGGCCGACACGTTCCGCGAGCTGACGGGCTTGGGTCAGCGTGGCTGCAGCATCGTCGGAGATTCGGGGGTCGACCTCAATGGAGACGAAACCGTCCTCACCGCCGGTGTGGGCGTGGGTGTTGGCGAAAATGTCGCAGGCGGCACGCACATCGTCGATGGCCATGGTGTACACGGCTTCGTCGGCGCTCACGCCTGTGGCGCTCAAGGATGCGAGCTGCTCATCGTAGGCGGTTCCTTGGCCCATGGCGGCGGCGAAGATGGCGGGGTTGGTGGTTACTCCGAGGATCCCCACCTCGTTGATCATTTTCTCGAGGTTGCCGCTGTTGATTCGGTCGCGGCTGAGATCGTCAAGCCAGGTGCTGGTGCCGATGGTGGCCAGGGTGTGCAATGCAGTCATATGTGCTTGATCCTTCCCACAGGTGGGTTTCTGGTTTGGGCCACGGCCGTTTTCTCGGGTGGCCACTGTTAGCTAACAGCGTATATGAGACGAAAAAATTCCCGGCCCTCGCATTCCTTGCGGCGCCGAAGCTTGGGGCTTGGGCGGACGCTGGAAAAGGTGCGTAAACGGGCCGGGAACGGGCTTTCGCCTGACACGGGGATGGTTAAGGCGAAGGAGTTTCTAGCGGTTGGGGACTAGTTCTTGGATGCCTTGATGCTGTCGTGTGCCGCGGCAATAACAGCTTCGGTGGTGATTCCGAATTCCTCGTAGAGCTTTTCAAACGGGGCGGAGGCGCCGAAGTGCTCGAGGGAGACCGCGCGACCGGCGGAACCGATCCACTGGTGCCACGGCATAGCGATGCCGGCTTCCACGGACACGCGGGCGGTGACGGAGGAAGGCAGAACCTCTTCGCGGTAGGCTTCCGGCTGCTCCGCGAACCATTCCATACACGGCATGGATACGACGCGGGCGCCAATGCCGTCGGCTTCCAAAAGTTTTGCTGCTTCGACAGCCAGTTGGACTTCGGAACCGGTGGCGATCAGGATGACATCCGGGGTCGGCTTGGAGCCTTCCACCAGGACATAGGCGCCGCGGGCAACACCGTCGGCGGCTTTTTCCTTGGTGCCTTCCAACACGGGCACGTTCTGGCGGGTCAACGCCAGGCCCTTGGGGGATTCGCGGTATTCCAACGCGGCCTTCCATGCGGCCGCGGTTTCGTTGGCGTCGGCGGGGCGCAGCATCGACAGGTTCGGAATGGCGCGCAACGCAGCCATCTGTTCGATCGGCTGGTGGGTCGGTCCGTCTTCGCCGAGTCCGATGGAGTCGTGGGTCCACACGTAGTAGGCGTCCGTGCCCATCAACGCTGCCAGACGTACCGCCGGACGCATGTACTCGGAGAAGATCAGGAAGGTGCCGCCGTAGGCACGGGTGTTGCCGTGCAGGGCGATGCCGTTAATGATCGCGCCCATGGCGTGCTCGCGGATACCGAAGTGCAGGTTGCGGCCGTAGGGGCTGGTGGTCCAGGTATCGGTGGTGATGTCCTCGGGGCCGAAGGAGGGAGCACCCTTGATGACGGTGTTGTTACTTCCGGCGAGGTCTGCGGAGCCTCCCCACAGTTCCGGCATCTGGGCAGCCAGGACCTGCAAGGTGGCTTCAGAAGCCTTGCGGGTGGCCACACCCTTTGGATCTGCATCCCATGTCGGCAGGTCCTCGCCGAAGTTTTCCGGCAGTGCGCGCGTAGACAGGCGCTGGAACAGTGCAAACTGCTCAGGGTTGGCGGCAGACCACGCATCGAAGGACTTCTGCCACTGGGCGTGGGCCTCTTGCCCGCGTGCCACCAGGCCGCGGGTGTGAGCCAGCATGTCGGCGTCCTCGGGGAAGTGCACCTCAGGATCGAAACCGAGAGCCTTCTTGGTGGCCGCAACCTCATCATCGCCGAGGGCGGCACCGTGCACGGAGCCGGTGTCCATCTTGTTCGGGGCCGGGTAACCAATCACGGTCGACAGGCGAATGAAGGTGGGGCGCGGATCACGCTTGGCATCCTCGACCGCCTGCAGGATGCCGGCGACGTTCTCACCGCCGGTGACCTCCAGCGTCTGCCAACCGTAGGACTCGTAGCGGGCCACGACGTCCTCGGTGAACGCGATGCGAGTGTCCTCCTCAATGGAGATCCGGTTATCGTCCCAGAAGACAATCAGGTTGCCCAGCTGCTGGGTGCCCGCCAGGGAGCACGCTTCAGCGGTGACGCCTTCCTCCATGTCACCATCGGAGGCGATCACGTAAATGTAGTGGTCGAAGGGGGACTCCCCGGCGGGCGCAGTGGGATCGAACAGGCCACGCTCCCGGCGGGCAGCCATCGCCATACCGACGGCGGACGCCAAGCCTTGGCCCAGCGGGCCGGTGGTGATTTCAACGCCCTTGGTGTGGCGGTACTCCGGGTGGCCCGGAGTCAAAGAACCCCAAGTGCGCAGCGCCTTGAGGTCATCCATCTCCAGACCGAAACCACCCAAGTACAGCTGGATGTATTGCGTCAGGGAGCTGTGGCCACAGGAAAGCACGAAACGGTCGCGACCAACCCACTCAGTGTCGGTGGGGTCGTGGCGCATCACTCGCTGGTACAAGGTGTAAGCGAGGGGAGCCAGGCTCATCGCGGTACCAGGGTGCCCGGAGCCGCAATTCTGCACTGCGTCGGCAGCCAAGACGCGGGCGGTATCAACCGCCAGGGTGTCGGTGTCGGTCCAGTCGCTGGGGTAGTGGGCCTTCGTCAGTTCGTCAAAATCGCGAGACTTGGTCACATCGGGTCCTTAAATGAGGTTCGGAAAATGAGTAAGGGGCTCGCCTGTGCGAGACCACCTAACTCCTCTTTGGGTGAACTCCTCACGCCGCCACCCGCGAGGCTAAACGCCGACAGCGGGATGCGTGTGGGGCAGTGCCTTGCCAGGAGCGCCCGCACTATCGTGGTCGGGCGCGCAAGGACAAGCCATGCCCTAAACAATAGTGAACTAGCTCGCTTGGTGCAGGCCAAGGGTTGCCTGTCACGACGTCCTGAGAGGCGCGGTCAGTAAGAAACACCGACCACCCCCTTTTCCGGCATTCCCCGCGTGCCAAAGTGTCAACTGCCCCGGCGGGGGACTAGGCTAGGGGACGGTCGATGCGGTTCCGCACCGTTGTCGCCGAAAACTAGCCCGCCCTAGCGAAGGGGGCCACCTGGGGTTTATGCCCAGAAAAGTGGTTGCCCGAGGCGGAATGTTGGAATCGGCGGGAACTTTTAGCGCTGTCCGTACGACTATTTTCTTTGCGGTCTCACGCCGCCGTTTTTGTTGAGCTTTCCTCGCCCGAATTTTGTGGGCTGCGGGAAGCGCACTTTTCACACTGAAGGGATCCTCTAGGTGGAGACAATCAAGGCCTACGTAGCGCTGACAAAGCCGCGGGTCATTGAACTCCTGCTGGTGGCTACATTCCCCGCCATGCTGCAGGCCGAACGTGGTTCCAACCACATCGGCCTGATTTTGCTTACCGTTATTGGCGGGTGGATGGGAGCCGCTGCGGCCAACACTTTTAACATGGTCGCGGATTCCGACATCGACAAGGTGATGAAGCGGACCGAGCGCCGCCCCTTGGCCAAGATGACGGTCAGCAACCGCAACGCAACAATCTTTGCCTGGACGCTCACCGTGGTGAGTTTCCTGTGGCTGTGGCTGCTGTGTCACTCTTTGCTTGCCGCTGTATTCGTGATGATGACGATCGCGTTTTACATTTTCGTCTACACGAAATGGCTGAAGCGCACCACGCCACTCAACATTGTGTGGGGTGGGGCGGCCGGCTGCATGCCGACACTGGTCGGCTGGGCGGTAATCGTCGATAATCAGCCCGCCGGAATGAACCCCCATTGGTGGCAGGCGATCGTTTTGTTCATGATCATCTTCTTCTGGACTCCGCCCCACACGTGGGCTCTGGCCATGCGTTATAAGGAAGACTATCGCGCCGCTGGGGTGCCGATGATGCCGGTGGTTCGATCCGAGGTTGAGGTGACCCGCCAGATTGTCGGATACACCTGGGCAACCGTGGTGACCACCTTCCTGCTGATCCCGGCAGCCGGTTGGGTATATGCCGCCACTGCAATCATCGCGGGCGTGTGGTTCTTGGTGATGGCAATTCGCCTTCACGAGGGCGTGAAGCGGGGAGTCGAAGTCAAGCCCTTGAAGTTGTTTATCCTGTCGAATAACTACCTTGCTGTGGTGTTCGTTGCCCTGTCTGTTGATGCCATCTTGGGCCTGGAGACGGTGGCAAACATGCTGGGTTGGACATCGTCGCTGTTTGTTTAGTGCGCTGAAGACATTTTTAAGGCCGTGTGCGCCCCACAGAATTGGGGGAAGCACACGGCCTTATTTTTTTCGTCTCGGGGAGGTTAGGAATCCTCTTTGATGCGCAGCACGATCGAGCCGGTGGTTTTACGCGACTCCAAATCCCGGTGAGCTTGCGCGGCGTCTTCCAGCGGGTAGGAGGCGCCCACCTGAATGTCGAGCACTCCTTCGGCGATGGCCTGGGTGACCGCTTGGGCGCGCATTCTAAATTCTCCGGGTTGGGCCGTCCAGGCCCCGATGCTGGGTCGGGTGAGGAAAATGCTGCCATGGGTGTTGAGCACCTGCGGATCGATCGGATCGACCGGGCCGGAGGCGGCGCCAAACAGGCATACCGTGCCGCGGGGGCGAACCACTTCGAGGGATTCTTGGAAGGTATCTTTTCCGACTCCGTCGTAGACCACGTCGACGCCCTTGTCGCCGTTGGCGCGGCGGATTCGCTCGGCAAGGTCGTCGCCGTAGCGAAAGACTTCCGTGGCACCCGCGGCGCGCGCAATGGCTTCCTTGTCGTCGGTGGAGACTACCGAGTACACATCGGCCCCAAGGTGCCGGGCGAATTGGGTGACCAGGCGACCCACCCCACCGGCCCCGGCGGTGATAACGCAGGAGGACCCTTCATCCAGCTCGTATACCCCGTGGGTGAGATAGTGGGCGGTGATCCCTTGCAGCAGCATGCTGGCGGCGACCTCTACATCCATTCCCCGGGGAACCGCCACCAGCCGATCCCTGGGAACACAGACCTGCTCCGCGTATGAACCGAAAGCGTCACACCAGGCCACTAGTGTTCCTTCGGCGATCTGCCCGGCCGGATCGTGCAAGACACGCCCGGTGCCCTCAAAGCCTGGGATAAACGGTGGTTCGGCGCGGTAGACGCCTTCGCGGAAGTAAGTGTCAATGTAGTTCACCCCGGCGACGAGGACCTCGACAAGAACCTCGTCGTCGTTCGGGGTGGGGGCCGCAACATCGACGATTGTGAGTACTTCGGGGCCGCCGTGGCGGCTGACGTGGAGAGCTTTCATGCCTTCCACTGTATAAGCACCCAGGGGCTTTTCGTCGCGAAAACGCCACTGCGTGCCTGACTGTTGCAGCCAAGCACGCAGTGGCGTGGGTTTTGAGTAAACCTCGTGGAGGCGGTTATACCAAGGCCGGGGTGGTTTCTTCCGGCACGTCGACGGCGTCATCTGGGGCAACGAGTTTTTCGCCCTGGGCGTACAGGAAGCCCATGTAGGCTACGACGACCCCCGAGAGTCCGACGTGGAAAGGCACCGTCCACCGGGGCACGCCCCAGTTGTATTGGATAATGCCAATCGCTGCTTGCACGATGGTGAAGCCAATGAGGATCACCCCAAGACGGGTGGTTTTTGCCGCGGTTTTCACCGTGAACAGCGCCACCACAAGACCAACGGTCAAGCCCAGGTAGAGGTACATGAAGTGCGCGTGGATGTGAGCGATAGCAACCAGGTCAATATCGAGTCGACCATCCATGCCCACCCCGGTGTCGCCGGAGTGTTGGCCGGCACCAGTGACCATGGTGCCGGTGATAATGACCAGGGCCAACGCTGTGGCGGTGCCGGCGGCGAGGTATTTCAGCGGGGTGGGGAAGAACTGCACCTTGGTGCCGTTATCGGGCTGTTTGACCCACTCGTAGAGCAGCGCCGCCATCCACACCAGGATCATTGATGGCAGGAAGTGCAGGGCCACGATCCACCATCGCAGTTCCAGGTGCACGCTGATACCACCGATGATTGCCTGCACGATCACGCCGATGCCTTCCAGGAAGGCGAAAAGTTTGATCTCTTTGCGGCGACCAGCGCGCATGACCTGAATGAAGCAGTAGAGGGCTGCGGCAGCCACGACGAAGGTGAGCAGGCGGTTTCCCCACTCGATGGCCTGGTGAAGTGCCGGGGCAGCACCCTTGACGGGCACCAGCGATCCGGGCTGGCAGTTTGGCCAGGTGACACAGCCCAGGCCAGAGGCGGTAACGCGGACGATGGAGCCGGTCACGACGATGCCGGCTTGCGACAAAAGCACCAGCATTGCGCCGATTTTTTGGCGCTTGAGGTTGCTGAAGCCGCTGGGGACGAAGGCCGGGTTGGTGGTGTTGTCTGGAGTGCTAGTCACAGCACATCAGTGTAGCGTGATGATTTTTGTTCGGGCATCTCTCGCGCGACGCTGACACCCGGGTGTGCCCGATCTCACGGGGCGAAAAACCCGCCCGGCTGTGCCGGGCGGGCCAAGCTGAACGTCTTTGGGTCGTTGGTGAATCGTTAGTCCTTGGAGGTGAAGCGGAAGAACTTGGTGGCGGCGGCGCCACCGAGGATGGCCCAGATCGCAAGCACGCCAATGTGCATCAGGGGCAGGTGGCCCATGAAAGCTTCCTCGAAGCCGTCGGCGAGGGCTACGGAGGGAACGATGTTGAGCATCGGGTGAATGTCGCCCGCGGAGCGCACCACCACAAAGCTGGATAGGCCGACGAGAACAAACCAGATGAGGTTGGCCAGCGCCAGGACGACTTCGGCGTTCAAAGTGCCGCCGACGAGCAGCCCCAGCCCGGTGAAGGCTGCCACTCCAAACAGCAGCACTACCAGGGCTGTGGCCACACCTGTGGCGGTGGGGTGCCAGCCGAGGATGAGGGCGGTGATGGTGAGGATGATCGTTTGCACGATTGCGACGGCGATGACGGCGACGATTTTTCCGGAGATGATGGTCCAGGGCGGTACTCCGGAGGCGCCGATGCGTTTGAGGGCGCCATAGCGGCGATCGAAGGCGACGGCGATGGCCTGTCCGGTGAAACCGCTGGACATTACGGAGATCGCCAGGGTGAGGGGGAAGGCCACATCGATGGGGTTGGGGGTGTCGATCACTGAGGTTTTCGCCAGGGCGATCAGCGAAAGCAGCGGAATGATCAAGCTCAGCAGTTGTTGTTCGCCGTGGCGGAGAAACAGTTTGGATTCGATCATGGCCTGCGAGGCGACCATGGAGGCGATGCTGGATCGCCTGGTGTCCGGGGTGAAGGTTCCGGGTGCGAAGGTGGTGGTGTCGCTCATGGTGTTTTAGTTCCTCATCTTCGTTCCGGTGATGTTGAGGAAGACGTCCTCGAGGCTACGGTGTGCTGCGCTGAAGTCCTTAATAAGAACGTTTTGTTCGGCGGCGGCTGTGGCGATGGCTTTGATGAGTTTTGGGGTGGGGGGACTGTCTACCCGGTAGCTCAAGGGGCGGGTGGGGGTGAGCTGGCTGTCGACTCCACTGGCTCGCAGGGTGGTGTTGGCGCGCTCGAGGTCGAGGGCGCTGGTGGTGGCTAGGGAAAGTTGCCCGGCGGCGGTGCTGGCGGTGAGCTCGTCCGGGGTGCCCTGGGCGACGAGTTGTCCGTGGTCGATGATGACGACGTTGTCGGCGAGCGCTTCAGCTTCGTCCATGAGGTGGGTGGTCAAGATGGTGGTGACCCCGTCTTGGCGCAGGCTGGAGATCATCTCCCATACTGCGAGCCGAGACTGGGCGTCCATGCCGGCGGTGGGTTCGTCGAGGAAGACCAATTCGGGCCTGCCGACGAGGGCGCAGGCGAGGCTGAGTCTTTGTTGTTGGCCACCGGAGAGACGCCGGTAGTTGGTGCGGGCGTGTTTGCTCAGCCCGACCGTTTCGAGCAGCCAATCCACATCGAGGGGGTGGGCGCTGTAGGAGGCGACCAGTTGCAGCATTTCTTTGACCCGGATGCCTGGGTAGGCGCCGCCACCTTGGAGCATGATGCCGATGCGTCGGCGGACGGCTTGGGGATCTTTGCTGGGGTCAAGACCGAGGACACTGATGGTGCCGCGGTCGGGGGTGGCGAAACCTTCGCACATTTCGATGGTGGTGGTTTTGCCGGCACCGTTGGGGCCGAGAAGGGCTGTGACGGTGGCAGGTGGGGCGCTGAAACTGAGCCCGTCGACGGCGGTAACGGAGCCGAAAGTTTTGGTGACGTCGACGAGTTCGAGTGCCGGACGCGTGCCTGGGGTCTTAATCACGAGGAACCAGTCTAGGCGTATCTGGGATGTGTGAGTATTTCGGACGCGCGTGGGTGGCCGAAGTTGGGGGTTTTGTGGGGTGTCGGGATGGGTTTAGCTGAGACTGATAATGCCGCGTTTGCGCAGCACCATCCACAGGATGCCCATCAGGATGCTGAACACCAACGCGGCGGTGATGTAGATCCAGGCGGTGGTGCTGGCGGGTAGCGCCAAGCCGCGGGGCAGAACCAGCAGTGAGACGATCGCCGAATACGCGATGGCTGGGGTGCGAAACAGGGGGCGGTTGGCGAAGGCGGCCAGCGGGATGATGGCCCAGATCAAATACCAGGGGTGGACCACGGGGAAGAAGATGACGAGGAGGAACATGGAGACCCCGAGTCCGCCAACTGGGGGGATTGCGCCGCGATAAGTGGCCCACAGCATGCGCAGCATGAATAGTCCGACCAGTGCGAGTCCGGCGCCACGGGTCAGCGGCAGGATGGTTTCCGTGTGGTCGCCGAGGTTGAGCAGCATGCCGAGATAGCCGCTGATGACGCCCACGTCAGTGGTGATGGACATCCAACTGCGAATGGTGGCGGCGCCTCCTTGGCCGGTGACCCAACCCAAACCGATGCCGGTGAGCCGGGAGGCGACGGCAATGGTTGCCGTCATGATGGCGATTTGGAAGCTGGCGGCGCACCCGATCGCGGTGACGGTATGCCACTGTCGGCCGCGGAGTTCGCGGGCCAGCCACATGCCGGTAAATCCGAGGGCGATAAAGCCGGTGACCTTGACGAGACCCGCGCAAGTAATGAGGGCAGCGCTGAGGCTGAGCAGCGCCCATGCCCGTCCGACCAAGTTCATTTTGAGGTTGTCGACACCGCGCATCCCGACCTCAATGCCGACGAGCATGAAGCCGATCAAGAGTGCTTCGTTGTGGATGCCTCCCACTAGATGCAGGATGACTAGGGGGTTAAGCAGGCTCATCCAGAGGGCGGCCTGGGCATCCACGCGGCAGCGGACGGCCAAGTGGTAGACGGCCCACCCGGCGGTGGCGACACCCACAATGCTGATGAAGCGGTGGAGAAAAATGCCCCACACGATGGAATCGTGTGTGATGGTCGATATTGCTGCGGCGAGGCCCAGAGCGACCGGCCCGTAGGGTGAGGGGGAATGCGACCAAATCAGCGGGACGCTGCGGGCGAGGGGGTTTTCGATACCGAGAATGTCCACCGGCCCGGCACTGTAGGGGTCGATTCCCTGGGCGACGATCGAGCCTTGCGCTAAGTAAGAATAAATATCTTGGGTGAACATGGGCGCCGAAATCGCCAAGGGAAGAATCCAGGCGGCGGCGGTGCGGCGTAGCAGCGACAAGGTGAGTAGGGGAGGTTCGTCAGGTCTGGTGAAGCGAACCCCGACAAAGGGGCCCATCAGCAACCATGCAACGACGATGCAGCCCACCCCGACGTAGCAGAGCACCGAGGATGTCTGCAGCATGCGGGCCATAATCGAGCCGCCGGGGAAATGAGTATAAGGATTGTCGACGACCGGCAGCGCGCCGGCGCCCAACGCCCCGAAACCAAGCAACACAGCCCCAAGAGTTCCCAGCCACCGGATGATGGCGAAGCGGGTCAGCTCCTCGTAGCGCATCGCCCGCTGTGGGCGGGACAAGCGTGCGCCGGGATGGTGCAGGCGTTGTTGTAGCGATGGGGCAGGGGTGTCGGGGGCCGTTGCTACGGGGATGAGATCGTGACCGACGACCGCACGCACCATGGCGCCTTCTCCGCCCGGGGTCGCAGTGGGGGAGTTGTCGACAACAATCGTGGTGCGGGGATAGGACGGATCATCAACGTGCAGGCTGCGCGATCGGGAGCCGGCCGTGCCGAGACGCGGGGCGTCGCCACGCGCCAACTTCAACAATCTGTCCACAATCTTCATTACCGGCTCAGTGTAGTCGGCGCTGGGTGTGCGCCGGCTCATGCCACTCGGAGTGCGCCGGAGGAGTTTTCCAGCCGTGCGGGAGCAGCGCTGCAGCGAGCAGGCGCCTGTTAAGGGTTGAAGGAAAACTTCGACGCGGCGTCCGGTCGGTAAGGAGAGCCGACAGCTTGGCTGCCGTTGCCTGGGGCTGATCCCGTTGCGGGGATATCGCCGCGGGATCAACGGCATTGAACATCATTCGAAGTGTGCTGTGGTGAGGGAAAACAAGTAAAGCAAATGATTGATGGGGAATTGATTAAGAAAAAACATGCGCGTGCGCTGGCGTATTGCACTACCGAAGGATTTAAGGAACACTAGTGTTGTCAAAAACCTTTGACCACCGCTACCGCACGCGCGCACCCGAGGGGTGCACCGCAACACAATCGCGACGGCATTCGACTCCAGCCCCACGCGCACGAAACCAGTGCCGTGCCTGCCGAAGGCTGTCGCCCGTGCCCGCACCGCCGAGTGCAGCGCGCGCGGCGGTTTTGACGGCGTCAACAGCAAGGAAGGAGTTGAGCTGGCAGTGAGCACCCAAGGAGCCAATCGCACCGTTGAGGGCGACACCCGCCAGGCAATTCTGCGCACCCTGCTGACCAGCGGCCCCCTGACCACCGCGGACATCAGTTCGCGCCTGGGGCTAGCCGCTGCCGGCGTGAGGCGTCACCTCGACAACCTCACCTGGGAAGAACTCGTCGAAACCTGCCCCGCCCGCCAACCCAACAAGGGGCGCGGGCGCCCGGCTAAAGCCTTTAGGCTAACCGTGAAAGGTCGCGACCGCTTCGGCCACGACTACGACTCCCTGGCGAGCCTGGCAGTGGAAACACTGCGGGAAACCGGCGGGGAAAAAGCGGTGAAAGAATTTGCGCGCAAACGAGTGAAAAAAATTCTTCAGGAAGTCAACGAGGCGGTCGACACCGAATCGCTGACACCGGAAGAAAAAGCCCAACGCATCGCCGATGTGCTCTCCCGGCACGGCTACGCCGCCGAGGTGCGCGCCACCGACAGGGGAGTGCAGCTATGCCAGCATCACTGCCCCATCAGTGAAGTGGCTAGCGCCCACCCGGAGTTGTGCGAAGCAGAACATGAAGCCCTTGCTGAACTGTTCGGCCAGCACATTCAACCCCTGGCGTCGATCGCTGACGGACACGACATTTGCACCACGCATATTCCCGCAAAGGTCAACGGGAATCTGATTCCCCTGACGCCCATCACCCATACTCCTTAAACGAAGGGAGCGCCTACGTGACTAGAGCTGCTGACAAGGTCGCCGACGCGCCACGCACTGACGACGAAATCATCGAGTCCATTGGTGCCTACAACTACGGTTGGCACGACTCCGATGCCGCCGGTGCGGCCGCACAGCGTGGCCTGAGCCGAGATGTCGTCGCCGACATCTCCGCCAAGAAGAACGAACCCGAGTGGATGCTCAACAACCGCCTCAAGGCCCTGGAGATCTTCGAAAAGAAGCCCATGCCGACCTGGGGCGCCGACCTGTCGGGCATCGACTTCGACAACATCAAATACTTCGTTCGTTCCACCGAGAAGCAGGCAACCAGCTGGGAAGAGCTTCCGGAGGATATTAAAAACACCTACGACAAACTCGGTATCCCGGAGGCGGAAAAGCAGCGCCTGGTCGCCGGTGTTGCAGCTCAGTACGAGTCCGAGGTGGTCTACCACCAGATCCGCGAGGACCTGGAAAAGCAGGGCGTGATCTTCCTCGACACCGACTCCGCACTCAAAGAACACCCCGAGCTGTTCAAGGAATACTTCGGCACCGTCATCCCCGCCGGTGACAACAAGTTCTCCGCGTTGAACACCGCCGTGTGGTCCGGTGGCTCCTTCATCTACGTGCCCAAGGGCGTGCACGTCGATATTCCGCTGCAGGCCTACTTCCGCATCAACACGGAAAACATGGGCCAGTTCGAGCGCACCCTGATCATCGTCGACGAAGACGCCTACGTGCACTACGTCGAGGGCTGCACCGCTCCGATCTACAAGTCCGACTCCCTGCACTCCGCAGTCGTCGAAATCATCGTGAAAAAGGGTGGCCGCTGCCGCTACACCACGATCCAGAACTGGTCGAACAACGTCTACAACCTGGTCACCAAGCGCACCAAGTGCGAAGAGGGCGCCACCATGGAATGGGTCGATGGCAACATCGGCTCCAAGGTGACCATGAAATACCCGGCCGTGTGGATGACCGGCCCGCACGCCAAGGGCGAGGTGCTGTCCGTGGCGTTCGCCGGCGAAGGCCAGTTCCAGGACACCGGCGCAAAAATGGTGCACATGGCACCGCACACCTCCTCCAACATCGTGTCCAAGTCCGTCGCCCGTGGCGGTGGACGCGCCGCCTACCGCGGTCTCGTCCAGGTCAATAAGGACGCACACCACTCCACCTCCAACGTCGAATGCGACGCGCTGCTGGTGGACAACATCTCGCGGTCGGACACCTACCCCTACAACGACATCCGCAACGACCACGTCTCCCTGGGCCACGAAGCAACCGTGTCGCAGGTCAGCGAAGACCAGCTGTTCTACCTGATGAGCCGCGGTGTCGCCGAAGACGAAGCGATGGCGATGATCGTTCGCGGCTTCGTCGAGCCGATCGCCAAGGAGCTGCCGATGGAGTACGCCCTCGAGCTCAACCGACTCATTGAACTTCAGATGGAAGGATCGGTGGGCTAAAAAAGTGACCACCCCAGAAATCACTCCCGTAAAAAACGCCACCTACCACAACAACAAAGGTGACCTGTTCACCTCCTTCGATGTCAACGACTTCGAGGTGCCCCGTGGACGCGACGAGGTATGGCGCTTCGTGCCGCTGCGCAGGCTGCGTGGCCTGCACGACGGAACCTTCGCACCCGCCGAAGGCCCCGACGTCGTCGTCGACGTGCCTGAGGGCGTAGACGGCGTCACCGTCGAAAAGCTCGCCAAGGGCGACGCACGCCTGGGCCGCGCCGGCGGAGCCGTCGACCGCATCGGCGCACAAGCCTGGAGCAGCGCCCCCGGCGGTCAGCTGGTTCACATCGCCAAGGGTGTGTCCGTTGACCAGCCCATCACCATCACCGTCACCGGCAAAGGCCCGGACGTCACCACCTTCGGCGCCCTGGTCATCGAGCTGGAAGAAGGCGCAGAAGCCTTCGTCAACCTCCACTTCGTCGGAACCGGCACCCACGCAGACAACCACGAGTACTTAGTCGGCGATAACGCCCGCCTCACCGTCGTCGTCCACGAGGACTGGGACGACGATGCTGTGCACTGCGCCGGTGAACGCGCCATCCTCGGCCGCGATTCCGTCTTCCGCCACACCGTGGCCTGCTTCGGCGGTGGCGTTGTCCGCAACGTCCCCCAGGTGAAGTTCACCGAGCCCGGTGGCGACGCCGAACTGCTGGGCGTCTACTTCGCCGACGATGGACAGTTCTTCGAACAGCGCCTGCTGGTCGACCACGCCGTCCCGAACTGCCGCTCCAACGTCATGTACAAGGGCGCTTTGCAGGCCGATCCGGACTCCGACAAGCCGGAGGCCCGCACCGCCTGGGTCGGCGACGTGCTGATCCGCTCCAACGCCCAAGGCACCGACACCTACGAAGTGAACCGCAACCTGGTGCTCACCGAGGGTGCGCGCGCTGATGCGGTTCCCAACCTGGAAATCGAAACCGGTGAAATCGCCGGCGCCGGTCACGCCGCCACCGTCGGACGCTTCGACGACGAGCAGCTGTTCTACATGCTCTCCCGCGGTATCCCCGCCGACGCGGCCCGCCGCCTCATCGTGCGTGGCTTCTTCTCTGAGGTCATCGGCCGTATCCCGGTAGCTTCACTGCGCGAAAAGCTTGAAGACCGCATCGCCGAAGAACTCGAAAACACCCCGCTGTAAACCGGATTTCCATCCTTAAAACTCATAAAGCTAAGGACTTTTCAACCGCTATGAGCACCCTCGAAATCAAAAACCTGCACGCACAGGTGCGCCCCACCGAAGACGGCGCCGAGCCCAAGCAAATCCTCAAGGGCGTCAACCTGACCATCAACTCCGGTGAGACCCACGCCATCATGGGCCCCAACGGCTCCGGCAAGTCCACCCTGTCCTACACCATCGCCGGACACCCCAAGTACGAAGTCACCGAAGGTGAAGTTCTGCTCGACGGCGTCAACCTGCTCGACCTTGACGTCGACGAGCGCGCCCGCGCCGGCCTGTTCCTCGCCATGCAGTACCCGGTCGAGGTTCCCGGCGTGTCCATGGCTAACTTCCTGCGCACCGCCGCCACCGCCGTGCGTGGTGAGGCTCCGAAGCTGCGCGACTGGGTCAAAGAAGTTCGCGAAGCCCAGGAAGAACTGTCCATCGACAAGGCCTTCTCCGAGCGTTCCGTCAACGAAGGTTTCTCCGGTGGCGAAAAGAAGCGCCACGAAGTTCTGCAGCTGGGCCTGCTGAAGCCGAAGTTCGCCGTGCTTGACGAGACCGACTCCGGCCTGGACGTCGACGCTTTGCGCGTCGTGTCCGAAGGCATCAACAAATACAAGGAGCGCAACAACGGTGGCGTGCTAATGATCACCCACTACAAGCGCATCCTGAACTACGTCCACCCCGACTACGTGCACGTGTTCGCCGACGGCAAGATCGTCACCTCCGGCGGTCCGGAACTCGCCGACGAGCTCGAGGCACACGGTTACGACCGCTTCCTGTGATGACGTACCCCACCCCGGCATACGACCTGGACGCGGTGCGTGCTCAATTCCCCATCCTGAGTCGCACGGTTCGTGGCGGAAAAACGCTGGCCTACCTCGATTCCGGGGCCACCAGCCAACGTCCGCTGCCCGTGTGGGAAGCTGAGCGCGACTTCGTGCTCGGCTGCAACGCCCCGGTGCATCGCGGCGCCTACGAGATGGCTGAGGAAGCAACCGACGCCTATGAATCGGCCCGGCTAGCCATCGCACGGTTCATTGGGGCCGACGACGATGAAATCGCGTTCACCATGAACGCAACCCACGCGCTCAATGAAATCTCCTACGTGTTGGGTGATTCCCGCGCAGGCGCGTTGGCGGTCGGCGAAGGCGACACCGTTGTGGTCAGCGAGCTCGAACACCACGCGAACCTGGTTCCGTGGCAAGAGCTGTGCCGGCGCACTGGTGCCACCCTGAAGTGGTACACCGCAACCCCGGATGGGCGCATCGACCTCGACTCCCTCGAACTCGATGACAGTGTCAAGGTCGTGGCCGTGACTCACCAGTCCAACGTGACCGGTGCGGTCACGGATGTGGCCGAGGTGGTGCGTCGGGCCCGCGCGGTCGACGCGCTCGTCGTGCTGGATGCCTGCCAATCGGTGCCTCACATGAGCGTCGATGTGCGCGCTTTGGACGTGGACTTTATGGCTTTTTCTGGCCATAAAATGTGCGGCCCGAGCGGGGTGGGAGTCCTGTACGGGAAACGATCCTTGCTGAAGCAGCTTCCGCCGTTTCTCACTGGTGGCTCCATGATTGAGATCGTGAAGATGGAGTCGTCCACCTACGCGCCTCCGCCGCAACGCTTTGAGGCGGGAACCCAAATGACCAGCCAGGTTGTCGGTTTGGGGGCGGCGGTAAACTACCTCACCGAGTTGGGGATGGATAACATCGCCGCTCATGAGCACGCCTTGGTCGAGCATGCGCTGGAGGCCTTGCAGGCCATCGACGGGGTCCGCATCGTCGGCCCTCGTGATATGCACCTGCGCGGCTCTGCCGTAAGCTTCGTTCTCGATGGAGTGCACCCGCACGACATGGGTCAGGTGCTCGACGACGAGGGCGTCGCAATTCGCGTCGGTCATCACTGCGCCTGGCCGGCACACCGTGCACTCGATGCACAGGCCACAGCGCGCGCCTCGTTCTACCTCTACAACACTCACGAAGAGGTCGAACGTCTCGCGGCCGCGGTGGCCCGCGCCAAGGAGTTTTTCAGCCTGTAACCGCAGGTTCTTTCACGATTCCTTCCATAGGTTCCGGCTTCCTGGGGTCTATGGAGGGATTATTTTCAAGGAGGATTGTTGAACCTCGAAGCGATGTACCAGGAAGTGATCCTGGATCACTACCGCCACCCCTCACATGCGGGACTCAAAGACGACTTTGATGCAGAAGTTCATCACGTCAACACCTCCTGTGGCGACGAGCTGACCCTGCGCGTGCTGCTCGACGAGTCCGGCGAGACGGTCAAGGATATTTCCTACGACGCCACCGGCTGTTCGATCAGCCAGGCATCCACCAGCGTGATGGCCGATGAGATCGTAGGTCTTCCCGTTGGTGAAGCGATGGAAAAGCTGGCCGCTTTCGAAGAGATGGTCACCTCCCGTGGCCAGATCGAGGGCGATCCGGAGGTCATCGGTGACGGTGTCGCCTTCGGCGGTGTCTCTAAGTACCCGGCCCGTGTGAAATGCGCGTTGTTGGGATGGAAAGCCTTCCAGGCCGCCACGAGTGATGCATTAGAGTCCCGCGAAGACGCTTAAGGCTAGTAGTCCTTCTAGTCCTTAGCCCATAATTTTTCTTTCACCCTACGAGAGGTGGCTTTTATGTCGAATGAGACGAATCCCGAGCAGGAGCCCACTGCGGGTTCTGCCATGGAAGACCGCACCGCTGAGCGCGCAGCCGCTGCGGAGTTGGTCAAGCCTGAGCAAAGCGAAGCTGATGAGGCTCGCGCCTTTGACGTCGAAGAGTACATGCGCGATGTGATCGACCCCGAGCTGGGCATCAACGTTGTCGATCTGGGTTTGGTCTATGACATTTGGATCCACAACGGTGATGAAGCCGTCGTTGAGATGACGTTGACCTCTCCTGCCTGTCCGCTGACGGATGTGCTGGAGGATCAAGCAGAGCAGGCTGTGGTGGGTAACAAAGCAGCCAGCAAGCTGACGATCAAGTGGGTGTGGAATCCGCCGTGGACCCCGGCGATGATCACCGAGGATGGTCGCGAGCAGCTGCGCGCCCTCGGTTTCTCCGTGTAGTTCGTCGTCACGCTTTTAGGCAACCCGTTTTCACCTCTTGTGGTGAGGGCGGGTTGTTTGCGTTGTGCGGTCTGTGACGAGCCACGGTTGGCAAAGGGTGACCTGTGACGCATGTGATGGGTGGGTTTTCACTAATCGGGGGTAATCGTTGTCAATAAGACCCAAGGCTAACAGGGGAAAAGTGGGAGGTAATTTGCCCAAAAGATGATGGCAAAAGTGCTATCGGGGGTGGTTGATTTTCACTCCCCATTGACTGCATTTTCACTATATTGCAAACGTTTTCAACTGTTTGTAGCCTGTGCGTATTGACACCTGTTCTCATTACTGAAATCAGGTGAAAAAGACCCTTTGGCCACCCTCTTTCGCTTCGGCTTGACCACAAAGGACACGCATGTCGCACCCTAAATCACCCCCCGGCGCGCGCACCCCCATCGGGCGCGCCCACCGCATTGTCATCGCCATCCTCGCAGCAGTGGGACTGGTTGCCTTCAACGCCACCGCAGCCCATGCCAGCACAGTTGAGCTCTCCGACGGGCACGTTGACGCCTTTACGGTGGCTGCCCAGGGCACAGAGCTCAGCCTCGAAGTCAAGGAAGACATCACGGGTCTCGGAGTGCGCCACCGTCCCGAAGACGTCGTATTGCGGGTGAATGACGCGGCCTTGTCCAGCGACCTGGCTGCCCAGCCGGAGATCGGCACTTCCGGCTACTTGCTGCCACTAACTCAGCAGCCCGGCTTGCTGTGGCCCGGCTGGGACACCCTGGAGGTCTCGGGCACTGGGTTCAACGCCATCGACATTGTCTTTGACAACGTCTCCGGCCCCGGCAAGGTTTTCCTGTTCTCCCAGAAGAACTTCAGCCAGGACCTGGTCCCACTTTTGAGCGACGGCCGACTCGAATTGACGAGCGGTAGCGTACGGCACCAGGCGGAACCCGCTCACACCCACGCCTATTGGATGTTCACCGAACCCGGCATCTACACCATGGATGTGCGGGCAGAAGGTGACGGGCCGGCCGGTAAGGCTACTAGCGCTACGCATCGTTACACCTGGGCGGTAGGCTCTGCCGCCACCCCGGGCGACAATCCGACGGCGCCGGGCGTGCAGGCTCCCTCTCCGCAGCGCCCCAACCCTGCTCCGAACCCTGGTGGGGCAGAATTCACCAAGACTCCTACCACTACAACCACCACCACGACGGTGACTCCCACTGTCACGCAGCAGCCGGGGCGCAGCGAATCCGGGTCCTCCGGCAGCTCCGGGTCCTCCGACGATGGCACCGGCGGGATGCGAGCGATCGCCGAAACTGGTGGCGTTGCCGCAAACGATCAGTGCCAGGCGCGCCCCACCACCGGCGCCGGCCTGAAGGCAGTGGTCAAGGATGATTCGGTGCACCCGGCCGTGTATCGGGATCCGGCCAGCCTCACTTTTGCGCTCGGTGAGAACTCGAAGAGCACCATCAACACCACCATCGGTGGCATTGCGGCGGGAAGCACCGTGTACAGCATCGGCGCAACGCAGGTGCAGGGAGTCCCGTGGTTGGGCGCCAACACCATGGATGAAGCCTTGCTCAACGCAACCACCGGTGACGTCACTTTCGAGCTGACCAGCTTTAGCGGGCCGGGCAGCATGGAGGTTTTCACCAGTGGAAACTTCGGCAATGTTGTTGGCACGACATGGTTTAGTGGCGCGAACAATACTCCCCGCGGTTCGATCGCTATCAGGCGCAATACCCACGTCCACCCGAACTGGCTCTTTACCCAGCCGGGCGTGTACACCTTGGGCCTGCGCCAGACCGCTACCCGCACCGACGGCACCCCCATCTCCGCCGACACCACCTTGCGGTTTGCTGTGGGCAGCAGCCAAGGCATCACCAACGGTCACTTTGACCTTGGCTCCACCGTGGTCAGCGCAGGCGCGACCGCCTACACCCTGCCCGACGGCACCGCCTGCACCCCTTCGGCGGGCGGGGCAGCCCCAGGCGCCGGCGGGACTACCGGCACCAACAACCAAGCGTCTAACAGCAGCCTGGCTGCCACCGGCGTCAGCCAAACGTGGGTGGCCCTCATCGTGGCGGCTTTGGGCCTGCTCGGACTGGGAGCTGCCCTGATCCACGCCGCCACCCACGGTGGCTTGAAAATCCTGGGAGTGAAAGGCATCAAGTGACCACCCGTCGCTTCCTGACTGCTACCGCACGGGCAGTGGTTGTGGGACTGTCGGCGCTCGCAGTGGTCAGTTGTCACGCTGCGGAGGCGGCCCGGATTCCTACGCAGAAGGAACCCGAGACGTTGAGCATCGTGGCGACCACCCCGCTGATCGCCGACATGGTGGAAAATATCGCCGGTGATCGCGCAGTGGTGACCTCACTGATCCCATTGGGGGCGGATCCGCACACCTTTGAACCCGGTCTCAAAGCTGTGCGGGACACCGCCCATGCGGACGCTGTATTCACCAATGGGCTGCTGTTAGAGCAGCAGTCGCTGACCCGCACGATTGCTCACACCGCTTCTCCCAACACCCCAGTCGTAGCCCTCGCGGAACAACTACCTCGGTACGGTGGCGCTCTTTTGCCCCTGGTAGAGGACAACACCCTTGACACGGTGTGGTTGGGCTTGCGAGTTATCGCTGATTCGGGTCGTACTGACGTGGCCAGCGGGCGGATGCGCATCAATGCTCAAGCCGCTGACACCCCACCCGGCGCAGCACTTGTTGCCTACACCACCAGCACCTTCGGCGCCCCCGAAGTGGTGGTGGACAGCCGGGATAGTGCACAGCACACCGATATTCCGCTCGATGCCCACACACACCTGTCCTGGGCGGCAACCGCCCCGGGGTACTACAGCATGACTTTCGCTGCTGCGGCGGGCGAGTCGGCTGGAGTTGTGGCATCTGGTGGCGCCCCGCAGCGCCAGTACGTGCCCGTAGCTTCCGGCACTGTGAACTTTGCGGTTGGCGTCGATCCTTATGGCCACCCCGCGGTGTCTGGCACCACACCTCATGTAGCTGATGCCGGACATTTGGATATCACCGTCGATGAAGGGCAACACACCATCACCTTGGTTGGCGACCCAGAGGCTCCACATGCGCCCCGACCGGTTTTCGACCCAGCTCAGGCCGTGATTTCTGTGCCAGCTAAAACGCTGACGCCGATTCCACCCGGCCCCGAATACCGCTTTTTGTACACCCAAAACAATCCACAGGAAGCCGCTGAACCGCACCCGCAACCCGCCGCCACAGGGTGGCGTGCGTGGCTTAGCAAGCTCACCGGAAACCGGGGACAACAACAGGTGTACATGCTGCGTCAAGCGGTCGTTGGCAAACATGTGCACGGCGACACGGACCCCCACGCTTGGCTCGACGCCAACAACGGCGAAGCCTACGCGCAAGCAATCGCTGCCACCCTCAGCGATATCGACCCCGACAACGCGGCCTACTACCAATCCCGGCTGAGTCGCTACCGCGCCCAAATACAGGCCGCCGACGCTTCATTGTTTGCGGCCGTGGCCAGCGTTGATCCAGCGCGTCGCAACATGGTCACCACCCACGACGGCTACGGCTACCTGGCCGAACGCTATGGGCTCAAAGTTGCCGGGGTGATTTCCCCGAATGCGGAAACCGAGCCATCACCACGCGATGTGGCAGCGGTGTCCAGCGCCCTGCGGGATCTCAAAGTGCCGGCGGTGTTCATTGAACCCCAGGCAACTGCGCATCACGCAACACTGATCCGCATCGCAGCAGACAACGAGGTTGCGACATGTCCGATTTTTGGCGACACACTCAGCCCCGATGATGGCGTGAACTCCTACCTGGATGTGCTCACCGCTGACGCCGAGAGCATCCGCTCCTGCCTTATCAGCCCGCCACAAACCATCCACGACAACACCTCCAACGACTAAGAAATCAACGCAAGGACACTCACCACCCATGTCTTTCACATCACTAGCAACCCCCTCCCGCTGGGCCAGCGCCCTGGCAGCTATTGGAGCCGCAAGCGCGCTGACTCTCAGCAGCCCGGTCGTGGTTCAAGCCCAAACCGACCCGGCGCTCGTGCAAACCGTCGATGCGAATGAGCAGATCGCGGCTGCCGGAAACCCAGTTGCAGTCGTTGCGGGGCATTTCGATTTCGGCCCGGTCGTTAGTGAAGGAAAGTCCCAGATCTTGATCCGTGACGACTCGGTGCACCCTCCCGTGTGGCGGCACCCCAATGACACGGTCTTCGTCCTCGGCGACGAAGCCAAGCAGACACTGCCGGGCGGTGGCGACTATGGATTCGTTGCTGCCCCGGCCGGCGCGGAAGTGTGGGCGATTCCCCAAAACCAAATCGCGGACGTTCCCTGGTTGGGGTGGAACACCCAGGCCCCCAGCTTTTTGGAAACTAACCCTCAAGGCTTAACGCTCACCGTCGACCACCACACCGGCCCCGGCGCGTTTAGTCTTTTCGTGCAATCCGGTGGTTTCGCGGCACCGCAGGCTTTGGTAGACGCCACCAAGCCGCTGCCCCAAAACATGTGGATCGAGCCGAATACTCACGTGCACGCCAACTGGGTGTTCACCGAGCCTGGTTCCCATGTACTTGACATCACCGCCACCCCCAACAACGCGGACGGAAGCAGCGGAGAGCCGATTCATGCGACGCTGCGTTTCGCAGTCGGTGGAGCGGATATGCAGCAAACCCTGGAGGCAAAAAGCGAGTTCGTGCCGGGGCACACGCCGCAGGCTGCAAGCGATACCCAACAGGGTCTGGCCCCGAATACCGCCAGCCCGACCCAACCCGACACCCCCGAAGCTGCCGCCACCAGCAGCTCATCCCAGACCTCGTTGCTAGCCGGTGTTGTCTTCGCTGTCGGAGCACTCGTACTCATCATTGCTGCGGTGGTGTGGGCGCGGGCGAAAAACCACCGGGCACACGCCGCCCAATCCGCTAACCAGCAGCAGCCGGGCGCAGGGGAGTAGCTGCCATGACCGCCCCCACCAACAGTAACACCCGCTCGAAAGCTTCCTGCTTCGTCGACGGTGTGCATGTTCGACTGGGTGGCCGGGATGTTCTCACCGACATCACGGTTGATTTCGCCCCCGGCGAACTCGTCGGATTGATCGGCCCCAATGGTGCCGGCAAAACCACCCTTCTGCGGTGTCTCAGCGGTGCCATCGCACCTCGGCGGGGAACCGTGCATTGCCCCCGCCGGGCCGTCGGATATGTCCCGCAGCGGGCACACGTCGCCTGGGATTTCCCCATCAGTGTTTTCCAGGCGGTCCTCAACGGCCGCGCCCACCTACACAAATTCCGCCCTGCCGGGCGCGCCGACTACGAGCACGCCCACCAGGCCCTGGCACGCACCGCGATGGCGGAGCTCGCGGACCGCAGCATCGCAGAATTATCCGGCGGCCAACGGCAGCGGGTACTCATCGCGCGGGCCTTGGCATGCAACCCGCGCGTGCTGTTACTCGACGAGCCGCTGACCGGGCTGGACGTTCCCAACCAAGAAATGCTCGGCGACCTAGTCAAACAACTCTCCCACGGTGGCACCACGATCATCATGGCCACCCACGACCTGGGGCAGGCAGTCGACCTGTGCGACAAGCTCCTGATTCTCAAAGGCACAGTTCATGCCTACGCGCCCCCACAAGACCTGAAAGATCCCGAGCTATGGCAACGGGTCTTCGGCGTCAGCGCGGACGCCGCCCTGCTGCGCACCGTAGGAGCCCGCACATGATTACCCCCATCGACTTTTTGGCAGACCTAGCCAACCCGCAGCTGGCTTTCCTGCCCCAAGCACTCCTCGTCGCCGTACTCTCCGCAATTCTCTGCGGAATCGTCGGAACGCTGGTGGTGCTGCGCGGCATGGCTTTTATCGGTGACGCCGTCGCCCACGCAGTCTTTCCCGGACTCGCCATTGCCTTCATCACCGGCGGTTCCCTGCTCCTCGGCGGCGCAGCCGCCGGTATCAGCGTCGCGATCATCATCGCCATCGTCGCCCACCGCAAGGCAGTTGCCCACGACTCGGCCATCGGAATCTTTTTCGCCGCAGCTTTTGCCATCGGGCTGGTGATTCTGGCGAAAACCCCCACCTACACAGCCAACGTCACCAGCTTCCTGTTTGGATCCATCACCGGTGTATCGCCGACGGACATCCTGGTCACCGCAGCCGCCCTGATCATCACCATCGCGACACTACTGATTTTCGGCAGGCTCATCATCGCAGTCAGCCTCGACCGGGAAACCTCGGCGGCACTCGGAATCCCCGTGCTGCTTGTCGACATGGTGCTCTACACCATCATCGCCACCACCGTCGTCGTCAGCGTTCGGACCGTAGGAAACATCCTCGTGCTGGCACTGTTGGTGACCCCTGCGGCGACCGCCCGAATCCTGCACAAGCGACTCATCCCCATGATGCTGTCCGCAGCTGCCATCGGAAGCTTCAGCGCCCTCGTCGGCCTGTATCTTTCCTGGGCACTTGACATCCCCACAGGGGCGACCATCGTGCTGGTAGCCACAGCAATCTTCTTGCTGGCCTGGGCAGCTGGGCCCCTGATCACCACCTTGGCGCGCACCAAGCGCACTCCAACTACCCGCAGCCCACAGGCGCACACAGACCACAGTCGCACACAGCCCGCAGCCGACTCGGAGCAACCACATCCCGACCCAGGCACAGAAGCGCCCCAACCCACCACCCGATACCCAGCCCATACTCAGGCCGTCGAACGACAACACGCCTAAGCGAAAACAACCCGGCCCCTGAACTTCCAAAACAAACGAGGACACACCACACCATGCACACCCCCCACACGCCCCAACGGCGGCTGGCGCGCGCAACCATGGCAGTCATCGCTGCACTCGCGCTCGGCATCGCCCAGGCGCCGGCCATCAACGCCGACCCGGCACCTGCAACTGAACACCGACCAGGAAGCAGATCTGACGAAGTACACGTCCCCGCCGACGTCACAATCGACGGAAAAGCCCACCCCTGCGCCGACAAAAACCTCCTCTATGGCGCCCACATCGACGCCACCTACATCACCCGCCACCAGGGCAAGCTCGCCATCATGACGGTGGACGGCACCGAAGTCGTCCCCTCGGAAAGTTCCTGCATGCGCCTGGCCCCCTTCGGCCACAACGGCAAAGAAGTCTCCCGCATGGTGGTCCCTGATGACCCCGCCTTGAGCTTCCTCGGCAAACCCGGCACCATCCTGTGGCACGCCCCCTTCACCTACTACCTCGGACACATTCCCATCTGGGCCGGCTTCGGCGCATTCGACCAACACCACGAGTGGAAAGTTCCCAACGACTTTGTCGGCAACGGCATCGACCTCGAACTCGTGGACTTCTCCGGCCCCGGAGACATGGAAATCTTCAACTACATCTCCGGATGGAAAACCCCGCGCCGACACTTCAGCTCCCGCACCCAGAAAAAGACCACCATCGACGTCGGTGGACACGGCCACTACGACTGGACCTTCAGCAAGCCAGGCATTTACGCACTGACCTGGCAAGCAACCGGCCGCCACTACGACGGAACCATCGAACGAAGCGAACCGACCACCCAATACTGGCTCGTCGGCACCGATGAACAGGTTCACCTCCCCAAAGGCACCACCCGAGGGTTGACCAGCATCAGCTACACCGCCGAAGATGCCCGCAAAGACATGGGCCTCAAAGCTCCCTCCGACGACCCCGTACCAACACCACAACCCAAAGACATCCCGCCGACTGCTGACACGGAAGCCATCCAAAGGCAAGCCGACAACGCCTTCTACGAGGAAGACCCCGACGGCATCATTTCCCGCGGCACCGCAACCGCCAACCTTTCCTGGAGCGAAGGAAGCCAAAAGCCCACGCTCACCAACACCAGCGTCGACCCCACCGACAACTTCGGCAGCTACCCAGTCCTGGAAATCCCCGACAGCACCGTCACCTGTGTCGACCCAGCTGACCCCTACCTAGGATCCTGGGTCAGAGACACCGGAAGTCGGGCAATGTATCTTTCGCCCGCCCGCGCCACCAACGGCGCCCCGTCTTTCGGTGTGGACACCACCGGCATCGACTACGATGCCCTTGAATCCGGATCCAAGGCCAGCCTGTCTGTCGCATTTGAAGGCCCCGTCGGTGGCTACTACATCGGAGGAATCGACAACGGACAAGGCTTTATCCCAGTAGCCAAAAACGGCGGTGGCTCCAACCGCAGCTTCATGTTCCCAGAAAAAGGCGTCTACCCCACCCAGTACGGCTTCAGCACCCCCGGCGTCTACACCGCAACGCCCACCTTCCGGGTTGAAAAGCAAGAAAACACCTTCATGTCGGCCGGTACCGAATGGGTCTTCCTTGTCGGCAACGAAGCAATCAACGCTTGGCGAAAGAAAAATGGTCAATCCGAGATGCTGCCCACCGGAGGCGACCGCAGCTGTGGCGATCGGACAATCTCTGGCGCAAACCCCTTCTACTACCCCCAGCTTCCTGGAGTAGAAGACCAGCCACTGCCCGAACCTGAACCGACCGTAGCCCCAGAACCTCAGCCTGAGCCGAAGCCGGAGCCCGCACCGTCGAGCACCAAGAAGGAAGAACCAGCGCCCAAGCCTGACCCGAAGCCGGAGCCCGCACCGTCGAGCACCAAGAAGGAAGAACCAGCGCCCAAGCCTGACCCGAAGCCGGAGCCCGCACCGTCGAGCACCAAGAAGGAAGAACCAGCGCCCAAGCCTGACCCGAAGCCGGAGCCCGCACCGTCGAGCACCAAGAAGGAACAGCCTGCGCCGAAGCCTGATCCGAAGCCGGAGCCCGCGCCGTCGAGCACCAAGAAGGAACAGCCTGCGCCGAAGCCTGACCCGAAGCCGGAGCCCCAACCTGCACCAACCATTACGCAACCGGCTCCGCAGCCTGCACCGTCACCAAGTGCAGCCCAGCAGGATTTCTTGGCGCTATGGGGTTCTCAGACCCCGGATGCTGTCATCACCCAGGGGCACATGGACTTGGCGTTGATTGATGACCCTCAAAGTGCAAACAAGAAGACGGTACTCATTGATGACGCTATCCCGTCCGCTCAGCAATTGCGCCCAAGTGGTAGCTTCGTCATCCTCGTGCCGGAAAAGACGCGCGGAGAAATGCCCCCGGCAATCGTCAATTACGCGAATGATTTTGCCGGAGAAGGTTGGTACCTGCCGCAGGTTCAAGACAGTGGACTCCCGTGGGTGGGATTCTCCACTGACCGTTCTGATTACTCCAGCATCAATGGCGAAGGTGTGACCGTTTCGCTGAAAGAATTCACCGGTCCAGGACGCATGATCACGGGTCACATGGACTTCCTTGGAAAGTTCACCCCAGGCTTGGACTCCGCCAACTCCTCTGCGGTGATCAGGTACCAAACCGGCTCCCACGATCACCAATACTTCCTGTTCAACAAACCCGGAGCTTATCGTGCAGTACTGAACTACTCCTGGACTGATGTGAACGGCACCAGCCATAGCGAGCCCCTGGAAGTTTTCTTTGCGGTGGGACGCCACCATGACAAAGCAGCACGCGAACTAGTGGCCGCGGGTGGTTTGCCCCCGACCGCACCGAACCCCACGCAGCCGTCCGTCGTCGTGCCCGCGCCGGAGGATCCTGCTGTGCCTGAAGATCCCGCCGCCCCGACGCCGACCGCTGTCCGACCCGGCGCTCCAGTTACGCCGGGTGTTCCTAGCCAGCCGACCTTGCGGCCAACGGCCACGGTTGCGCCTACTCAACCTGCGCCTTCGAAGGCTCAGGGGATCCGACCGGTAGAAACCCAAACCACCACCTCAAGCGTTGTTAAGGCCCCGGATTCTAGTGCCTCAAGCTCTAGTGACGGAGACAGCTGGAGTATGTCTGCTGTGTCTGGTCTGCTCAGTGTGGTTGTTGCTTTGGTGAAGGTGATCAACACCGTTAGCGCTCAGTTCGGAAATCTTTTAGCTCACTTGCTCGAATTGGTTGGCCTTGGTCCCGCGGCGAAAAACGTGGTCGTGACGGCTACCGCAACTGCTGCTCCAGTCACGGTGAATGCCGCCCCTGGTGGTGGCGGTGGTCAGGAACCGACCCCTGAAGGGCAGCGTTCCAATGGATCCATTTCGGTTCCTGTGTCTTCCGGGTCGTCGCTTTCTCGGCCAGCGGCCGCTGTCGCTGGCCCGGCACCGGCACCGGCAGCAACAGTAGAGACCCAGGGTGCTCAAGAGGGTAAACCGGCCGTTATTCCGCTGGCTGCAACGTCCGAGTCTGCTGCCCAGGCACTTCCGTTGACCCCGGTAGACGGTCAGGAAGCACCGGCGGCTCTGGCTGCACCGCATAATCAAGCAAGCGAAAAAGAGTTGGAAAGCATCCGTAATGCTTCCAACAGCAGCTACATGGAGGGAGTCCTGGTTGGGGTTGGTGTGATGGCAATGCTGGGGGCTGTCCTGATTGTCGGCAGCACGCTGTATTCCACTCGTCGCCGCTGATACGCATCGACGCTCAACGAACTCCTTAGCTTTTGGCGCCCCGCAGGCGAGTTTTCAGCTCACCGGTGGGGCGCTTTGGTGTGTTGGGGTGTTTTCCCCCGTCTGGCATTAGGTCCGCCCGGGGAGGGGGAGTAGAGCTGCGAGGATGTGGGCTTTCATCCGCCGGTCAAGGCGTAGGAAAACCTTGGCCATCGCTACGAGGGTTCCTCCGGGACGGCCTTGGGTCAGCATCGGCCACAGGATATGTTCCGGCAAATGCAACACGGTGTCGAAAAAGATTGCCGTGTTTCCGGGGGTCTTCAGCAGGTGGATGAGAACTTTTTGTCCTGCATTTAAGAGTTTTTCGTCAAGCATCCACGACCAGGATGTGAATGGATTTTTTGTTTTTGCACAAAGTACATAGTCGAGGAATTTGTCGACCATGCGTGCTGAGGTTCCCACGGAGTACCCAGTGATCGGGTTGATTGCTCCTGCTCGGGCGCCGAAGCAGTCGAGGCGGTGTTCGGGGTGTGGTCTGTCGAGGGCTATGGTGACGGTTTCCTCGCCTACGATGGGCCAGTTTTGCAGTCCGTGGGTATTGATGAAGCTGTGGGTTTCTTGCTGAAGTTGTTGCTGGTCCATGGGTGGGCCTGCCAGAAGGGTGTGCTCGACAAGGAGTCCTTTGGGGGTGTGGACTGCGTAGGTGAAAGTGTCGGCGTCGGGGGATGAAAAATCCATCCACAAAGATTCACCTGCCCGGAGCGCCGCGGCTGTCTGCTCAGTGTCGTTGAGGGGCTGGGGGTTTGCGGGAGGCTGCAGAAAGGTGCCTGCTGCTTGCTGGATGTAGTGGGAGGTGGCGGGGTTGATTCCTCGGCAATCAACAATTTTGCGCGCTGTGTAGGTGGTGCCGTTGACGGTGATCGTGGTGGGGGATGTGGCGGTGCCGGTGCCCGTGATCTTTGGGAAGGTGCTCAGTTTGGTGAGCAAGTCTTCGGAATCGAAAACGAGATAGCGACGTTGGAAGCGTCTTTGCCCCCGTCGGGTGATCACGAAGGGTTGGCTGTGGCTTGCTTTGATGGGGGGTAGCCAGGTGGGAAGCTCGTCGGCGAAGATGCCGTAGGTGTTGGTTAGCTGGTTTTTATCGTCAACGCCGAGTACGCGCAAGCCCCGCTGGTGTGCTCGATGGGCGAGCAGGAGACCAGCGGGGCCTAGGCCGAGCACGATGAGATCGAAACGTTGAGAGTTCATGGGTCTCAGGGTATCGAAGTGTGTGCTATGACTTTGTGGTGCCGTTAGCTGCTGAGGTCAGTCCGATTGGAGTCGGCTGGTTAGAGCCCGAGTGCGTCTTTAACGGCTTCGTGGACGACTTCGTGTTGGGCGACGTTTAAGCCAGCCTTGAGGTGGATGTTGTTTTGGAGTGCTTGTTCGGCGCCTTGGTTGGCAAGTTGCACGACGAAAGGCAGGGTTTCGTTGGCTAGTGCGATGGTGGCGGTTTTGGGTGCGGCGCCAGGCATGTTGGTCACGCAGTACATGGTGACCGGGCCAAAAGAGAAGATGGGGTTGGAGTGGCTGGTGGGCTGTGATGCGGCCGTGCAGCCACCTTGGTCGATCGCGATGTCGACAACGACTGCGCCTTCCGGCATGGAGCGCAGGTGTTCTTCGGTGACAACCTTCGGGGCTTTTGCGCCAGGGACGAGCACAGAACCGATGACCAAGTGGCTGCGTCGGAGTTCTTCGGCAATGTTGTCGGGGGTGGAAGCGATGGTGCGCACCTTGCCCTCATAGCGCTGATTGAAAGCACGCAGGGTAGCGGTATTGATGTCGAGAACCGTGACCTGGGCACCGAGACCGACTGCGACATCCACAGCTTGTGCGCCGGCAACGCCACCGCCGACCACGGTCACGTTCACGGGTGCGACACCGGCGATACCGCCGAGCAGCATGCCGGGGCCACCCGCGGGGGCGGTGAGCAGTTGAGCGCCGGTCTGTACCGACAGACGGCCTGCGATTTCAGACATCGGGGTGAGTAGCGGCAGATCCCCGCGAGCGGAAGTGACGGTTTCGAATGCGATAGCAGTGGTTCCTGCGTCGACCAGTGCCCGAGTGAGTTCCGGTTCGGCGGCAAGGTGCAGGTAACAGAAGAGAACCAGATCCTCGCGGAGGAAGGGGTATTCCGATTCGATGGGTTCTTTGACCTTGACGACGAGATCGCAGTCCCAAACGTCTTTCTGGGTGCCGATGGTGGCGCCGCGGGAAACGTAGTCAACGTCGAGGTATCCCGAACCTTCGCCGGCGCCGCTTTGAATGACCACCTCGTGCCCATGCTTGACCAGTTGTGCGACGCCGTCGGGGATCATGCCGACCCGGCGTTCGTTGTCTTTCAGTTCGGTGGGGATGCCGATGCGCATGGTGAGGGATCTCCTTCAGAGAGATTCGGGGCTGTTATCCGTTGGTGAGGAAACTGCCCTTTAGGTGTGATGAAACACTCGCGGGTGTGGAGTGTGTCACCCATCATAGGGCGGGGGTGGTTTTGAAAACAAAAAACTCTGCTGACTTTCAGCCGGCTGCTGCGATGCGGGCGCTCATTGGGCGCTCCTGCAGCGCCTGACGTGGAGGTTCGCTTGAAGTGCGATAAGGTGTGCAACCGTGATTGTCGTCAACGATTTCGAAGTCCGTGTCGGAGCCCGCACCCTCTTAAATGCACCCGGCCAGCATTTAAGGGTGCAGCCAGGTGACCGCATTGGTTTGGTGGGCCGCAATGGCGCTGGCAAGACCACCACGATGCGTATCTTGGCTGGCGAGTCCGAGCCTTATGGCGGCACCGTGACACGTAGTGGCGACATTGGTTACCTTCCCCAGGACCCCCGCGAGGGCAATATTGAGGTCACCGCCCGGGATCGGGTGTTGTCTGCCCGTGGTTTGGATCAGATTATGGCGTCGATGGATCGCCAGCAAGAGATCATGGAAACCACTGAGGATGACCGCAAACGCGATGCGGCGATCCGCAAGTATTCCCGGCTGGAGGAGCAGTATCACGCCAAGGGCGGATATGAGGCTTCTAGTGAGGCGGCTCGAATTTGCGATGCCTTGGGGCTGCCGGCGCGAATTTTGGATCAGCAACTCAAAACGCTCTCGGGTGGTCAGCGTCGTCGTGTCGAGCTTGCGCGCATCCTGTTTGCAGCGTCGGCTGGTAGTGGTAAGTCCCAAACTACTTTGCTGCTTGATGAGCCGACTAACCACCTGGATGCTGACTCGATTGCGTGGTTGCGAGACTTTTTGTCCAAGCACGAAGGCGGGCTGATTATGATCTCGCACGACGTCGAGCTGCTTGAGGCGGTCTGTAACAAGGTGTGGTTCCTTGATGCCGTGCGAGCCGAGGCCGACGTGTACAACATGGGGTGGAAGAAGTATTTGGACGCCCGGGCCACGGATGAGGCTCGTCGTCGCCGCGAGCGCGCCAATGCCGAGAAGAAGGCTGCCGCGTTGAAGCAGCAGGCGGCAAAGTTGGGTGCGAAGGCCACCAAGGCTGCTGCGGCGAAGCAAATGTTGGCTCGCGCAGAGCGAATGGTCAGTTCGACGGACGAGTTGCGTGTGGCTGACAAGGTGGCGCACATTTCTTTCCCAGAGCCCGCCCCGTGTGGCAAGACGCCGCTCAACGCTACTGGCCTGACCAAAATGTATGGCAGCTTGGAGGTGTTTGCGGGGGTCGACTTGGCTATTGATAAGGGCAGCCGGGTGGTGGTGCTTGGATTCAACGGTGCCGGTAAGACGACTTTGTTGAAGTTGTTGGCCGGGGTGGAACGCACCGATGGGGAGGGCGGAATTGTGTCCGGCCATGGGTTGAAGATCGGCTATTTCGCGCAGGAGCACGACACCATTGATGGTGACCTCAGCGTGTGGGAGAACACCATCAGGGCTTGCCCCGACGCTGCTGAACAGGACCTGCGCAGCTTGTTGGGTGCGTTTATGTTTTCCGGGGAACAGCTTGAGCAGCCGGCGGGAACTCTTTCTGGTGGTGAGAAGACTCGCTTGGCTCTTGCTGCGTTGGTGTCGAGTCGCGCCAACGTGTTGCTGTTGGATGAGCCCACCAACAACCTGGATCCGATTTCTCGTGAGCAGGTGTTGGATGCGTTGCGCTCTTACACCGGCGCGGTGGTGCTCGTTACCCACGATCCGGGTGCTGTGAAGGCCTTGGATCCGGAGCGGGTGATCGTGCTGCCGGATGGCACTGAGGATTTGTGGAATGACGAGTACATGGAAATTGTTGAATTGGCATAGGCTGACCTAGGTCAACCACGGCTAGGATTGCTATTTTTCCTGGTCTGCGTGCTAAATTCAGCTAGAACTATTGCACAATCGCTTCCTGGGCGGGGGCGACGCGCGGCGTGTAGCAGGTCTACGCGCACGCCACTACGCATCTACATCTCAAACCGATGATGGGCGGATGCGGCGAAAAGTGAGCTCCTCGGCAGACGCCGCGGAGTGCTTTTCGCATTTTCATAGTTCTTTACACCCACTTTCCGTGACCATCGCTTTCACGTGCGGCGCCACCATTTGCTGCTTGTGAAAGCCCGACACACCTCTCGGACGTTTATGAGCCAACCCCAACGCCGCGCCACTTGGGCCGGCAGAAGTATGTTCCTTTTCGCAGCTATTGGCTCCGCCATTGGCTTGGGAAACATCTGGCGATTCCCCTATATCGCCTACGACAACGGCGGTGGCGCGTTTTTGCTGCCCTACGTTGTTGCTTTGATTACCGCCGGTGTTCCGGTGCTGATTCTGGATTATGTATTGGGGCACCGTTTCCGCGGTTCCGCACCGCTCGTGTGGCGACGCATCAGCCCCAAAACTGAAGCTATCGGTTGGGTGCAGACCATTATCACCTACATCATTGCTGTGTATTATGCGGTGATTCTGGCATGGTCTGCGGCGTACACCTGGTTCAGCGTGAAGCTGGCGTGGGGCGAAGACCCGGAGTCATTTTTCATCAACGACTTCCTCAGCGCCGATAACGATTCGGTGCATTCGGCACACATCATTTGGCCTATTTTCATCACCCTGGCCGTGGTGTGGGTGCTGATTATCGCGGTGATGGCGTTGGGTGTGCGTAAAGGCACCGGCATGCTGTCCAGTGTGTTCGTTCCCATGCTCATCGCTCTGTTTTTGGTGCTCGTGGTGCGTTCCCTGTTCCTTGAGGGCGCCGGTTTCGGCTTGGAAGCCTTCTTTACCCCGCGCTGGGACGCGCTGGCGGATCCGCAGGTGTGGATGGCTGCTTATGGGCAGATTTTCTACTCCTTGGCCATTGCTTTTGGCATCATGATGACTCAGGCTTCTTATCTCAAGCGCCGCAGTAATCTTTCCGGCCTGGGCGCGGTGGTGGGCCTGGCGAACTCTGGCTTCGAAGTGCTCGCGGGCATTGGCGTGTTCGCCACTTTGGGCTTCATGGCTACCGCCAACGGCACATCCGTTGATGAGGTTGCTTCCTCCGGCATCGGCCTCGCCTTTATTGCGTTCCCGACCATCATCAACCAGATGCCGGGTGGGCCGATCTTCGGCATCTTGTTCTTTGGTTCCCTGTTTATCGCCGGTTTCACCTCCCTGGTGACGATTGTGGAGGTGGTGGTGTCCAGCGTGCAGGATAAGTTTGCGATGCCGCGCCGGAAGGCCTCCATCGTGGTCGGCGTGTTGTGTGCGGTGCCCTCCCTGGCACTGTTCCCAGTCGCGACCGGTTTGGCTTCTTTGGATATCGTCGACAAGTTCGTCAACGTGCTCGGCATTGTCGCGATTGCGGTGATCTCGATTGTCACCATCGGTTGGGTGTTGCGCCGCACTGGCGAATTGCGCAACCACGTCAATGCGGTGTCCAGTTTGAAGCTGGGCCGCTGGTGGGATATTTCACTGGTGGTGATTACCCCGGCTATTTTGGGCATCACCTTCGTGCTGGAGGTCACCGCCCTGGTTCGCGACGGCTACGGCGGTTACAGTTCCTCGAAGATTGTGTGGTTCGGCTGGGCGCTGGCGGTCGTGCTCTATGGCGGTGCGGTGCTGTTGTCGCTGAAGAAGTGGCCGCGGGGCACCATCGTCGATGGGCCGCCCGCGGGCGATTTCGGGGTTCCGCTGTCCGGTAAGGGAGCCCCTTTCGGGCAGCACCTTGTCGATCCGCACGCTCCGGCACACTCCGCTGTTCTTAAGCCCGAATTCCAGCACGCTGGTCCGAGCTCTCACAACACAAACGCCCACTAGGGCCAGTTGTGTTAAGCCACTGATTGAAAAGGTAGATACGCCATGACTTTGCAGGCACTGATTATGATGACGGTCTATTTGGCCGTCGTGTGGGGGCTTTTGGCTGTTGCTGCACGCCACTTGGGTAAAACCAATGACGAGGAGTGCGGAACTTTGGGTAGCACTGACATCGACGAGATGCCGATGTACGTCTAGATCCCACTAAAGACACCCACACCTGCGGCGGCCAGTATCCTTGCTGGCCGCCGTTTTCATGCCACTATGCTGTGGAATATGCAGCGTTTTTCCCAAGCACAGCTTCGAAGCACAACCGAGGTGAGCTATCCTGCGGTTTTCGTGGGGCGGACTTTGGCGATGGCGCGGGGGCACGCGTCGTGTCCGAGGGGCTGGCATCTGACGGACGTGCAGCAGGTCTTAGGCTGCGGGGAGGACGTCTTTGATGCGGCGTGGGATCGGGTGCGCACCTGGCAGATGCATAACTGCACTGCGGCGCATGTGGGGGATCAGCCACCGGCTGAGGTGGGGCAGGTGGTTTCCATCCAGTTTCGCCCAGGGGGCGTGCGCGTTGGGCCGCGCAACAATCCTTGCGTGGTTGTCGATGTGGTCGACACGGTCGAGCCGGATGGCAGCTGTGTGCGGGCGTTGATTTACGGCACCCTTGATGGCCACGCCGAATGTGGGGAGGAAGCTTTTGTGCTGACTTTGCACACCGACGGGACGGTGGTCGGCCGGTGCGTGGCGTTCAGTAGGCAAGCGTGGTGGGTAGCGAAATGCGGCCGGCCGCTGGCGCAGCGGATGCAAAAAGCTGCTGCCGCCGCCTATGTGCGCGCCATGGTTCGCCCGTAGCGCTCGGAGAAGGCGCGCAGCATGGATTGGGATTGCGCCACGTCGTGGGTGCGGGCCTGTGCGATGACTTCTTCGGCCGCGGTGGGAGGGAAGTATCCCTGATCCTGGTAGATGCGAACGCGTTCGGCGAAACTGTCGTGGTCGAGTTCCGGGTGGAACTGGGTGACGTAGGTGTTGTGGCCGACTTTAAACATGTGGATGGGGCAGTTGTACCCCCGGGCCAGGTGGGTGACTGGCATGGTGGTGCCGTCGGCGCGAGTGTAGTTTGAGGGCAGCGCTTCGCAGTTTTCTTTGTGCCCCACCAGGGTGTCGAACTGTGGTGGGGTGGTGGCCAAGATGGGGTCGCGGTGTGCGCCCTGGCAGAGGCTGACGGTGATCGCTTGCGCATCTTCGGCGTGGTTGCGGGATAGTTCGGCGCCGATGGCGGTGCCGACGATGCCGATGCCGTAGCAGGCGGCAAATAGGGGATAGTCGCGCGCGAGGATCCGGGTGACGAGTTCATCGAGTTCTTTTTCGACCCGGATTTGGGTGTGGTGCTTGTCCTCGTCGGTGTTGTTGTAGGGGCCGCCGCCGATGATGATGCCGCTGAAGTCGTCGAGGCGGATGTGGCCGAGCGGGGTTTGTTCCAGCCGGTGGTGTTCCAGCTGATCTGGTGTGAGCCCCATGACGGTGCGGAAGGATTCGTATTCGCCTGTGGCGGCTGCGTCTTCGGGGCGGGTAGAGATCAGGAGGAAGGGGCGGATGCGCGACATTCGTCTCATGGTAGTTAATCGAAACTATCGGCGTCGACGTGCGGTGCACCCGCGGGGGCACCCAGGGTGGGGTTTAGTCGTGGTCTTTGGTGCAGTAGGTGACGAAGTTGTGCAGGATCGCGTTGGAGTGCTGGGTGTCGACGCCGGGCAGGACGGAGACGATGTCGTCGTAGTCTGCGGGGGAGAAGTATCCGTAGTCGTAGTAGAAGTCCATGCGGGCTTTCATGGCGGCGGGATCCATGTCGGCGTGGAATTGGCAGGCCCAGGTGTGTTGCCCGTAGCGGATCATTTGGGTGGGGCAGCTGGGGGCGGTGGCGAGGACGACGGCTTGCAGCGGGGGAATGATGATGTTTTCGGTGTGGCCGGTGAGGGTGCTGAACTCTGCGGGGAGGTTTTTGAGCAGGGGGTCTTTGCGGCCGTCGGCGGTGAGTTCCACGGTGGAGGGGCCGGCGGATTCGGGGTGGGTGCGGCCGACGTGTCCGCCGAGTTCGTGGGTGATGAATCCGGCGCCGAAGCAGACGAACATGGTGGGAACGGGTCCGTCGATCAGGGTGCGCAGTTGGGCGTGGACGGCCTGTTGGTATTCGTCGTAGGTGTCGGTGGTGATGTTTAGGGGGCTGCCGCCGACGAAGACCCCGGCGTAGGGGTCGAGGGGGCCGATGGTGGCGTCGCAGGTGTCGAGCATGACTTGGTCGAGTTGTTCCTCTTTCAGGCCGGTGGCGCGGAGGAAGTCACCTCGTTCGGCGCGGGCGATTTCTTCGCCGCTGCGTGGGGAGACAAGCAGGAAACGTGCGGGCATGTGGGCAACCTTTGGGTGTGGGGGTGTCGGGGTGCTGGCTGGGCGTTTTAGTTGTGTTTGCGCACGGAGTCTTCGACGAGGTTGAGGACTTGGTCGAGGCCTTCGGTGGGTTCGCCGCTGGCGAGCCGGGAGATGAAGCCTTCCATGACGGTGTCCAGGTAGGTGTGGAGGACTGCGACGTCGACGTCGTCGCGCATGCGTCCGGCGGCGGCGTTGGCTTCGAGGCGGGCGCGCACTGCATCGTCGAGGATGGCTTGGTGTTGTTGCCAGCGGGCCCGGAAGATGGGGTCGGTGCGCAGCAGCCGGGTGATTTCTAGCCGGGTGGCCAGCCAGTCGTAGCGGGTGGGGTGGGCGAGCATGTCGCGCATGACTTCGACGAGGCCTTCGTCGGCGACGACGTCTGCCATGCGGGCGGCGTCTTCGCGGGCGAGGGCGAGGAAGAGGTTTTCTTTGTCGCCGAAGTGGTGGAAGATTGCGCCGCGGGATTTGCCGGTGGCTTCTTCGAGTCTTCTGACGGTGGCGCCTTCGTAGCCGTGTTCGGCGAAGCAGGTGCGGGCGCCTTCGAGGATGTCTTTGCGGCGTTGGACGAGGTCGCCTTCGCTGACTTTGGGCATGTCGGAGAGGTCACCACCTTCAACGCGTTGGGCTGGTTTGGGCTGGATGGGGTTGGGCGCTTGGGGCCCGGTAGGTGTTCACGGTGTTGTGGGCGCGCCGGTGTGGGGTGCGGCCAGAAAACTCACGAGCACCTGGTGTTCGGCTGAGGGAAAGACGCACCCCCGCCCGCGGCGCGCTACCAACGCTTCGTGCCCACGGTGTGGGTGGTTGGCGTCGTCGCTGTGCTTGGCGAACGGGGGTGGGTTGTGGCGCCGGGGCAGCTTAGCCGGTGCGGCTGGTGCTGCCCCGGGCGCCTAAAGGATCGCTATGCGATCCGGGGTGGCTAGGTGTTAGGCCTTAGCCATGTTGCGCAGAACGTACTGCAGGATGCCGCCGTTGCGGTAGTAGTCGGCCTCACCGGGGGTGTCGATGCGCACGATGGCGTCGAACTCGGTGGTGGTGCCGTCTTCAGCGGTGGCGGTGACGTGCACGGTCTTCGGGGTGGTGCCGTTGTTGAGCTCCTCGATGCCTTCGATGTCGAAGGTTTCGTGGCCGGTCAGGCCGAGGGACTCGTGGGATTCGCCGGCGGGGAACTGCAGCGGGATAACGCCCATGCCGATGAGGTTGGAGCGGTGGATACGCTCGAAGCTCTCGGTGATGACGGCCTTAACGCCGAGCAGGTTGGTGCCCTTGGCGGCCCAGTCACGGGAGGAACCGGTGCCGTACTCCTTGCCACCGAGAACGACCAGCGGGATTCCGGCGGCCTTGTAGTTCTGGCAGGCATCGAAGATGAAGGCCTGGGGGTTGCCTTCCTGGGTGAAGTCGAGGGTGTAGCCACCGGCGACGTCGACCAGCTGGTTCTGGAGGCGGATGTTGGCGAAGGTGCCACGCATCATGACCTCGTGGTTACCGCGACGGGAACCCAGGGAGTTGTAGTCGTTGCGGGCCACGCCGTTTTCGTCCAGGTACTGCGCGGCGGGGGTGCCGGGCTTGATGGAGGAAGCGGGGGAGATGTGGTCGGTGGTGACGGAGTCGCCGAGCTTGGCCAGGACGCGGGCGCCCTTGATGTCGGAGACGGGCTCGACGTCCATGGTCATGCCGTCGAAGTACGGTGCCTTGCGGATGTAGGTGGACTTCTCGTCCCAAGCGAAGGTCTTGCCCTCCGGGGTGGGCAGGTTCTGCCACTGCTCGTCGCCCTTGAAGACGTCGGCGTAGTCAGCTTCGTAGAGTTCGCGGGAGATGGCCTGCTCGATGGTGGCTTCGATTTCCTCGGTGGAGGGCCAGATGTCGGTCAGGAAGACGTCGTTGCCGTCCTTATCCTGGCCGAGCGGCTGGGTTTCGAAGTCGAAGTCCATGGTGCCGGCGATGGCGTAGGCGATCACCATGATCGGGGATGCCAGGTAGTTCATCTTCACGTCGGGGGAGATACGTCCCTCGAAGTTACGGTTACCGGACAGCACTGCGGTGGCGGTCAGGTCGTGCTCGTTGATGGCCTTGGAGACCTCAGTGGGCAGCGGGCCGGAGTTACCGATGCAGGTGGTGCAGCCGAAGCCGGAGAGGTAGAAGCCGAGGGCCTCGAGGTCCTTCCAGAGGTCGGCGCGCTTGTAGTAGCCGTCGACGACCTGGGAGCCGGGGGCGCAGATGGTCTTGACCCAGGGCTTTGCCTTCAGGCCCTTTTCGGCGGCCTTGCGGGCGATCAGGCCGGCACCAATCATCACAGAGGGGTTGGAGGTGTTGGTGCAGGAGGTGATGGAGGCGATGGCCACCATGCCGTGGTCGAGGGTGTACTCGCCACCGTTGGGGGACTGGACGACGACCGGCTTGGAGGCGCGGCCCTTCGGGGTCAGTGCGGCGGTTTCGCCGTGGCCCTCGCGGGAGGAGTTGTAGTCAGCGCTGAGGTCTGCACCCTCGGTCTGATCTTCGCCTTCGGCACCCATGCGGATGGCGGCGGGGGACTCGTCCTCGTTGACCGGGTCGTTGGTGTAGGTGGGCAGGTCCTTGCGGAACTGTTCCTTGGCCTCGGTGAGCAGGATGCGGTCCTGCGGGCGCTTCGGGCCGGCGATGGAGGGGACGACGGTGGACAGGTCGAGCTCGAGGTACTCGGAGTACTCGGCCTCGGGGGAGTCGGCGTCGAGCCACATGCCCTGGGCCTTGGCGTAAGCCTCGACGAGGGCGATCTGCTCCTCGGGGCGGCCGGTCAGGCGCATGTACTTGGTGGTCTCCTCGTCGATCGGGAAGATCGCACAGGTGGAGCCGAACTCGGGGGACATGTTGCCGATGGTGGCACGGTTGGCGAGCGGAACAGCCTTGACGCCGGAGCCGTAGAATTCGACGAACTTCTGGACCACACCGTGCTCACGGAGCATTTCGGTGATGGTGAGCACGACGTCGGTGGCGGTCACGCCGGCGGGGATTTCACCGGTGAGCTTGAAGCCGACGACGCGGGGGATGAGCATGGAGACCGGCTGGCCGAGCATGGCAGCCTCGGCCTCGATGCCGCCAACGCCCCAGCCCAGGATGCCCAGGCCGTTTTCCATGGTGGTGTGGGAGTCGGTGCCGATACAGGTGTCCGGGTATGCCAGGCCATCCATGTCGAAGACGACGCGGGCCAGGTTCTCAATGTTGACCTGGTGGACGATGCCGGTTCCCGGGGGGACGACGCGGAAGTTGGAGAAGGCCTTGGAGCCCCAGCGCAGGAACTGGTAGCGCTCTTCGTTGCGCTCGTACTCGATCTCGACGTTCTTGGCGAGGGAGTCCTCGGAGCCGAATGCCTCAATAATGACGGAGTGGTCGATGACCATCTCGGCCGGGTTGAGCGGGTTCACCTTGTCCGGGTCGCCACCGAGGGTCTTGACGGCCTCGCGCATGGTGGCCAGGTCGACGACACAGGGCACACCGGTGAAGTCCTGCATGAGGACGCGGGCCGGGGTGAACTGGATTTCGATGCTGGGCTCGGCGGACGGATCCCAGTTGGCGATGGCCTCGATGTGCTCGGGGGTGATGTTTGCGCCGTCTTCGGTGCGCAGCAGGTTCTCGCCGAGAACCTTCAGCGAGTAGGGCAGCTTCTCCATGCCCTTGACTGCGTTGATGTCGAAGAAGTCGTAGGACTTCTCGCCGACGGTCAAAGTGCTCTTGGCGTTGAAGGAGTTTTTGCTTTCAGACAAAGTGAGCTCCGCTTCCTTTAGAGGTAATTGGGTGAGTGTGCAGGCGCTTGGCACCGGTGCGCCACCGAAAGCGTTCAGGCTCTCACGAAGGGCGCGACCGTGTGGCGCCTGACGGCAAACCACGGTCCGGCATCACGACATGGGTGAGTCATATAGCCGGAAGGTCTTGCGGCCAAGTTTAACAGTACGGGCGTTATGTTGTGCAGTTTTGACACGCATCACCCCACCTTCTGCTGCCACCAAAACCCCGAGCAACCAGCAGGAAAGGCAACCCTCATCTATCTTGGGCCGGGACTGGCGTTCAAGTTTCCGCACCCTTTGTTGTCACATCTGCCACAGTCGTTCCATAACCTCTCCGCCCCGACTATCCACCTTGCGCCCAGCAGTCATTGGTCGATGGTGCGCCCACACAGGCCGTTTACGCCTTCGTCTAAATGTTCCCCCGGCAAAGCGTGGACCAACCGCCGACAAAACGTGGCACAAAATCACGAGCCAGCCGCGGCGCGCTGAAAATGCTCTGCGTCATCGCCAAGGTCCTCAAGTTGTTAACTCCACCACAGGAAAGTATCGATGCGTAGTTGATCACAAATGCTTATGTGATTGGACTGCGATGTGGATTGCTACCCCAAAGTGGGGGGAAGGTCGCGTGAGCTCCACGCTGCACCCGCCGTGAGCCCCCACAAAGACATAAAGAATCAGCAGTCGGCATCGGCCAGCCCAGTGGACATGCCAGTGGGCATAAGCGTGCGCCCTTCTTGAGCAAACTCCTCATTGGGAATCGCCCCGGTTGCGCGACTGGGAGGTAACGCTTGAAACTCTGAGCCGGCCAGGCGCGGCTGAGGCTTAAGGCTGGGGACTGTTAAGCGCTCCGATTTTCACTTCGCCAGGGTTCGAACCCAGCCCCAAGACACCTGCGGGGTCGCGCTCGCTAAAACGAACGGCATTGGGAAGCTCAGGGCGCGCCGTAACCGTCGCGGGCGCACGGGGCTTTAAGATATTGCCCCGACCCTTCCCCCTGGCCGCGAGAGGACTTTCATGATCCCCGACTACGTCAACCTTGACGACCTGGCACAGCAAGTCGAAGCCGACAATGTCGCGATCGATGGTCTCGAAGCTGCCTACCCCGGCACCGAGGCCGGCCTGATCGACATCACCAACCAGGCGCGCAGCACCGGTGTGGGAGATGTGAAAATCGTCGTCCTCGATCGAACCCCGGCGCAACCTGCCGACCTGCGTGACATTGCCTATGAAATTCAACAGCGCACCGGGGCGGACACTGTGATCGTGCGGTCCCCCGGAACTGGGGCAGTAGTCTCCGACCAGTACTCGCGGAAATCTATCGAGCAGGCCGAAAAAGCGATGTACGGCAATCCCGACTACATCAGTTCAACTCAGGCGTTCCTGGCGGATGTCCGTGAGGACACCACCCCGTGGCAGGAAATTAATCTCGGCATTGGCGTGGTGGTTGCCCTCACCATCGTGACCACGGCATGGTCAACCTGGCGCCGCCGTCAAAGCGCAGCACCCCAGCCGGCAGCGCCAGACCAGGCGGTCACACAGCACTCAACCATCTAGCGCGCCCCAAAAGGGGGCACTCGGCCCCCAGCGTCAGTCGACCCCGTTTTGCCCCGCGGAAACCCACTAGTCACCACACAACAAACCCACAGCCAGCCGGCCGTGGGTTTTTTCGTCTGCGAACCGCTTGGACTGTGGGGCCACAGTCCTGCGGAAAGCAAGTGCATGTATCGGCCATCGCAGGATGTGTCTAGCCTGAAAGCTTTACTATTTTCGTTGGGACCTCCCCTTTCTTCAGGCTGGTTTTTAGCCCCGCTTTTTCATCATGACCGCCCATAAGGGCTGGCAACACGCCGCACCCACCTAAGAATGTGACATATTTAACATGTAACGCACGGTGAGACGTTTTCGCTGGTGGAGTGGGAGAGGGTAGGTCAACAAGGTCATGCTTATTGACTTGACTCCTGAGAATATCGGTAGAGAAGTTCCCTTGTGGTGCTGTTGTGACTTAATGTTCAGTTGTTGGCTCACGAGGCTTAAGTAGCCACTTTCGCCCCGCCAGTAACCATGTTTACCCCGAACTACCCTCTCGATGAGGCCGATCTATGCACGTGGGGAAGCGCGCAGCAGAAGGCACATACGCAAGGGGAATAGCTAGGGGAGTGGCCCGCTAAATTTTCTTAAGGTCTAGCCCCTGGGCTAGACAATGGGAAAATCTTGGGCTTTGCCGGGATTTCAGCCGGAAGCGGCAACGCTTCCAGCATCCCCAGCAACAGGCACTGGCGTACAGCGATTACGCACATCCCAGCCCCAAGGGCGGGGCCGCGGCGCAACTGCTTGGCCCCGTGAGTCGCCCCACGTCACCACCATTAGGTCGACCGGCGGCGGTTATCGACGCATCCACCCCACCGCGGCAGATGCGCCGAAACTTCGCGTGCTGGCGCGCCCCCTAGGAGTAATCCCCTTGAACCGTGATCCCCGTATGCACCGCCTTAGCGGTGCACCACGCCCCAAGGCACGTTTCAGCCGTCGCCTCCTCGCCATCGCGCTGTCCAGCGCGGTCGTCACCACCACCCTCACGTCGCCATCCTTTGCGGATCCGGCCAACCCCGACGACGCCGCCATTGCCACCGCTGACGCGCAGGTAGCCGCCTCCGACAAAGAGGTCGCCGATCTGGTCGCCACCCTCACCCAGGCCGAATCCGACATTGCGGCGCTGGAAAATGAAATGGGTGGCCTGCGCGAAGCGGTCAACAAGGCCCTCGTCGACCTGCACGACGCCCAAGCTAGCGCCGAGGAAGCCCGACAAAAAGCCAAAGAGGCCCGCGAAGACCTCGATCGCACCCAGTCGGAAATGGAAGTAGCCCAGGCCCGACTCGACGAGCTGTCCCGCGCCGCCTACAAACAGGGCGCCACCACCCCCGGAATCACCACCGTCGCCGGCGCTGACGCCGCCCGCGACGCCCTTGACCGCAAGACCTACATCCGCACCACAGCGGAAGCCCAAGAAAAAGCCATTGCGGAACTCGACCGGCTGCGCACCGAAAAAGCCAACAACGAATCCGCCCTGCGCCTAGCCCGCAACCTCGCCGACGAACGAGCCGCCGCCGCCCAGGAAGCGGAACGCGTCGCCCGCACCAAGATCGAGGAAAACTCCGCCAAGATCCAGCAGCGCACCGCCGAACGCGACCAACTCGTCGCCGAGCGCGACGCAGCCCAGCAAAAGCTCGACGCCTCCCGCAGCCACGCCGGCCAACTGCTCAACCAGCGCAAGGAATACGAGCAGTTCCAGGCCGCCCTGGCCGAAAAAGCCAAAGCAGACAAGGCCGCCCAAGAGGCCGCCGCCGCCCGGGCCGCAGCAGCAGCCGACGCCGAGGCGAAACGGCAGGCTGCCGCCGAAGCCTCCAAGAAGGCCGAAGCCCACACCGCCAACACCCCGGCGGCTGCAGGCACCGCATCTGCAGCGCCCGCTGCTCCTGCACAGCCGGCGCAACCCGCCACCCCGCAGACCCAGCCGGAGACCGCAACCACTGCCGCAGCCGACACCGCCACCCAGGAGCGCCAAAAAGCCGCTGAGGCGGCCCGCCAAGCCGCAGAGGCAGCAGCCGCCGCAGAACGCGAAGCCCAGCAGCGCGCCGCCGATGAAAAAGCCGCCGAGGATGCCCGCAAAGCAGCCGAAGTAGCCGCCTCCCTAGCCGCGGCCGCTCTGGTCGCCATCGCAGCCCCCAACCACACCGAGGTCGACAACCCCTACCCGAACGACCCCGAAGCCGACGACGTCCCCGTCGCCGCCACCAACAACGACGACACCATCGACGTCAACGGGCTCGCACCCACCCGGACGGCAACCCCCAACACCACCACGCCGACCACCACCACCCGCGCCCCGCAAGCCCCGGCCACGACCACCGCAACTCCCGCGGAACCCGAGTCGAACGCCACCGAGTTGGGCGACAACAGCGGGGACCTGCTCAACCTGCTTGACCAGCTGACCAACACCACCAAACCCGGCAGCCTCAAAGAGGTCACCAACACCGCCTCCACCGTGGTCTCCGGCAGCAGGGAAGAAAAGATCGAAAAGGTCATCGCCCGCGCCATGAGCCAAATCGGCACCCCCTACGCCTGGGGTGGCGGCGACGCCAACGGCCCCACCAAGGGCATCCGCGACGGCGGTGTCGCCGACGCCCACGGCGACTACAACAAGATCGGCTTCGACTGCTCCGGCCTGACCCTCTACGCCTTCGCCGGTGTCGGCATCGCCCTTCCGCACTACACCGGATACCAATACCAGCGAGGCACCAAGGTTGATCCCAGCCAGATGCAACGCGGTGATCTGATCTTCTACGGCCCCAACGCCGAAAACCACGTCGCCATCTACCTCGGCGACGGCCAAATGATTGAGGCCCCGCAGTCCGGCTCCACCGTGCACATCAGCCCGGTTCGCTGGGGCGGAATGTCCCCGAAGGTCGTCCGCCTGATCTAAACCCAGGTTAGAAGAAAACCTCCAAGGTAACCCCTTGGAGGTTTTCATTGCCCGCCGCCTACTGTCGCACGCCAGCCTGGGTAAACCACCCAATTCTGTAGGTGGGACCATTCGCGGTAACCTAACTTTTATGCAGCCGCAGACTCAACCATTCGATGCAGTCCTCTTCCTTTCTTTCGGCGGCCCCGAAGGGCCCGACGATGTTCGCCCCTTCCTCGAAAACGTCACCCGCGGTCGCGGCATTCCCCCGGAGCGACTCGATGAAGTCGGTGCACACTACTTCAACTTCGGGGGCAAAAGCCCCCTAAACGACCTCAACCGCGACATCATCGACCGGCTGGAAACCGCACTGAAAAAACGCGGCTTCGACATGCCGATCTACTTCGGCAACCGCAACTGGCACCCCTTCGCCGAAGAAGCCGCCGAACGCCTCGCCCGCGACGGCCACCGTAACGTGGTCGTCTTCGCCACCAGCGCCTGGGGCGGATACTCGGGCTGCCGACAATACAACGAAGACATCCAAAGAATCCGCCAGCACCTCAAAGACCAAGGGCTGCCAGAAGTAACCTTCACCAAGCTGCGACAGTTTTTCGACCACCCCCACTTCATTGATCTCATGGTCGACAGTGTGCAAGAAGGCTTCACCCACATCGACACCGAACACAAAGCCGGCACCCGACTCGTATTTACCGCGCACTCCATCCCCACCGCCGCCGACAACAACTCCGGCATCGCCTCCGATGGTCCCCTGTATTCCACCCAGGTGCGCGAAGCAGCCCGGCTCGTCGCAGAACGCGTCGGTATCGACGACTTCGACGTAGTTTGGCAATCCCGCTCGGGCGCCCCACACATCCCCTGGCTAGAACCTGACATCGTCGATCACGTGACAGAGATCTACGAAAAAGGCCACGCCACCGGCGCAGTGGTGTGCCCCATCGGTTTTGTCTCCGACCACATCGAGGTGGTGTGGGATCTCGATACCGAACTCGCCCGGGAAGCGCAAGAGTACAACATTCCCATCTACCGCTGCCGCACCGCGGGTGCTGAGCCGGAGTTCGCCGACATGATCGTGGACCTGATTGAGGAACAAACCAACAACAGTCCTTGGGCCCGACTCGGTGAGGTTCCCGCCCGCGGGTGCACCGTCAACGGGCAAGCCTGCGCCGAAGGCTGCTGTGCGCCCTCCCGCCGACCTACCGCATCCTAAAAATGCATTCCCCAGCGTCTTCGGTGCCATCTCGCATGAGGTAAGTACCACAGAAAAATAGGCACCAAAAACATCCACCGGATAGCTTGCGCTAACTAAAATTCTTTCTCGGCTCACCCCACACCTGGCCACGTGCCCGACGGCACATGAAAGAGACGAAAAGAAACCGGTGGATTTTTCGTGACCCTACATCGCTTCCGCACCCGGGGGCTTCTCGCCGCCCTTAAAGGCGCAGCAGCCACGCTGCTGGCCCTCGGGCTGGCATCCGCACAGCTGTCAGCACCCCAAACCACGCCGCAGCAGCCACTGACCCAGGCCACCCTAGGATCCGCCGAGCTGTCCAGCGACAGCCCCTTCGGCACGCCGCCAGACACCAACGGTGCCAACAGCGTGAATCTGCGCGAGCAAGCGCAGCAAGCCCTCGATGCTGGGCGCATCCCGGCCTCCACCGTGGTGCACTCCGCGTTCAACAGGCTCCTGCTCGAGCGCTACGGCACCGGCCAACGACCCGGCAGCAAAAACCGCAACACCTTCGCTACCCCCACACTGCAACCGGGCTCCCACATCATCATCGGTGATCCGCACAGAACCTCACTGTCCTGTACCGCCGGGTTTTTTGGATCCAACACCGAAGACGGCAGCATGTATCTGGTAACCGCCGGCCACTGCTTCAACAATGTCCCCACAGATGTGGCGCTGTACTACGTGTCGAACAGTGGGCTGGTTCGCGTACCAGGGCAACTGCTTGTGCGCGACGCCCCGCCCAATGACTTTGACCCCGACCGGCCTGACTGGGCGGTGTTCCACCTCACCGATACGCAATGGAACCGCACTCACGTCTCACCACGTCTGGACGGAAGCATCAGCCCTCGCGGAGCAGTCATGCTGCACGATCTCGCCGCCGGACAGCAGGTATGCATGGTCGGCTACCGTTCCGGCCAGTTGTGCGGAGCGATTATTGCCACCGGGAAGCACATCTTCGAATTTGAAGGAAACGCCATCGGCGGCGATTCTGGTGGCCTGGTCTATGTCAAGACCGGCCCCGACACCCTATCCCTGGTGGGTGTTATCCATGGGCATCCGGTTTCGCGAAACAATTCCATCCCGCAAGTCGTGCAGGCAGTTCGCTTCGATCCTCCCATTCAGCGCCTGACGCAGATGGGGCACCACACCACGTGGTCCTGGTGACCACGCACCGCCTTTTACAGCAAGGTGCGGGCGGTGACCTCCACGGCGGCCTCATAGCCCTGACGCAACGCGGCCCCCAAGGGCAGCAGCATGGGATCCAGGCTGGTGTCCTCTAGGTTTTCGCGCACCGTGAGCACGATATTGTGCAGTGTTGCCGCCCGGGAAAAGATCTCCAAACACCGCACCGGGGCCCCTGGTGGCAGGTCTTGTGCCACAGCCGGGCCTGCCGCCCGGGCGCTAGACCATTTGCTGCCTGCCTGGATGGGCCGAAATCCGAGGTTTTCAATAATTGTGGCGGCCCGGTCGGCAGCATCACCCATCGCATACAACGCATCCCCTGCTCCTAGGGGAGGTGCGGTTGGCAATTCGGCATCTGGAAGGAAATCCACCGCACCAACCTGGATGCGATACAGGCCCGTGCCCGCCGCCCCAGCAATATAGAGCCCGTCGGCAAGCGCGTTGACCCGGCCGGCACCATTGAGCACCAGCCGGATGGGGGTCTGCCGATGCGGATCTATGGCCATATCGGCTGTTTCGGGAAAATATTCTGCGGTGTGCAGGTGTTCGCGCACCTGTGCCCACAGCTTCACATCGGCTAGGTATAGGCCCTGGCGTACCTCGTCGAGAAAGTCGTCGGTTGCTACGTCTCCGGCCAGCCAGCTGGTGGCCCAGACCGCGAATGCAGGATCGATAGCGGAGGCGTCCACGGAATCGGGGAAAGCAAGCAAGCGACGTTCCTTTAGCTGGGTTGTACACGGTTTTATGGTCTCAACGGGACACTCTAAACCTTGGCCGATGCAGCGAGAAAATGGAGCCGTGGGGTTGAGTTTTGGGCAATTTTGGCGCGGGTCCGCCGGTCCACGGCGCTCACGCAGTACAGTTTTGCCCTATGACTCCAGCTGATCGTTATAGTGGCGACATCCTGTCCGGCCATGCCCGAAACCACAAGCCCACCTTTCCGACGATGCCCGCAAAACCGGGTTTGGTGGTGGAGTCGCGGGCCGATGGTTTCTGTGGGGCAGTAGTCGGCTTCGAACGCACCTATGATGGCGACTTCATTCGGTTGGAGGATCGCCACGGTCGCGAGAGGCTGTTTAAGCTTCGCAACGGGGGTTTCCTGTTTGAGGGACAGCCGGTGACTTTGACCCGCTATGTGGCTCCCTCCGCCCCGGCACAGAGTAACTCCGGGTCTCGGCGGGTTGCGGGTGTGGAAGCCAAGGTTGCCGCCCCGTCGCGCATTTGGGTGGAGGGCATCCATGATGCGGCGATCGTGGAAAAGATTTGGGGGCACGACCTGCGCGTGGAGGGTGTGGTGGTGGAGTACTTGGAGGGCCTGGACAATCTTGAACAGCGCTTGGCTGAGTTTCAGCCGGGTCCTGGCCGCCGGGTGGGGGTGTTGGCGGATCACCTGGTAACGGGGTCGAAGGAGACCCGGATGACGCAGGGGTTGGGCCCTGATGTGATGGTGACTGGCCACCCCTTTATCGATATTTGGGCGGCTGTGAAGCCGGAGCGTCTCGGTTTCCGGCAGTGGCCGCAGGTGCCCCGTGGTGAGGACTGGAAGACCGGTATTTGTGCACGTCTTGGCTGGTCTGATCCGAAGGAAGGGTGGAATCGGGTTTATCGCGCGGTCAATGGTTTCCGCGATGTCGACCCGACTTTAGTGGGTGCCGTGGAGCGCCTTATTGATTTTGTGACGGTGCCGGAGTTGAGCAAGGAAGATCTGCTGTAGGCCGCGGTCGGTGGGGCGTCCCGCAGCGGGCCGGTGGGGGCCTAGTCGGGGATTTCCGTGTCGCCGTGGGCGCGGGCGAGTTGTCGGATAGCGAGTTCGAAGCCAACTTTTTCTGCTTGCCAGCCGGCGGCCTGCAGGCGCTGTGACATGGCTTGTTTGCTGATTCCGAGTTCGGTGGCTGCCTCTAGTTGGGTCATGCCGGTGCGCACGAGGCGGGTGGCTTCTTGTCCTTCGGGAGTGCGGCGGGAGGCGACGAAGCGCAGCATTTCGAAGGTGGCGGCAATGTCTTCGGGCAGTTTTTTGTCTAGCCCATGGGCTCGCCCATCGATTTTGACGCTGACGGCGCCGGCTCTGCGCACGCGGCCCAGTGCGGTGCACGCTACGTTGTGGGCGCGTTCGGTATCGGCGATTCCAGCTTGGTGAGTAATGCCAACCCCAACGACCCATTCGCCGGTGGCGACGAGAGCCATGATGGCGTCAGCTATGTTGCGGGGGTTGGTCGTTGCTAGGGAAAGCTCGTCGATGCCGTCGACTTTGCACGGCCCGTCAACAAGGTTGGAGAGTGCTTGGGCGACACGGGAAACGAATGCTCCGCGACGTTTTTCACGTCCTCGGTAGCGGGCCTGAACTGCATACATAACTAGCCATCATAGACAGAAGTTGTCTAGTTCTCCGACTTGACGTTTGTGGTGGGGGTGGGGAGCTTGCTGTCGATAAATAACCCCAGCATTCCGAGGCAGAAAAGGCCTGCGGTGATGGCTAGCATCACGGGGTTGGGGCGCCCCACTAGTGCGTCGCCCAGGATGACCGTGGCGATGGTTCCGGGCGCCGAACCGACCAGGGTGGCCAGTGCGAAGGGAACCACGCGCACCGAGGTCATCGCGGCGGTGTAGTTAAGGACGCTAAACGGCACCGCGGCAATCATGCGCAGACTCGCCACCGCCAACCACCCGCGGGCGCGAAGCCGGGCGTCGATCGTGGTTACTGCGGGATGGGTGAGCCGCGCCCGGATACGATCGCCAATGATAAAGCGCACCCCCATCAGAGAAATGGTTGCCGACACAGTGGTCGCGCTTAAAGCGATGATGCACCCGATAAGTGGGCCAAAGAGAATCCCCGAGGAGAGGGTCAGCAGGGTGCGGGGGATGGGGAATTGGGTGATGCCGATATAGAGGAAGAAAAAGACCACGGGGAACCAGGGGCCAAAGTGCTGTGACCAGGCCCGGAGTGTGTGTAGTGAGGGGACATCGACAAAAAGGACTATCGCTGCGCCGATGATGACGACCAGGGCGAGTGTGATTTGTCGGCCTCGGGGCCAGGTGCTGAAGGCGTCCCAGCCGGCACCGATGGTTGCCTTGACGAAGCCTGCGGCGCGGTGGCGCAGCGGGGGCGTCTTGGGGTGTTGGCGGGGCGTGGGCACGGGGTTTACTGTACCGCCGACCTCGTGCCGGTTGAGCAACCCACATGAGGGGTCTGCCCGCAACGAGCAATGCCCGTTTTGTCCGTTTTGGGGAAAACGTGTGGGTTTTGTGTCCGATTTTTAGACAGGTGCGAAGTGGGATATCTCTCGTTTTTACCCCCATCTCCACCCCTGACCAGCGCGTACTTTCACCACCTTCCGAGTTATGCCCCCAAGTGGGTGCTGTGCGGGACTAGACTGGAGCACATTGTTGTGTTCTTGGTAACTCACAGAACTGCAACAGCAGCCGTGACACACGTTGGAGCCCACCCGCCGGGTGGAATTCCCCGTCACCGCGCCCGCGCTTGCGGGCAGTGGCCGGGAGTTTTCCCGTGGAGGCAGAGGGTGTCGCGGTTATGAAAAAAGAACATCTTTATTCATCAATCCACATCTCAAAGGGGAGTAGGTCCACCAAGTGACTGACACCAAGCCCGCCGCACCGGGCGCCCTTCCCGCCGACTTCGATGGCACTTATGATGCCTGGTACAAGGCGGTGGCCGGGGTTTTCGCCCGCGTGCAGAAGAAGGATGTCGCCGATGTGCCGCTCGACATCTGGAAGAAACTGATCAAGACCACCTACGACGGGATCGACGTTCGTCCGTTGTACACCCGCCGCGACGAGCTGGCCGAGGCTAGCGTCCCGGGCAAGTTCCCGTACTTGCGTGGCACCCGTTCCGCAGATTCTGAGGCTGCCGGCTGGGGCGTTGCTGAGACTTTCGGGTCCACTGGCGATGTGAAGGCCGCGAACGCCCTGTTGCTGGGTGCTTTGACCAATGGTGCAACCGACATCATCATCGACCTGGAAAACGGTCTTAAAGCTTCCGACCTTCAGGCTTTGCTCGAGGGCGTCTACCTCGACCTGGCTCCGATTCGTTTGAAGGCCGGCGCAGATGTCGCCGAGGCCGCCCAGGCGCTGTACGACTTGGTCGATGCTGCCGGCGCAGCCGACAAGTCCGTCATCGAACTGCAGGCAGCCCCGCTGACCGCTGGTTTTGACGACTCCGCCACCGTCAGCCTGGACGAAGCCATTGCATTGGCCAAGGCCGCCAAGGATCGTGCCGGATCCGTGCGCGCCATCACCGTCGATGCGGTGTCGCTGTCCAACCAGGGTGCCACCGACGCCGAAGAAGTTGGTTTCGCACTTGCGGCAGCTGTGGAGTACCTCCGCAAGCTCACCGACGCTGGCTTGAGCGTGAAGGAAGCTGCACACCAGCTGTCCTTCCGCTATGCCGCTACCGACGACCAATTTGCCCAGATCGCGAAATTCCGCGTTGCCCGCGCACTGTGGGCGCGCGTGTGCGAGGTCGTCGGCGACACCGAAGACGCCGTCGCCCCGCAGCATGCCGTCACCGCTCCGGTGATGTTTAGCCAGCGCGACCCCTGGGTCAACATGCTCCGCAGCACCGTGGCAGCATTCGCCGCTGGTGTTGGTGGCGCCTCCGACGTTGAGGTTTTGCCTTTCGACGCCGCCGTCAAGGGGGGTCTGCCCGGCACCAGCCGCGGTTTCGCCCACCGCATCGCCCGCAACACCAACCTGCTGCTCCTGGAGGAGTCGCACCTCGGCCACGTCATCGACCCGGCCGGCGGCTCCTACTTCGTGGAAGCACTGACCGACGAGCTCGCCGACAAGGCGTGGGCTGTGTTCACCGACGTTGAGGCCAAGGGTGGCTTCATCGCCGCCACCGAAGATGGCACCATCCAGTCCATCCTCGACAAGTCCTACGAGGCGCAGCGCAACGACATTGCCCACCGCGTCAAGAAGGTCACCGGCATCAACGAGTTCCCGAACTTGTCTGAAAAGCCGCTGCCCGCCGACCTGCGGGTAGAGCCGGCCGGTGTGCGCCGCTGGGCTGCAGAGTTCGAGGCACTGCGCAACCGTTCGGATGCTTTCCTCGAGGCCAAGGGCACCCGCCCCCAGGCCGGCCTGATTCCGCTCGGCCCGCTGGCTAAGCACAACGTCCGCACCGGTTTCGCCACCAACCTGCTGGCCTCCGGCGGCATCGAAGCCCTCAACCCGGGCCAGGTCGTTCCGGGCACCCCGGAATTCGACGAGGCAGCCAAGGCCGCCGACATCGCCGTGATCTGCGGTACCGACGCCGAGTACGCCGAAAGCGGCGAAGAAGCCGTCAAGGCTCTGCGCGCCGCTGGCGTTAAACACGTCCTGCTCGCAGGAGCACCGAAGTCCTTCGAAGGCGCAGCAAACGCCCCGGATGACTACCTCAACCTCAAGATCGACGCCGCCGCAACGCTGGCTGATCTGCTGACCACGTTGGGAGCGTAGGAATCTAATGACCACCATCCCGAATTTCTCTGACGTCAGCCGCGCAAGCGAAGCCGCCGCTGACACCCAGGCCACCACCTCCACCGACGTCTGGGCAACCCCCGAAGGCATCGACGTCAAGCGGGTCTACACCCGCGAGGACCGCAACGCCGCCCTGGAAGCCACCGAGGAACGCCCCGCGCACCCGCTGGATTCCTTCCCCGGCATGCCCCCGTTCATGCGTGGCCCGTACCCCACCATGTACACCAACCAGCCGTGGACCATCCGCCAGTACGCCGGCTTCTCCACCGCTGCGGAATCCAACGCCTTCTACCGCCGCAACCTGGCCGCCGGCCAGAAGGGCCTGTCGGTCGCATTCGACCTGGCAACCCACCGCGGCTACGACTCCGACAACGAACGCGTCGTCGGTGACGTCGGCATGGCCGGTGTGGCCATCGACTCCATCCTGGACATGCGCCAGCTGTTCGAAGGCATCGACCTGGGCAGCGTGTCCGTGTCGATGACCATGAACGGCGCCGTGCTGCCGGTGCTGGCGCTCTACATCGTCGCCGCCGAAGAACAGGGTGTGACCCCGGACCGCCTCGCAGGCACCATTCAGAACGACATTCTGAAGGAGTTCATGGTCCGTAACACCTACATCTACCCGCCGAAGCCGTCGATGCGCATCATCTCCAACATCTTCGAGTACACCTCGATGATGATGCCGCGCTTCAACTCCATTTCGATCTCCGGCTACCACATCCAGGAAGCCGGCGCGACCGCCGACCTGGAGCTCGCCTACACCCTCGCCGACGGTGTGGAGTACATCCGCGCCGGTAAGGAAGTGGGCCTGGACGTCGACAAGTTCGCCCCGCGCCTGTCCTTCTTCTGGGGCATTTCGATGTACACCTTCATGGAGATCGCCAAGCTGCGTGCCGGCCGTCTGCTGTGGAGCGAACTGGTCGCCAAGTTCGACCCCAAGAACAAGAAGTCCCAGTCGCTGCGTACCCACTCCCAGACCTCCGGCTGGTCCCTGACCGCCCAGGACGTCTTCAACAACGTGCCGCGTACCTGCATCGAAGCCATGGCCGCCACCCAGGGCCACACCCAGTCGCTGCACACCAACGCCCTCGACGAGGCGCTGGCCCTGCCGACCGACTTCTCCGCACGTATCGCCCGTAACACCCAGCTGCTGCTGCAGCAGGAGTCCGGCACCGTCCGCCCCGTCGACCCGTGGGCTGGTTCCTACTACATCGAGTGGCTGACCAACGAGCTGGCCAACCGTGCCCGCAAGCACATCGAAGAGGTCGAGGCAGCCGGCGGTATGGCCCAGGCCACCATCGAAGGCATTCCGAAGCTACGCATCGAGGAATCCGCAGCCCGCACCCAGGCCCGCATCGACTCCGGCCGCCAGGCCCTGATCGGCGTCAACAAGTACGTCGTCGAGGAAGACGAGCAGATCGAGGTCCTCAAGGTCGACAACACCAAGGTGCGCCACGAGCAGCTAGAAAAGCTCAAGCAGCTGCGCGCCGAGCGTGACGAGGCCGCAGTGCAGGAAGCTCTCGACAAGCTCACCGAGGCTGCCAAGCTCACCGAGCGCACCCCCGGCGACCTGGAAACCAACCTGCTGAAGCTGTCCGTGGACGCCGCCCGCGCCAAGGCCACCGTCGGCGAAATCTCCTACGCCCTGGAGAAGGTCTTTGGCCGCCACGAGGCGGAAATCCGCACCCTGTCCGGCGTGTACAAGGACGAGGTTGCCAAGGAGGGAACCGTGTCGAACGTCTCCAAGGCCATCGCCATGGCCGACGCCTTCGAAGCTGAGGAAGGTCGCCGCCCGCGTATCTTCATCGCCAAGATGGGCCAGGACGGCCACGACCGTGGCCAGAAGGTCGTCGCATCCGCCTACGCCGACCTCGGCATGGACGTCGATGTGGGACCGCTGTTCCAAACCCCCGCAGAGGCAGCACGCTCCGCTGTCGACGCCGACGTACACGTCGTCGGCGTGTCCTCCCTCGCTGCCGGCCACCTCACCCTGGTGCCCGCGCTGAAGGAGGAGCTGGCAAAGCTTGGTCGCGAAGACATCATGATCGTCGTCGGCGGTGTGATCCCGCCGGGTGACTTCCAGGAGCTCTACGATGACGGCGCAGCCGCCATCTACCCGCCTGGCACCGTCATCGCGGACTCCGCCATCGACATGATGACGAAGCTTGCCGCCAACCTCGGTTTCGACCTCGAGGTTCCGGAAGAGGCCTAACCTGCCTCGACCACTGGCCCACCCTCGTTTAGCGCGGGTGGGCCATCTGGCCCCGAATTTCGCCCAAGAAATCCGGATGGGTACTGCGCGCCAAAGCACAGCCCAGCTATGCGGTGAAGCAATATTTCACCGCATAGTGGCCACTATTACTGATTTTCATCACTCCAGACTTGAAACTTTTTGACCTGGCTCGCCCTCGGCGCCAGTCAAGGGTTTCATGCACACCGTTCACCCCAGGGGCATAGCTGACCTGCTCGCCCTTGTAGGGGATGACCACCCGCGACAGTTGCGAAGGATCGTGAGTAACCATGAGCGTCGACAACGAATACCTTGAACACCACCTCGGTTCCCTGATGACCACCGCAGGAACTGACTTAGGCAGTTCCACCGCTGTCGCGCCGGAAGTCGTGAAGAAGGCCCGGCGCCGCATTGATGTCGACGAATTGTTTGACGGCGTCCGTGCAGGCGATCGCACCAAGATCTCTCGCGCTATCACGCTGCTTGAGTCCAACGCTGCCGCCCACCGGGTGCTCGCCCAAGAACTGCTGGTTCGTCTCCTACCGTTTAGCGGAAACGCTCTGCGCGTCGGCATTACCGGCGTACCGGGTGTTGGTAAGTCGACCTTCATCGAAGCGCTCGGCATGAAACTCATCGGCGAGGGCCACAAGGTCGCGGTGCTCGCCATCGACCCGTCCTCGACGAAGACACGCGGTTCCATTCTGGGCGATAAGACCCGTATGGCGAAGTTGTCTGCCGAAGACGACGCATTCATCCGCCCCTCGCCCTCCGCCGGAACTTTGGGTGGTGTCGCCAAAGCCACCCGCGAATCCATGGTGGTGTTTGAAGCCGCCGGCTATGACACCATCCTGGTCGAAACGGTCGGCGTCGGACAGTCAGAGGTTGCGGTGTCCAACATGGTCGACTGCTTCACCTTCCTGGCTCTCGCCGGCGCGGGCGACCAACTGCAGGGCATCAAAAAGGGTGTGCTCGAGATGGCCGACCTGGTGGCCATTAACAAAGCCGACGGGCCGAACCTGAAAAACGCCAAGCGGGCCGCCCGCGAACTTGCCGCCGCCATGCGCATGGTGCGCAGTGAGGATTCCTTGTGGCACCCGCCGACCATCACTATGAGCGCCCTGGAGCACGAGGGCGTTGACGAGTTTTGGAACACCGTCACCGAGCATCACCAGAAGATGCTGGAATCCGGCCGATTTGAGCACAACCGTCGCGAACAGCAGGTTGGCTGGATGTGGTCGATGGTTCACGAAACGATTCTGCAACGCCTGAACACTAACGAGGATGTCCGCACCGTGCGGGAATTGGTGGAGGATCAGTTGCGCCATGGGCAAATTACCCCAACGCTAGCTGCAGAACGCGTACTTGCTGCCTTCGATGGAGTCGAGGTTCCAGCAACCAGCATCACCAGCGAAAAATAACCTCACAAAGCCTCGGCCAGCCCCAAGCTTTTTCAAAGGGGCGCCGAGGCTGTGCTCATTAGTGATTACGCCACATCCCAGGACCGGATGGCGATGCGGTTTGCTCAACAGCCATATAGGCCCCGGTATTCGAATCTTTCCACCGCGATTGCAGCCCTTTAGCCCCATAGGACAGGCGTCGGTGCAGCCATTCTGCCGGCCCTGGCAGGCGCCAATATTCCAGCAAAGCCGCACATGCGAGCGTCAGCAGCCACACCCCAACCGCAATCACTGTTGCCTCCGCTGCGCCCATTCCCCGGCCTAGCTTCAACGCCGAGTACGGGGAGACCACCAGTAGGCACACCACAGACTGCATTAAATAGCCGCTGAGCGAACGCTTACCCAGGGCGATCATCGGCACCAGAAAAGCAGGCGGGCGCCATGGCTGGTTGTTGTCGGCAGCGCGTTGCGCGGAGGTTTGTAGCGGCGTGCATGCCAAAACAACCGCAGCAACGATGCCTGGTCCTGTCCACATTCCAATGACGTGATTGACGAAGTCCCAATCAACTGGGCTGGACAAAACCCCGATCGCTTGCAACCCCATGGGAAGTCCCACCCCGGCCATGATGGCCACAGCTAGCCCGACTGCGGCCCACATCCAGCGCCGGTAGCGCGCTGGCTGCGTCATCATGCGCAGTCGGCCGGCGACAAATCCGAGTACAAAGACCGGAAAAAGGGGGAGTGCGGCAACAGGAACGAGGAGGAAGATGAAAGGAACCGAGGCGAGTCCGAGGACCAAAGATTCGAGATAGCTTGATTCGAAGAACTCGTTGGGGTTCATCGACAAGGAGGTTTCCCCGGTCGGTGAAGTCACATCGGCGGCGATGACCATCAGGGTGAAAACTAGACCCAGGGCCGCGAAGACGCCCGCGATGACCAGAAGCGTTTTGTTCCTCAAGTGCAGCATGGTGGCGAACACGATCACGATCGCCGCGTAGGGCAAAAGGATGTCGCCGAAAAACAGGGCCACCATGTGTGCGATACCGAATGCCCCGAGCCAGGCATAGCGGCGCAGAATGATCCCGCGCGCCTCATCGAGGGGATAGCCTCGGGTCCACAGGGACCCTGCGACCATTGCGACACCGTAGCCCAGTAGGAAGGTAAACATGGGCAACCCGCGCACGTGAACGAAGATTGCGCCGAAGACAATGGCCACTTTGTCCCAGATGCTGTTGTCTACGACGCCGCCGAATGTTTGTCCTAAGCCTGGGGTGGCTAGCCAAATTGTGGTCACGTTGGCAATGGCGATGCCCAACAAGGTCAGACCACGGGCGATGTCGGGGGCTATGAGACGGTGGGCGGTTGCGTGGTGAACCTTCAGTGCGCCAGTACGTGGGCGATGTGCCGTATGTTGAGGTTGCGTCATGATTGCTCTCCTTCGGCGCCGGTTGCTTCTTCATCAAGACCCAGCACATGGTTGATGCAATCGGAGTCCCATTGGCCACCGCGATCGTCCACACACTCCTGGACACTGGAGAAAAAGATCCAGCCGAGCGCCACCAGTAGCAGTAACCAAAACACCCACAGCACTGCTGCCGCCACACCCAACCATTTCGCTGTCGTGATTTTGGTTCGGGCGGCGTAGACCGGTGCCAAAGTGGGGGAGATAGCCCGGGCACGATAGACGAAAATGAAGGTCGCGACAATCAGCGGGAGCCCAGCTAGTAGAGTCAGCGGGGACAGACCGAGAAAAACCGCAACGCCCGCGCAAGTCACGGCCAGGGTTGCCGGTAAGTTCCTAGCCCCACGGGCTCCCTCGTAACCGTAGGCGCCTGGTTGGGGCGGGAGATACTGGCTGCGTATGTGGTGGGGTTGCTGCACGGGTTTCCTCTACATGCGTCGAGCTTTACGTGTGTGACAGGATACCGTCGTCGCGGCGAATCTAAAGCTATTTGGGGGTGGTTTTACCCGGCGCCAGCAATAAATAGTGCTTGGGCTAGGTGTTGGGTGCAATCGTCGACGATGCTCACCAATCGCATCAGGCGGGTAACTGGCGGCTGCCAGGAATCGTCAACGATGTCAGCCCAGGATTCCGGGGTGAGGCTTGTGGCATAGGCGACGGTGGCGCGCAGGCACTTATCGACGTATTCGACAAGCACTGCGGCGTTTCGGGGCCTAATCGCGTGAACCTGAGCGGGGGTGTGGCCATAACCCATGGTGTCGCCCAGCGGGCCTAAATCAAGGATGGGGGAGAAGTTGGTCCAGATTTGCGGCTGGCCGGAGATATCCGAAAGCTGCATATCCATTTGCCGGCCGGCATGCCACAGCAACCAGCCCACATGATTGACGTGGTTGCCCAGGGTGGCATCCAGCTGCTCATCGCGAAGCGTTGCGAGCTGCCGTAGTTGTTCTATTGCCCGGCTGCAAAATTCGGCGAAAATGCGGGCATGGAGATCTGCATTTTCTACTCCATCCCAGGTGACGGGCTGCCAGCATTGCGGTTGAGAAGCGGTCATGCCCCCAATATAAAGCACCGCTAGATCGTGGTCGGCGCTGCTATCCCGCTCATTATCGACTCGTTGTTTAGGGGCGATTGCCTAAATCACGGCGTTCAATGATCCGGCGATAAAAGGTGCTCAGAGTCTCGATATCGTCGGAGCTTAGGTCGCTAAAAATCATGGATTTCACCAGATCGGCATGGCCTGGTGCTGCAGCACTGAGCCTTTCGGCTCCAAGATCAGTGAGCGATACCAGGATCCCGCGGCCGTCTTCGGCACAGGTTTTCTTGTCCACGAGGCCGCGTTTTTCCATACGCCGGATTAGGTGAGAGCACCGGGAGCGATCCCATCCCAAGTAGGTTCCAATTTGATTAAGGCGGAGCGTGGTCTCGGGGGCTTCACTGAGGCGAACGAGTACTGAATACTCGCTGCTGCCCAGCTCGGAATCCGTGTGGAGTTGTTCGTCAATACGGCGAAAGATGACCGCATGCGCATCCAGGAGCAGTCGCCACATTCGTTGCTGTTCTGGGGTGAGCCAATGAGTGTCGGTCATGTTTTCAACCCTAGCGGATGGGGGAGGAGGCTTTGGTTAGGCGCTGCCGCTAGGAGCAATAACCTGCATTTTTTCGAAGCATGTACGGGCCATCACCACATTAGTTGACAGGTCAACTAGATTGGCCCTAATATGTGTGACACGTCAATAACTGGTTGGCCTTGAATCCAGAATCCCGAAAGGAAACACAATGACCACCTACACCATGGACCAATCCCACTCCAGCATCGGCTTCACCGCACGCCACGCCATGATTACCAAGGTTCGCGGGCAGTTCACCGACTACGAAGCCACTGTCAACGTCGACGACAGCAACCAGGCAACCATCAACGCCACCATCCAAACCGCAAGCATCAACACTGGAAACGCCGACCGCGATAACCACGTTAAGGGGGAGGACTTCTTTGATGTGGCACAGTTCCCCACCATGACGTTCGTTGCACAGATGCCCGCACCGAGCTCAACCACCGGCAACACCAAGATCGCCGGCGAGCTCACCATCAAAGGCGTCACCAAGCCTGTCGAGCTCGACGTTGAATTCCTAGGCGAATCGGAAGACCCTTTCGGAAACGTCCGCCAAGGCTTCGAAGCAACAACGAGCATTAACCGCACCGACTTCGGCATCGACTTCAACGCGCCCCTGAAAACCGGCGGCGTGCTCATCAGTGAGAAAATTGGGATTGAAATCTCTGGCTCCGCCATCAAGCAGAGCTAAGACCTGGATAAAAGTCCCACCCGTCATCTAATCATTGAAATGCTCCCCGTTTACCGAACCGAGAAATCGGACAGCAAGCGGGGAGCATTCTGCATGACCCAAACAAACTAACAGGCCAACAGTAAAGAAAGGGGGATATGCAAAAAGTGGTGCGACATTGTTACTAACAATGTCGCACCACTTCGAATGTGCCCGAGGGGGTGTGAAGTTCGGGGACATATCTGACACCGCCCACCAGCACAACCCCCCACACAACCCCCCACATGTCCCTAGACATACCTAACACAACCAGCACCAAACATATTTGACACATGTCTCGGGACATATCTGACACAACCACGTTGCCAAGCCACAACGATGGCAACCATGAACATCCCCCAAAAACCCCGACGCAACACCACATACAACCGCAACAAAGCCATCATCGTCAGGCACCGCAACGGCCAATCCGTCACCGCCATCGCCAAAGCGCTCAACCTCAGCCGCCAAACCATCTACACCATTCTCCGCGCCTACGAACAACACGGCGAACAAGGACTCAAACCACAATCCACACGCCCCCACACCAGCCCGCAACGCACCACCCCCACCACCATCACACGCATCATCAATCTGCGCCGCACACTGACACAGCAAGGCCTTGACGCAGGCCCCGAAACCATCCGCTGGCACCTAATCCAACAAGGACACCACGCGCCCGCGGCATCCACCATCCACCGCATCCTCACCAAAGAAGGCCTCGTCACCCCACACCCCAAACGCCGCCCCAAAAGCAGCTACATACGCTTCCAAGCGGAACTACCCAACGAATGCTGGCAACTCGACGTCACCGAATACCCCCTCAAAGACGGCACAAAAGCTGAAATCCTCGACTGTATCGACGACTACTCACGCCTCATCATCGGCGCACAGGCCTACCCCGTAGTCACCGGCCCCATCGTCGTCGCCTTCGTCACACGCGCCTTCGACACCTACGGCCTACCGCAATCCACCCTCACCGACAACGGCATGGTCTTCACATCCCGACTAACCGGCAGCCCCGGCACCCGCAACGGATTCGAGCAACTGCTGTACAAACACCACATCAAGCAGAAAAACGGCCGCCCGGGACACCTCCAAACCCAAGGCAAAATCGAACGCTGGCACCAAACATTCAAAAAAGCACTCAAAGCCAAACCACCAGCGGAAACCATCGAGCAACTGCAGCACCAAATCGATGAAGTCGTCGAGGAATACAACACCCGACGACCCCACAAATCCCTCGGCCGAACAATCCCCATGAAGGTTTACACCAGCGCCCCCAAAGCCGTCCCCGACCCCACCTACGACCCCGACACCGACCACAGAATCCGCACCGACATCGTCGACGCATCAGGCAAATGCACACTACGCCACGCAGGTAAACTCCTCAAACTCGGCATCGGAAGATCCTGGCGACACACCCCCATCACCATCATCATCGCCGACCAAGACACGACCGTTGTCGAAACATCAACAGGCACCATCATCGCGCGCCACAGCCTCGACCCAACCAAGCAGTACCAAACTCCCTACGAGAAGTACCCACCCCCACCCGGCCGGCCGATACCTGGCCCGAAAAAACCAAAAAACCCGGGCTATAGGACAAAAAGTGTGTCTGTAAGTATGTTTTTTCAAGTGCTGACCTGCGATAAAGGCGTTTTTCATCTCCTGACAAGGAGCTAAACCAGCCTCAGGTCAAATATCCCCGTTTTTCAAACAACATGTGGTATGCGGGGTAAATGCCAACATCACCTACTTGCCCCATCTGCCAATCACCCACAAAGAAAAACGGCTCAACCAGCAAAAACCGCCAACGATGGCGCTGCAAACACTGCGGACACTCCTTCACACAAACAAATACAGCCCACACACAACTCGTTCGCTTCACACTGTTTTTGTCCTGGGTCCAATCCACCCAATCACTGGCAGACTTCGCCCGCCACCACCAACTCAGCCGACGCACACTACAACGCTGGTTCGAACCTTTCTGGCTCATCCCCATCCCCACCCCCACAGGCGACAACAACTACGACGAACAAGTCTTTATCGACGCCACCTACTTCAACAAACAGCAATGCCTGCTCATCGCATCAACCACCAACAAAGTACTGACCTGGCACTGGTCACACAGCGAAAACACCCGGGCATACCAACACCTCCTCCACCGAATCCAACGCCCCCGACTGATCACCACAGATGGGTGCAATGCCGCACTATCAGCAATCAACGACGTCTTCCCAAACGATCCAGCCACCCCACAAGCCCACACCCACATCCAACGCTGCCTGATCCACATCAAACGCAACGTCCAGCGATACGTCACAACACGCCCCCAATCCAACTGCGGCAAAGCCCTACGCGCCCTATCGCTAAAACTGCTGAAAGTCACCAACAACCAACAAGCAGCACAATGGGTCACTCTCTTTCACCAGGTCAGCAACCAATACCGCGACTGGCTGGATGAAAAAACCTACATCGACAGCTGCCCCAAAGTGCTTATCCCCAACAACAAAAGGAAAAACAAGCACTACTGGTACACCCACGACCGTGCACGCAGCGCCCACCGCATCCTGATGGAACAAACCCGGCGAAACCACCTGTTCGCCTTCATCGAACAATCCATCGCGGTCATCGGCACAGACACCGACAGCCCCAACACCATCTACGAGGCGATCTACCAATCCAGCACCAACAGCCTAGAAGGCGGCATCAACAGCCCCTTGAAAGCACTGCTGCACGCACACAGAGGACTACCCGCAGAACGCCAAAGAAAACTCTGCGAATGGTGGCTGCTAAGCAGAACGAAAAAGCCTGGCGACCTCATAGAAATCGCCAGGCAACACGACTTCGGGACTAACCAACTCGCCAAAGTTAAAACAGCCACCGAAGCACTAACCGACAGCAACCCCACTGGAGCTCCTGCCGAATACGACACCGGTATCGACACCGGCTACACCCACTCTATAGGAATCCGAAAAGGCCAACCCCGCTAAAACCGGACACACTTTTTGTCCTATATCCACGACACGCCGTGCAGACACACATTTTGTCCTATAGCCCGCGAATGGTGGCTGCTAAGCAGAACGAAAAAGCCTGGCGACCTCATAGAAATCGCCAGGCAACACGACTTCGGGACTAACCAACTCGCCAAAGTTAAAACAGCCACCGAAGCACTAACCGACAGCAACCCCACTGGAGCTCCTGCCGAATACGACACCGGTATCGACACCGGCTACACCCACTCTATAGGAATCCGAAAAGGCCAACCCCGCTAAAACCGGACACACTTTTTGTCCTATATCCACGACACGCCGTGCAGACACACTTTTTGTCCTATAGCCCAAAAACCCGCCCCCACAACGAACGAGGCAGGCCTAAACCAAAAACCAGAAAAAAAGAATGTCTCGGGACACGCTGTCAAGCATGTCCCGAGACATCACAATGTGCCCGAGGGGGGACTTGAACCCCCACGTCCGTTAATAGGACACTAGCACCTCAAGCTAGCGCGTCTGCCATTCCGCCACCCGGGCTGGGTGTTTAAGCCTTTCGGCTTGGCACTTGCACTACTGTAGTCAACAGCCCCTAGAGAAAACAAATCTGCAGTTAGGGGCACGTTTTCCCCTGATTGCAACACTGTAATTCGTGTACTGTGTTGCCTATGACCACGCCCACCACGGAGAAATTAAAGAAACCGCCGCGGGCTCCATGGAATTGGATCGCTCCCCAGGAGGTTCCAGAGGATACGCACGTCGCGGTGGATGTTGCACACACGCCGAAAAAAGCAACCATCGCGGCAGCTTTTAGCTACCCACGGACCGTTGCGTGGGTTTTTGTTGCGCAATTGGTGCCCGTCATTTCCATTGCAATTTCAAAACTGCTGGGCAAAGCGACTGACACTATCTTCGAGCCCGGGCACAGCACCCTCATCGCCGCACTGCTCGCGGTCCTGTTTTTCCTTTTTGTCGCACAGTGGGTTTTCGAATCCATCCTGGAAAACTTCAATGGCTTGGCCATTCAACGCCTACGCCACGCTATGCGCGTGGACCTGCTCAAAAAGGTTGCTTCTGGCGGCGAGATGAAGAAAACCCCCGGCGAGGTACTCAATACACTCGACCAGGACACGGAAACAGCGGCGATGATTAAGTTTGCTTTCAGCTTTCCGCTGTCAATGCTGGTGACCTTGATCGCCGCTATCGCCGTGATTACCCCTATTGATTGGCGCTTATCCCTGATGGTTCTCGTCGGGGGACTAGCGACAATGCTTGCTTCCAAACTCACAGCGGCACCAGTGCGCGAGGTTTCTAAGCTTCGTCGCGCCAAAGAAGCCAAAACAACTGCATTGGCAACCGACTACGCCCAGGGTGTGCGGGTCATCAAAGGCTTGGGCGCAACACAATTTACGTCGCAAAGATTCGATCAAGCCGCCGATGAAGCGTTAGAAGCGATGATCAAAGACGTTAAGGTCGGCGCCTGGGCGTCTTTGGTTCGACAGGTCGTACCCGGAACCGCGAGTGCTGCGGTGTTAGCGGTAACGGCGTGGATGGCGTTTTCGGGGACCATTAGCCCCGGCGAGATGGTCACTGTTTCCATGATCGTGCCACCGTCTTTTTCCGCAATGGGTATTTCTTTGGGTCTTCTGACCGACACCTGGGCGCGGGCGACGGCAAGCATGGAACGCATCATTGCTTTTGAAAAATCCATCCCGTTGGAGACCCGCCATCAGTTTTCGCCAGCAGTTCTGGCAGCAGCTGGTGACATCGTCTCTGAGCCGGGGCTCGTGGTGCTCGCACCGACTACACCAGCGGAATTTTCCGGCGCCCGCGCTCTCGCCGAAGCTGTGGCGGCAGCTGATGGTGCATTGGCTTCTCCACATGCGGTGAGCATTTTCGAAGGCTCGCTGCAAGACAACATCAACCCGGTTGGGGCCATTGATCCCGCCACGGTTGCTGCCGCTTTGGAAGCCGCGCAATGTGGCGATATCGTCCGCAGGCTGGGCGGTTTTGGCGCTGATGGTTCCCTGCCAACAACCCCGATCGGCGAGGCAGGCTTGAACCTGTCTGGTGGCCAACGCCAACGCTTAGCTCTGGCACGCATCATCGCCATGGATCCTCCTGTGATGGTTCTCGATGAGCCAACCAACGGGCTAGACGCCGTGACGTTGAATAACGTCGCCCAAGCGGTTGCTGCCTCCCGTGCGACACGAAGCACGGTGGTGATTTCTACTTCGCGACTGTGGGCCACTGCAGCAAACCGGGTGCTGAGTGGATATGAGTTATCGCGCTATGCAACCGGCGAAGCAGACGCCAAAGATCAACAGGGAAAGGTGGTGTAACGGCCGATGACGTCGAAGGCTCATCCTTCCACGAGTAGCGATGCGGATAGCTTGCCTGACGCATTGGCTCCGGCCTCTTTGAGGCAGAGCCTGCGTTTTCTTTCCTCGATGCCGCATGCGCCGCGGTGGGCAACTCACGCGAGTTTGGCTTTCGCTTTCGGTGTGACTTTGGTGTCGCTGATTGGTTCAGCCTGGTTGACGGGCCGACTCGTCGATGTTTTCCAAGGGGGTTCGCTCCCCTTGCTCGGCACGGGCGAAAAAGCCGTGATCGGCGCGATTATCGTGCTTGCGGTGTCTTACGTTGCGGATCAATTGGGGCGCACCCTCGGACGCTATGTCATCTCTTTGAATTTGCGCCAAATAAGTGTGGATCTTCGTCAAGCTTGTCTGAAGGCTACGTTGGCAGCTCCCATCCCACGCATCATGGAGTTGGGAACCGGCAACGTGATGACGCGCCTGACCAAAGACATCGATGACTTCGTCAACACCATGGGCAACATGGCGTTCAGGGTCGCCCTTGCCGTCTTGATGTTTCCGGCATCATTGTTTGCCCTCGGAGCCATTGATCTACGACTCTTGATACCTTTCGTTGTACTAGTGGCTTTGGTGTGGGTGCCCGTAAAGCGAAATACTGCATTGTTGCCCCAGGCAGCAAACGTTGTGGCAAGCCGCGAAGGCCAAATGAACAATATTCTTTTGGACTCCATCAGGGCATTGCCCACCATCAAGTCCCTCGGACTGCATCAGTGGGCGCATAAGCGCCTGCAAAGCTCGTCCTGGCGCGCCGTGCGGGCTCGTCTATATACCGCGCCAATTTTTGCTCGCCTCATTGGCTATGCCTACGTCATCTACGGTGGCTACCTCATGAGCGTGATCGCCCTGGCAGGATTTTTAACCTACAGGGGCATCATGACTCCTGGGCAGGCTACTGCGGCGGTGATGGTGGTTATGCGCATGGAAATGCCGATCTTTAATGCGGTGTTAATGCTTGGTCGTGTTCAAGAAGCCTTTACTAGCCTCGGTCGAGCCGTATCCCTTGCCAAGATCTCTGAAGGCGCGGTGACGTCCACAACGGCAGACATCACTCAGGCGCCGGAAGTTATCGTCGACCATGTGACCTTCGGCTACCAAGATGGCCCGCCGATCATGGAGGACATCACCCTCACTTTTGCTGCGGGAACTACCACCGCGATTGTTGGTGCTTCTGGCGCGGGCAAATCAACGCTTGCCTCCATCATCGCTGGCATCAACGTTCCCACATCGGGAACTGTGCGCGTCGGTGACGTGGACACCGCAACTGTGAGCGACGAATGGACTGCCCGGCACGTGACTCTAATGAGCCAAGAAGTCCATATTTTCTCCGGAACTTTGCGCGACGATTTGTTACTGGCAAAGCCAGGCGCCTCCGACGAGCAACTGCTTTCCGCCCTCCACGCGGTTGGCCTGTCGAAAACTTCCGTGGACTTCATGAGGAACTTCCCCGAAGGACTTGATACTCGGGTAGGCACGGGCGCAGAAGATTTGCCGGCAGCAATTGAACAGCAGCTATCGCTGGCTCGCGTGCTGCTGGTGGATCCTCCCGTGCTGATTATGGATGAAGCAACCAGCGAGGCTGGGAGTGATGCTGCCAAGATGTTGGAATCCGCCGCGCAGGAGGCAACGAAGGGGCGCACGAGCATCGTGATTGCGCACCGGCTGGACCAGGCCGCTGGAGCGGATCGCATTATCGTCATGGATCAGGGGGCAGTCATCGAGGATGGCACCCATCAAGAATTGTTGGACGTTGGTGGCAGCTACGCCCGACTGTATTCAGCGTGGGCACATAGCGGCGATGCGCGGCCCGAAAGCGGGGGTGGGGAATAAAAGGTCGCCAATAATGTGACGGGGAACAATAAAATTCGTACAATGTGACCATGAGCACCGCATACAATGATCCCCGTTTTCCTGGCCCCGACCCATATGCCCCCTTGAAAGATTTGCCGGAATTCACCCTGACGTCCAGCGATCTCAGCAATGGTGAAAGAATTCCCGATGCTCACGCGGCACCGTCAAACATCAGCCCCCAGCTGTCGTGGAGCGATCTGCCCGAAGGCACGAAGTCCCTGGCGGTGACCTGCTTCGATCCGGATGCGCCGACCGCAGCTGGTTTCTGGCATTGGGCGGCTTTCAATATCCCAGCCGACGTCACCGAATTGCCAACCGGCGCCGGGGATCTCGCGGACATTGACGGCGCAGTCGTCCTCAAGGGCGACTCCGGCATGGCCGACTACTACGGCCCGCAGCCTCCTGCGGGGCACGGCCCGCACCGTTACCTGTTCGCCGTTCACGCCGTCGATGTGGACTCGCTCGATATCCCGGCAGATGCTACCCCCACCGTCTTGGGCTTTAATCTGTACTTCCACAGCATTGCCCGAACGATTCTGTGGGGCTGGTACGAAAACAACTAGGCATGGTTTACTCCCGACTGCAGTAGGGTCATACGCACCGTGAACTGCAGTCGGGTATCACTCTGCCTGCCCCAAAGACCCCACCTTCCATGGCGCATCCCTCAACCACGAAAAGTCGCAACATCCCTCATGACTGAAAAGCCTCAAGCTGTCCGTGTCCACCCAGCTATCCGCCTCGGCGGAGCTTTTATGGCTGTCGCAGTTGTGCTCGCCGTGATGGTGTTTATCGGTATGAGCACCCGCGGAATTTTTAGCACCGCCGAGATCAACCCCCGCCTACTGTGCATTGTGCTCGCCGCAGCCCTCATCGGGGCCTTTGCGCCCGCCGCTGCTGGACGCCGCGACTCCACCTCGCGCATCGTCGCGCTTTTCCTCGCGGTGGTGCTGGCTATCGGTAGCCGCTTCGTGCCGAATCCCACCTTCTATGTTGTTGAGCAGGGGTGGCTGGTCGCCTACGCCATCCTTTTCCTCCTGGCGAGCCTCATTTTGCGGCGGCAAACCATGAAGCCTTAAAGGCTGTCATCCCGCCAGTGGCCTAGGCATATAGACAAATTGGTTCTGCCCACCACGATGTGTTGAACGTGGTGGGCAGAACCTTAATTTTTTATTTCAGGCTTAAAGCTCGACGTATTCCAAGCCGCAGCCAACAGCCTCGCTGATGTTGCTCATGCCGTGGTGGCGAATCTGGGCGGCAATGCCGAGGTGAATGTCGCGAATCCAATCAGGGCCGCCGTAGATAAATCCGGTGTAGCCCTGCAGAAGGCTCGCGCCATGGGCGATGCGCTCCCACGCCTGCTGCGGGGTTTCGATACCGCCGACGCTGACCAGAACCAGCTGGTCACCAACTCGCGCATGCAGGCGCTTGAGAACCTCCAGGGAACGCTGCGCAACCGGACGGCCCGAAATGCCACCGGCCCCCATGCGCTCTACTTCGGCGGCCGGGGTGTTCAAGCCTTCGCGGCTGATGGTGGTGTTGGTGGCGACAATCCCGGCAAGTTCCAACTCGACGGCGAGATCTGCGACCGCGTCGATATCCTCGTCGCTGAGATCCGGGGCGATCTTGACCAACACCGGGGAGTCGGTCACAGACTTGACTTCCGCAAGAATCGGGCGCAGGGACTCCACTGCCTGAAGATCGCGCAATCCGGGAGTATTGGGGGAGGACACGTTGACCACGAGGTAGTCAGCGAGGTTGCCGAGAAGCGAGGCACTCCGGCGATAGTCATCGACGGCTTGTTCGGCGGGAACCACCTTGGTTTTGCCGATGTTGATACCGATGATGTCGTTGCTGGCCCGGCGCCGCAGGTTGGTTGCCACCGCCGCGGCACCCTTATTGTTAAAGCCCATGCGGTTCAAGATGGCCTTGTCCTTGGGCAGCCGAAACAGGCGCGGAGTGGGGTTTCCGGGCTGCGGGGAAGCGGTGACGGTACCCAGTTCGGCATAACCGAAGCCCACCGAAGTCCACGCGTCGGGCGCAGATGCGTTCTTATCGAACCCGGCAGCCAGCCCCATCGGGCGGGGGAAGGTGACGCCGAAAACTTCCTGCGTCAAGACCGGATCGTTGACGGGAACAACTTTGCCCAGCAGACGGTTGACCGGCGTCGCCAGGTTCAACAGCCCCAATCCGTCACTGATGATCTCGTGGATTCGCTCTGGCGGAAGGGTAAACATTCCCTTCAGAGCGGTGTTGTACAAAGCGGCGCGAATCGGGTGAGGCATACGTCGGCTCGACTTCCCTTGGAGTGTCGGTTATGAAGAAACAGGGGGCTGTGGAGATGGGGCGCGTTCACACGCGAGAACCCATCTAGGTTTCGTTGACAATGAGTGTAACCTCTGTGCAGTCAAAGCAAAGGCGCGATGTTGCGTCTGTATTGCTCTGCACAGGCAGGGGAGCACACCCGTAGTCTCGGGCTAGGTGACGTCCGTGGGGGACATGTCGGTGCGACCAAGATCCTTGATGGCGGCGTCAACATCGGCTGCCTTGATGACGGTCAGCGGACGATCACCATCTGCCCCGACAACCAGATCACCATCCACCACAGCCAACGACGTGGCGTTTGCGGGAGCATCCAGGCTGCCTACAACTTCGGGAACACCACTGCCGAAACGGTAGGCGGTGATCTTGTTATCGCCGGTGGTTGACACCCACCCGAGCTTACGCACGGCGTCGTAGGTGACCGCCCACGGACCCTCGCCAGTGTTTCCGACCTGGTGCAGGCGAATGACTGGTTCGACGGTGTAGACGAAAACCTGATTGCCGGGGGTGTTGGTGGCCAAGACCATGTTGTCGCCGCCGGGTGCCGTCGCCCCCACGCCAGTGCCAATCCTTAGGGCGGCACCAGGTTTACCGCTAGCGACCTTCACCCCCTGGATGACGGTTTCAGAAGCATTGATAGCGACGACCGCGTCACCATCGGCATCAGTGCCGTCTTCGTCGGTTTCTGTGGCGCGATCAGTGAAACTTGAGGCCGCAACAGCGACCAGCTGATCAACGGGGCGGTCGACGGTGGTACGCCCCACTTCCTCACCACTGTTTTCATCCAACGCAACCACGGTGGTGCTGGTCTTACCCGCTGCCAACACACGCCCGGCAGCAGTTTGGACTGCAGTAGTCACCGGAAAATCAACCGTTGCCAAAGGCTTAAGCTGCGTCGTGTTCGCATCAATCAGGAAAACTTCGCCTTGGGCATCACCCTCGGCGCAGGCGAGAACAAACGTGCCGGGCTTTGCCACGGAAGCGGTGGGGGCGCCGCAGCCGTCGGGAAGGGTTAGGGGAGAAAGCTTTCCAGCTTCCACCTCCGCGGCAGAGGCGATAGCGAGGTAACCGCCATTGCTGACCGCAACATCCTTGCCTGATGCAACGACGTGGTCGACAGTTTTGAGCGCGTCGTCGACAGCAACCGCGGCACCCGCCGGCTGCTCTTGCGGTGGCGAGGCAACCCGAGTGGCCAGCGTAAAATCAGCGGCCTCCAACCCTCCTGGAGCCTGGTTACAGGCAGAAACAATGCCAGCGAGGGGGAGAGCTAGCCCTGCGAAGATGAGCTTGCGACGGGAGGAAGACACACGCGAGTTTTTCACAAGGCACAAGCTTAGCTTGTCGACAAGCAACGGCACTGCTTGGGACCGGTTGGAACACGCCCCGCCACAGGGATCGTGACCACCAGTCTTTAAGAGCGCGAAATCTCGTCGAAAGCTTCCCGGATCGCTACGGGTAGCACCAGATTTTCCGACTCCAGATTCTCCTTGAGCTGTTCCACTGAGCGCGCACCAATGATGTAGGAAGTAACCCCCGGGGCGTCCCGCAACCAGGCGGCAGACACCATAGCGGCGCTGACTCCCAGGCCTTGCGCGGCGGTAGCAACCGCGTGCGTAATAGCGTCGGTCCGATCATCCAAATACCCATGCACCTCCGCAAGCCGCTGCGGGCTTGCACCCCGAGAACACTCGGGGATTGCATGCCGATATTTTCCAGTAAGCACCCCCTGGGCCAGCCCAGCCGCAGCAAAAAATCCCACCCCCAGGTGTGCTGTGGCGGGCAACAGTTCTTCTTCTGCACGCCGCACCAACAAGTTGTATTCACTCTGGGCCGCGACGATGGGTCGGGCAGAAGCAGCCGCATGATTAGCCGCAGCATGCGTCACCGCCAACTGCCAACCAGCATAAGAACGCACCCCCGCATACCGGGCGCGACCAGTGCGCACCGCATAATCCAACGTGTCGGCAACCTCCTCCGGCGACGTCCGCGGATCCCAAAACTCCACCGACCACAAATCCACAAAATCCGTGCCAATAGTGCTCAACGTTGCATCCAAACTGGCAATCAAATTCCGTCGCGAACAATCCACCCGCCGCCCCAACGGCTGAGTCGGATCAACCCCACTAGCAGTCGACAACACCACATCATCACGATCAGTGCTCGACAAAACACGCCCCAAAATATGCAACGCCGCACCCCCGTTATAGGAGGGCGCCACATCAATCAACGTGCCCCCATGATCCCGAAACAACGACACCTGCGCACGCGCCACATCCTCACCTGTCTGATCCCCCCACGTCACCGTCCCCAAACCCTGAGAACTGACTCGAAGTCCAGAATGTCCAACCGTGCGCTGCTTCATTGCCCACATGCTACCGGCGCACCCCACCAACACCACCACACCCACAGGGTGTGTCACACATCAACACCACAATTCCCTGTGAACTTCCCAGCAAACAGCCGGTCACACCCACCACCTGCGCCCCACTACTGGTAGCGTGCCAGGGGTGATTGATTCAAGCGTTCTCGCCGCTGCAGCCAACGAGCAGACCGTAACCTGGGGGCAAACGATCATGCTCTCCATCGTCCAGGGACTCACGGAATTCCTGCCGATCTCCTCCTCCGGACACCTGCGGATCATCTCCGAACTGCTCTACGGCAACGACGCCGGCGCATCCTTTACCGCCGTCGTCCAACTCGGCACCGAAGCTGCTGTGTTGGTGTATTTCTGGCGCGACATCGTGCGCATCATTACCGCCTGGTTCAAAGGCCTGAAAAACCCCGCCCTCCGAGACTTCGACTACCGCATGGGCTGGATGGTTATCGTCGGCACCCTGCCGGTATCCGTCATCGGGTTCCTCGCCAAAGACGCCATCCGCGAAGGGCTGCGCAACCTGTGGATCACCGCTGGCGTGCTCGTCGCATTCTCGGTCGTGTTCATCGCCGCCGAACGCTACGGCAAAAAGAAGCGCAGCTTCGACAAGCTCACCATGAAAGATGCCGTCGTCATGGGCTTCGCACAGTGCTTGGCCCTGATTCCAGGTGTGTCCCGATCCGGCGGCACCATCTCCGCCGGCCTATTTATGGGCTTAGAGCGCGAAGTCGCCGCCCGCTTCAGCTTCCTGCTGGCCATCCCCGCCGTGCTCGCCAGCGGACTATTCTCCCTCCCCGACGCCTTCAACCCTGAAGCCGGCCAGGCCGCCAGCGGCGCACAGCTGCTCGTCGGAACCGGTATCGCCTTCGCCTTCGGCTACGCCTCGATCGCCTGGCTGCTGAAATTCGTCTCCAACCACTCCTTCAGCTGGTTCGCCGCCTACCGCATCCCCGTCGGCCTCGCCGTCATGGGCCTGCTCGCCACCGGCATGCTCAACGCCACCTAACGCCCCACCCCAACCGCGTCGCAGTTCACAGACCACCTGCGGCGCGGTTTTCCCATACCCGCCACCGGATAAACCACCCGCCAATAAAGACCACCCCGGGGAATAGGCGTACTGTCTGGTGGCGTTAGCCTAAACAGGCGGCACCCCACACCACAGCCCGCCACCACACCACCGACCCCACACCACCGCCCCGAGGAGCGTGACGTACACCGTGAAGTCTTGGCCCCGCCCAGAAGTCCCCACCATCACCACCGCGGACTTTCAACTTCGCCTGTTCGACACCGCAGACCAAGTGATCAAACCAGTCCACATGCCCGCCACCGGGCCCGTTGGAATGTACGTCTGTGGCATCACCCCCTACGACGCCACCCACCTCGGACACGGCGCAACCTACCTCGCCTTCGACCTCATCCACCGCCTGCTTCTCGCCACCGGCCGCGACGTCACCTTCGTTCAAAACATCACCGACGTCGACGACCCACTTTTTGAACGCGCCGAACGCGACAACGTCGACTGGCGCCACCTCGGCACCAGCCAAATCGACCTATTCCGCTCCGACATGGAAAACCTGCGCGTCATCCCCCCGCAGCACTACATCGGCGTCCAAGAATCCATCGACGACGTCATCGACGTCGTCCAACAACTCCTCGACAACGGCGCAGCCTACATCGTCGACGACCCCGCACACCCCGACATTTACGCGCGCCGGGACGCCACACCGCAGTTCGGCTACGAGTCCAACTATGACGAGCAGACCATGGCGGAATTTTTCGCCGAACGCGGCGGGGATCCCACCCGCCCAGGCAAACACGACCCGCTGGATGCTTTGATCTGGAAAGCCCGCCGCGAAGGCGAACCCTGGTGGGACTCGCCCTTCGGGCAAGGCCGTCCCGGCTGGCACATCGAATGCGCCGCCATCGCCCGCCGTTTTTTGGGATCCACCTTTGCCATCCAGGGTGGTGGATCGGACCTGATTTTCCCGCACCACGAGTACTCAGCAGCGCACATCGAAGCCGCCTGCAATGAGCCTCGCATGGCCGGCCACTACGTCCACACCGGCATGATCTCCCTCGACGGAGTCAAAATGTCGAAGTCGTTGGGCAACCTCGTCTTCGTCTCCAAGCTCACCGAACAAGGCGCCCGCCCCTCCGCCATCAGGCTGGCAGTGTACGCCTCCCACTACCGCCAAAACCGAGACTTTTCCACCGCGGTTCTCGCACAAGCGGAATCCCGCCTGGACACCTGGATGCAGGCCGTACGGAGGGCAGACGATGACAGCGCAGCCCGCACCCTCATCGATACCGTCATCAAACACCTGGCCGAAGACCTCGATACGCCGGGCGCCATCGCCGCCGTCGATAGCTGGGCCGCAGGTATTGTGGGCGCCAAGGATGCATCCAACGCATCCACCGAACTCACCGGGCCAGGCGCACTCGTCGCCCAAGCCCTCGACGCCCTGATGGGAATCACCCTATGACCGACGTTCACGGAACCCCGACCATCGACGATCTGCACGGTTTCATTGGCGAGTTCATCTCCGATCTCACCACCTTCGCCAACGGCTCCTACCTCAAAGACGAGGAAAAGCAAGACTGGGATCAGCCCTTCGACACCGACGCGATTGCCGAAGTCGAACGCACCCTCACCGGCCTGGTAGACGCCGCCGAAGAACTGACCAGCCCCGTGGCAGCGCCGACGGTGTCCAAATTGATCGGCGCCGCCATCGACGAACTCGGCCGCATCAACGCCGTCTTTGGTGACGCAGTCATCGAACCCGAAGAAGAACAAGAACTGGCAGACTTCTTCACCTCCCTCGCCCGCCACCTCGGCCTCAGCGACAGCGAATGCGCGAACCTGCCCACCTTCGAACAATCCGACCCCTACGACGAAGACGACATCACTATCGAGTCGCTCTAAAACACCAGCCAATCCGCCCACCGTATACCCCGGTGGGCGGATTTTTTTCTACCCATCACGAGCCTGCCCACCCCACGCAGCGGGGGAGAACCCGCCACCCCTGACCGCACACCTGCAGCCTAAACCTCGCTATCGTTAGCCCCAACCCCGTCATTTCCCACCAGAAAGATCCGCCATGGCCACCACCGTTCTGCGCACCCTCACCGTCGGCGCAACCTCCCTCGCCCTTGCCACCTGCCTGCAAGCGTGCAGCACAAACACCGAAACCACCGCGCCAACCACCACCGCCGCAAGCGACACCACCGCCGGCACCCACGCGGAAAAACCCATCGTGATCGACGTTCGCACCCCCGGCGAATTCGCCGACGGACACCTGGAGGGCGCGCGCAATATCGACTTCAACGGCGCGAACTTCACCTCCGAGATCGAAACTCTCGACCGAGACGCCTCCTACGTGTTGTACTGCCGCTCCGGAAACCGGGCAGGACAAGCCCTGAAGAAAATGGAAGATATGGGCTTTGCGGACGTCTCCAACGCCGGCAGCGTCAAACAGGCCAGCCAACAACTCGACATCCCCGTCGTCACCGGCACCAACTAACGCAGCCCCATCCGCGCCCCGATTGACACGCTTACGGAGCCAACAAGCTTGCCCGCACCCCGCGGGCAGCCAGGGGGCCAATTGGGGAAAACCCACAGGCTTTCAGCCAGATGGGCGCTTAAAATTGGGGCGAGGTTGGGGGAGTAGCGCAAACTGAACTAAGCTGTCTATTCATGACTGATTCGTTGCCGGCAGCCGCCACCCACACGCCCCACCCGCTCATCGAAGCACTACAGCGTCGCGTCCTCATCGGCGACGGCGCCATGGGCACCCAGCTGCAAAGCTTTGACCTGGACGTCGACGAAGACTTCCTGGGCCTTGAGGGCTGCAACGAAATCCTCAACCACACCCGCCCCGACGTTCTCCGCGAAATCCACCGCGCCTACTTCGAAGCAGGCGCCGACCTTGTTGAAACCAACACCTTCGGCTGCAACCTTCCCAACCTCGCCGACTACGACATCGCCGACCGCTGCGAAGAACTCGCTTACAAAGGCGTCGCCATCGCCCGCGAAGTCGCCGACGAGATGGGCCCCAGCGCCGACGGCACCCCCCGTTTCGTTGTCGGCTCCATGGGCCCCGGCACCAAACTGCCCTCCCTCGGGCACGCCCCCTACGCCGACCTCAAAGGCCACTACGCCCTCGCAGCCCGCGGCATGGTGCGCGCCGGCGCCGACGCCATCCTGGTAGAAACCGCCCAAGACCTCCTACAGGTCAAAGCCGCCGTCTTAGGCTGCCACGAAGCCTTCGCAGAACTCGGCACCAGCATCCCGATCCTCTGCCACGTCACCGTGGAAACCACCGGCACCATGCTGCTCGGCTCAGAAATCGGCGCCGCACTCACCGCCCTGGAACCCCTCGGCATCGACATGATCGGGCTGAACTGCGCCACCGGGCCGGCGGAAATGAGCGAACACCTCCGCTACCTCTCCGCCAACGCCACCATCCCAGTATCCGTCATGCCCAACGCCGGCCTGCCCATCCTGGGCGCAAACGGCGCCGAATACCCGCTCACAGCGCCCGAACTCGCCGTCGCGCTCCACCAATTCGTCCAAGAATTCGGCCTCAGCATGGTCGGCGGATGCTGTGGCACCACCCCCGCACACATCCGCGCAGTCCGCGACGCCGTCCTCGGCGTCCCCGAAAACCACACCCCGGACGAGATCGACGACGCCGTCAAGCAACAAATCGCCGCCACCGGAGTTGAGCTCCCCGACACCCCCGCAATCCGCGCCGAACGCACCCCCACCGCCGGCGACGCCGTCAGCTCCCTGTACACCTCACAGCCGCTGACCCAAGAACTCGGCGTCACCATGATCGGTGAACGCACCAACGCCAACGGCTCCAAAGCCTTCCGCGAAGCAATGCTGGCCGGCGACACCGAAACCTGCCTCGAAATCGCCAAGCAACAAACCCGCGACGGCAGCCACATGCTCGACCTGTGCGTCGACTACGTCGGCCGCGACGGCCGCGAAGACATGGCAACCCTGGCAGGACTGCTCGCCACCAGCTCCACCCTGCCTCTGATGATCGACTCCACCGAACCCGAGGTCATCCGCGTCGGACTTGAACACCTCGGCGGACGCTGCGCCGTCAACTCCGTCAACTTCGAAGACGGCGACGGCCCCGACTCCCGCTACCAACGCATCATGCGCCTGGTCAAAGACCACGGCGCCGCCGTCGTAGCGCTCACCATCGACGAAGAAGGCCAAGCCCGCACCGCCGAGAAAAAAGTCGCCATCGCCACCCGCCTCATCGAAGACATCACCGGCACCTGGGGACTCAAACACCGCGACATCATCGTTGACTGCCTCACCTTCCCAATCTCCACCGGCCAAGAAGAAACCCGCCGCGACGGCATCGAAACCATCGAAGCCATCCGCCAGCTCAAACAGCTCTACCCGGAAGTCCACACCACCCTGGGCCTGTCCAACATCTCCTTCGGACTCAACCCCGCCGCCCGCCAGGTGCTCAACTCCGTCTTCCTCAACGAATGCATCGAAGCAGGACTGGACACCGCCATCGCGCACTCCTCAAAGATCCTGCCGATGAACCGCATCGACGAACGCCAACGCGAAGTCGCCCTCGACATGGTCTACGACCGCCGTCGCGAAGGCTACGATCCGCTGCAGACCTTCATGGAACTGTTCGAAGGCGTGTCCGCCGCCTCCGCTAAAGACGCGCGCGCCGAAGCTCTCGCCGCGATGCCACTGTTCGAACGCCTCTCCCAACGCATCATCGACGGAGAGAAAAACGGACTCGAAGCCGACCTCGACGCCGGCATGAAAGAAAAAACCCCGCTGCAAATCATCAACGAAGACCTACTCGGCGGCATGAAAACCGTCGGCGAACTCTTCGGTTCAGGACGCATGCAGCTTCCCTTCGTCCTGCAATCCGCCGAAACCATGAAAGCCGCCGTGGCCTACCTCGAGCAATTCATGGAAGCCTCCGACAACACCGGCTCCAAAGGCAAGATTGTGCTTGCCACCGTCAAGGGCGACGTACACGACATCGGCAAAAACCTCGTCGACATCATCCTGAGCAACAACGGCTACGACGTCGTCAACCTCGGCATCAAACAACCCATCTCCACCATCATTTCCGCCGCCCGCGACGCCGGCGCCGACGTGGTCGGCATGTCCGGCCTACTGGTCAAATCCACCGTCGTTATGAAAGAAAACCTGGCTGAAATGAACGCCCAGGGCGCATCAGACATTCCGGTGCTGCTCGGTGGCGCCGCACTCACCCGCACCTTCGTCGAAAACGACCTCGACGAACTCTACGAAGGCGAAGTGCACTACGCCCGCGACGCCTTCGAAGGCCTGAAACTCATGGACGACATCATGGCCGCCAAACGCCTCGGCGACAACGGCGACCTGTCCGCAGAGGCTCTCGCCATCAAACAGGCCGCCGAAGAAAAGAAACAGCAACGAAAAGCACGCCACGAGCGCAGCAAGCGGATCGCCGAAAAACGTAAAGCGGAATCCGCACCAGTGGAGGTGCCCGACCGTTCCGACGTCGCAGCCGACGTCCCCCGCGCCACCCCGCCGTTCTGGGGCACCCGCATCGTCAAGGGCCTGCCGCTAGCCGACTACCTACCAACCCTCGACGAACGCGCCCTGTTCATGGGTCAATGGGGACTCAAACCCACCCGCGGAGGCGACGGACCCGACTACGACGAACTCGTCGAAACCGAGGGCCGCCCCCGACTGCGCGCATGGATCGACAAGCTCAAAGCTCAACGCATCCTTGACCACGCCGCCGTAGTCTACGGCTACTTCCCAGCCATCAGCGACGGAACCGACGTCATCATCCTCGACGAACCACGCCCAGACGCCAAAGAAATTGCCCGCTTCAGCTTCCCCCGCCAACAGCGCGGCAAATTCCTGTGCATCGCCGACTTCATCCTGGACAAAAACACTGCCCTGGAAACCAACACCGTCGACGTGATGCCCTTCCAGCTGGTCACCATGGGGCAACCCATCGCAGACTTCGCCAACGAGCTGTTCGCCGCCAATGAATACCGCGACTACCTCGAAGTCCACGGCATCGGCGTGCAGCTCACCGAAGCACTCGCCGAGTACTGGCACGCCCGCGTACGCGAAGAACTCGACCTGGGCAGCGGCGTCGCAGTCGGCGATTTCGACGCCACAGACCCCCGACGCTTCTTCGACCTGGAATACCGCGGCGCCCGCTACTCCTTCGGCTACGGATCCTGCCCCAACCTGGAAGACCGGGCAACGCTGGTCAAACTCCTCGATGCCGGCCGCATCGGCGTGGAACTGTCCGAAGAGCTGCAATTACACCCCGAACAGTCCACCGACGCCTTCGTCCTGTACCACCCCGAAGCCAGCTACTTCAACGTGTAGCTTGCCCCAACACCCCAACACAACGCATAGCTCACGGTGGCTGCCACTGCACCCAACCCGGGCAGCAGCCACCGGCCAGGGAAGACAACGTTAGAGTGAGTAACTATGGTTGACGCAATCCTATGGGACATGGACGGCACCCTCGTAGACTCCGAGCCCTTATGGGAAATCGCGACCTACGCGATGGGGGAGAGGTTGGGGCGAAAGCTCACCCCAGAAGTGCGAGAAAAAACCATCGGCGGAAGTTTTCACAACACCTTCACCATCTGCGCGCAACACGCCGGCTTCAACCCCACCCCAGAACGTGAAGCCCTCGAGTACCAGCGCACCGTCGACACCATGAACGAATTGTTCGCCACCGGGCTACCTTTCAACCCCGGCGTCAAACGGCTACTCAAGGAACTGCACGCTGCCGGCATTCCCATGCTGATCGTAACTAACACCGTGCGAGACGTCGCCGAAGGATGTTTCCGCGCCATTGGAGAACACCTATTCGTCGACACCCTCGCCGGCGACGACGTGGCACACGGCAAACCCGCCCCGGACCTCTACCTCGAGGCAGCGCGCCGGGTAGGAGTCAATCCAGAGCGCTGTCTCGTCTTCGAAGACTCCGCCACCGGAATGCAAGCAGCTCGCACAGCGGGCTGCCGCGTTATCGGACTACCCGCCCACGCAGACGTTCCAATCCCTGACGGGGTAAAGCTACTAGCAGACATTCATGGGGAAAACTCCTTCGCCACCGTGACAGTCGAGGACATTGAACGCTTCTACGCCAGCTTCTAATGCTTCAATCCGGCACCACCTAGGTACCCCCCAATCCACCAACAGCCCCCATCCCCCTTCGAAAACACTGCGCCAAAAAACTTCGCGCGCACCCGATATGGAAGAATAAACCGAGTGAAGAACTTCGACTCTCTCTACGCTGAACTCGCCGATAAGGCCGTGACCCGCCCTGAGGGCTCCGGCACCGTGGAAGCCCTCGATAAGGGCGTGCACTTTATCGGCAAGAAAGTCATCGAAGAAGCCGGCGAGGTGTGGATTGCTGCCGAGTACCAATCTGACACCGAACTCGCCGAAGAACTCTCCCAGCTGATGTACTGGGCTCAGGTGCTCATGCTCGAGCGTGGCCTCACCCCCGAAGACATCTACCGCCACCTCTAAAACCACGAAGGTCGTCTCCACCGCACAACCGAACGCGGTTGAGCTTTACCCTCCTTTGTCGATACCCCATGCTGAAGAAAGAAACCACATGCTGCGCGTAGCTGTGCCCAACAAGGGCTCCCTGTCTGAAATGGCCACCACCATCCTGGCTGAGGCCGGATACAAAGGCCGTGGAGACTCCAAAGCTTTGACCGTCGTAGATAAAGACAACGACATCGAGTTTTTCTTCCTGCGCCCCAAAGACATTGCCATCTATGTGGCCAGCGGCCAGCTCGACCTCGGCATCACCGGCCGCGATCTGGCCTGGGATTCCCTCTCCTCCGTCAGCGAAGTCCTCGCGCTGGGGTTCGGGGCCTCCACCTTCCGCTACGCAGCACCCAAGGGTGAGGGTTGGTCTGTCGACCGCCTGGAAGGCGCCCGCATCGCCACGTCTTACCCCAACCTGGTTCGTGTCGACCTCGCAAAGCGTGGCATCGACGCGGAAGTCATTCGCCTGGACGGCGCGGTGGAGATTTCCATCAAATTGGGTGTCGCCGATGCTATCGCAGACGTGGTCTCTACCGGCCGTACCCTCGCCAAGCAGGGCCTGGAAGTCTTCGGGGACGTCCTGGTCGAGTCCGAGGCTGTTATCGTCGCCCGTTCCGGTGTTGAGCTCACCGATGACATGAAGCGTCTGCTGCGCCGTATCGAAGGTATTCTGCACGCCCAAAACTTCCTGATGCTCGACTACAACGTGCCGTCAGCACTGCTCGAAGAAGCAGTCTCCATCACCCCGGGTATCTCCGGTCCGACGGTTTCCCCGCTGACTGCCAACGAGTGGGTTGCTGTTCGCGCAATGGTTCCTCGCAAGGAAGCCAATAAGATCATGGATCAGCTGGCCGAACTCGGTGCCCAAGCCATTTTGGCCTCCGAAATCCGCATCGCCCGTCTCTAATTTCCTGCCTGAGGTTTTGCCGCCTGCCGTGTTTCCCGGTAGGCGGCTTTCGTTTCCGTTGAGCCTATTTGTTGGGTGTTTGCCCTATTTATGGCCGGTGTAAGCATCGGAGACGGCGTACCTCGTCCCGGGGGTGGTGATTTTGTTCACCATCACACCTCGGTCACGGCTATGATTGTGGGGTACATGCACACCAGCCATTCTGTGCGGAAAAATTTTGTCTGCCTGAACGGCTGTGCGCAGCGACAGGAAACATACGCTTATCGACACGGTCTAACCAACGCCCAGTTTTTCGCTGATTGCGGACGCTGACGTGCGGGGTTTCAGACCAGAAGAGGTACCCCATGGCCAAGAACACCGAGAACGGCGACGTTTTCGACGAGTCCTCGTTTACTGATTTTTCTTTTGACGACGACTCCTTCGGCACCGATCCCGCAGCTTTCAGCTTCACCGATGGCGACCAGGCCAGTGCGGCTACCGACGACACAACGAAGGTCGATGAGCTTGCCAGCGGCACCATAGAGACTGCGGATTCTGCCCCCGAGTTCACCCCCGAAGTGGAGACCATTCCGGAGGAAGGTTACCGCGTCGAAGTTGACCTTCTGGGCGAGATGGAAGTTCCCGACGATGCCTATTACGGCATTCACACCTTGCGTGCGGTCGACAATTTCCAAATTTCCCGTACCACCATCAACCACGTTCCGGAATTCATTCGCGGCATGGTTCAGGTGAAGAAGGCTACAGCGCTGGCCAACCGCCGTCTGCACACCCTGCCGAAAGAAAAGTGCGACGCCATTGTCTGGGCCTGCGATCAGATCCTCGAAGAGGGTCGTTGCATGGATCAGTTCCCCATCGACGTGTTCCAGGGTGGTGCCGGCACATCTTTGAACATGAACACCAACGAGGTTGTTGCCAACCTTGCTTTGGAATACCTGGGGCTGCCAAAGGGCTCCTACGACGTCATCAACCCGAACGACGACGTCAATATGAGCCAGTCCACCAACGATGCTTACCCGACTGGTTTTCGTCTCGGCGTGTATGCCGCGATGGAAGAACTCATCAACCGTATTGACGAGTTGCAGGCTGCGTTCAACGCCAAGGGCGCTGAATTTGTCGATATTTTGAAGATGGGTCGCACCCAGCTGCAGGACGCCGTGCCGATGACTTTGGGTGAAGAGTTCCGCGCTTTTGCTCACAACCTGGCTGAGGAGCAGGGCGTTCTGCGTTCTGCCCAGGAGCGCCTGCTCGAGGTCAACTTGGGAGCCACCGCTATTGGTACCGGCGTGAACACTCCTTCCGGCTACCGCCACCAGGTTGTCGCTTCGCTAAGCGAGGTCACCGGCTTGGAGATCAAGTCCGCCCGCGACCTGATTGAAGCAACTTCCGACACCGGTGCTTATGTGCTTGCACATGGGGCAGTCAAGCGCACCGCCATGAAGCTGTCCAAGATCTGTAATGACTTGCGCCTGCTGTCTTCCGGTCCGCGCGCGGGCCTGGGCGAGATTAATCTTCCGCCGCGCCAGGCTGGTTCCTCTATCATGCCGGCCAAGGTCAACCCGGTGATCCCCGAGGTTGTCAACCAGGTGTGCTTCAAGGTTTTCGGTAATGATCTGACCGTCACCATGGCGGCCGAGGCTGGTCAGCTCCAGCTGAATGTGATGGAGCCTGCTATCGGTGAGGCTTTGTTCCAGTCGATTCGTATGCTCGGAAACGCTGCGAATGCGTTGCGTGAAAAGTGCGTGGAGGGCATTACTGCCAACGAAGAGGTTTGTCGCGCATACGTGGAAAACTCCATCGGTATCGTCACTTACCTCAACCCGTTCATCGGCCACCACATGGGTGATCTGATCGGTAAGGAGGCTGCGCTGACTGGTCGCAGCGTTCGCGATTTGGTGCTCGAGAAGGGCCTGATGGACGAAGCTACCCTAGATCAGGTGCTCAGCAAGGAGAACCTGATGCACCCGATCTTCCGCGGCAAGCTGTACCTGGACAACTAGCTTTCGCTAGCCCTCGTCGGCGGGTCTACGTTGTACGCCGGGCGCCAACCCTATAAAAGGGGCTTGGCGCCCGGCGTTTTTATCTCCTCCGAACCTAGAAGGGTAGTTGGGTCGCCGGATCACTTTCGACAGGTTCTGCTACGCTGCCGGGCCATCCGGGATATTCCGGTGGTGTTCCCCCGAATTCCGGGCAGAGATCCTGGTGTGCGCACCAGCCACACAATTTGGAGGTTTTGGGTCGGAAGTTTCCGGATTTTCCGTCTGCCTCAATGTTGGACCACAAGTGTCCTAGGTCTTTTTCGAAGTATTCCAGTTCTTCTTGGCTGGGAGTCAAGATCAACGAGTCGGACACTTTGAGATACATCAGTCGCAACTGGTCGGGGATGATGTTGAACATCCGCCAATAGACCAGCGCGTAGAAGCGCATCTGAAACCTGGCTGCCGCGGCATAACGGGGCAGTGGCTTCTTGCCTGTTTTGTAGTCGACGACGCGGACTTGTCCGGTCGGAGCAACATCGACACGGTCGATGAATCCTCGTACGGGGACCCCGTTGGGCAATGTGGTGTTGACGTACATCTCGCATTTTTCGGCACTAAAGCCTTGCGGGTTTTCCATCTCGAAGTATCCGCGTACCAGGGAGCGGCAGGTGACGAAGAAATCGAGTTCTTTGTCGGGAGTATCGCCGATGACACCTCGCAGGGTGGGGTCTTTGGTGACTGCCTTTTCCCACTCGGGTTTGATCATTTTGACTGCCGCCGGGTAGGTGCGTTCCGGGGTGGGGAGCTGGTGCAGGTTTTCCAGCACCGCGTGTACCAGGGTTCCGGTGATTTGGGCGTAGGTGGTGGGTTCCGGAAGGCGGTCGATGGCGCGGAAGCGGTAGAGCAGCGGGCATTGCTGGTAGTCGCTGGCGCGGGAGGGGGATAAGGCGAGGGGTTTCGGGGCGTTCATATCGCCTACACAATGTAGTCGCATTGGACGCGGGGAAAAACTTTGTTGCTTTTAGGTTTTTCCACCCCGTTGGGTGGCTGCCTGGAGATTTGTTAAGGGTAAGGTTGTTCCTATGCAGGATTTTATTGATTTTCTCGTTGAATCGCCGAGTTCGTATCATGCCGCGGCTGAGGTCGCGCGCCGTTTGGATAAGGCTGGTTTTACTCGCCATGAGGAAACCGACGCATTTGATGCTTCGGCCGGCGGCCACTATGTGGTTCGTGGGGGCGCAATTATGGCGTATGTGGTGCCGGATTCCGTGGATGTGGACACGGCGGGTTTCAGGATCGTGGGGTCTCACACTGATAGTCCCGGATTGAAGCTGAAGCCCGGTGAGAGTTTCGATTCTGCGGGCTGGCAGCAGGCTTCGGTGGAGATCTATGGTGGCCCGATTTTGTCGACGTGGCTTGATCGGGAGTTGAAGCTGGCTGGCCGGGTGGTTGATGCCGATGGGGCGGTTCGTCTGGTGGATACTGGCCCGATTTTGCGTTTGCCGTCTTTGGCCATTCATCTGTATCGCGAAGATGAGATGAAGTTGGGTCGCCAGAAGCACATGCAGCCGGTGTATGCGGCGGAAGCTGAGTCGCAGCCGTTGCGTGAAGTGCTTGGTTCCGAGATGGTGTCCCATGATTTGATCACGGTTGATGCCCAGCCGCCGGCGGTGTTCGGTTTGAATGAGGATTTCTTCGCGGCTGGCCGTTTGGATAATTTGTCGAGTGTTTATCCGAGCCTTCAGGCTTTGTTGGCAGCCGTAGAAGGGGGCTATGCGGGTGAGGACATTCTCGTGTTGGCTGCTTTTGACCATGAGGAGGTAGGTTCGCGCACCACTACTGGCGCTGCTGGGCCTTTCCTGGAGGATGTGTTGTCGCGGATTGCTGCTGCGCTGGGGGCCGATTTTGATCAGACGCGCCGGATGTATCAGCGTTCCTTCTGTGTATCGGCGGATGCGGCGCATTCTGTGCACCCGAATTATCAGGACAAGCACGACCCGGTGACGCAGCCGTTGATCAATCAGGGTCCGGTGATCAAGTCCAATGCGAATCAGCACTATGGCACCGATGCTGTGACTGCGCATCGTTTCTTGACTGCGTGTGCGGTGGCTGATGTTCCGGTGCAGGCGTTTGTTGGTAATAACGATGTGCCGTGTGGGTCGACTATTGGCCCGATCACCGCAACCCGCTTGGGTATCCCCACGGTGGATGTGGGTATTCCGCTGATTTCTATGCACTCTGCTCGTGAGATGTGTGGAGTCTATGACGTTCAGTGGTTCGAGCAGGCTTTGTTGAGCTTCTACACGCTGGACTAGTGTCGTGGCGCCTGGTTGTTCGTGTGCCTTGGTGCGCGCGAAGGACCAGGCGGGTGGTGCTGTCTTTTTCTTTTTCTACTTTTCGGAGACTTTATTTTCATGGCTTATTCCGGCCCTTTTCAGCCCGGCGATCGAGTGCAGCTTACCGACGCGAAACGCCGCCATTTCACCATCGTTTTGACTCCTGGGGAAAGCTTTTTCACCCATAAAGGTGGCATTGCGCACGATGACATCATCGGCCAACACGAGGGCACCGTGGTTACGTCTTCTCAGGGTGGGCAGTATCTGTGTTTCCGCCACCTCATGGTTGATCATGTGTTGTCGATGCCGCGTGGTGCCGCGGTGATTTATCCGAAGGATTCGGCGCAGATCCTGGTTGAGGGCGATATTTTCCCTGGAGCTCGCGTTTTGGAGGCGGGTGCTGGTTCGGGTGCGTTGTCGATGAGTTTGCTGCGCATGATTGGCCCGACGGGGTCGCTGATTTCTTATGAGATCCGCGAGGATCACTTGGAGTATGCGGAAAACAACGTGTCGGAGTACATGGGCGGACATCCGGAGAACTGGGATTTGCGCTTGGGTGATCTCAAGGACGTGACTTTGGATGATTTGGGGGGTCAGCCGGTCGATCGCATCATTTTGGACATGCTGGAGCCGTGGGAATGCCTCGACGTGGTTAGTGATGTGTTGGTTCCGGGTGGTGTGTTCATGACGTATGTGGCGACTGTTCCGCAGTTGATGAACGTCATGGAGGGCATTCGGGAGAAGAAGTGCTTCACGGAGCCTCGCGCCTGGGAGTCTTTGGTGCGTGAGTGGAAGGTGGAGGGCCTTGCTACTCGTCCGGAGCATCGTATGAATGCGCACACCGCTTTTTTGGTGTGGGCTCGTCGTCTGGCCGACGGCACGGTGGCTCCGCGGCCGCAGCGTCGCGCCAGGAAGTAAATCCCTCGCCGATATTGACCTTTTGCCTACTGTTTTCTCTTCTTTGGGGTTGTTCTGATGACTTCTCAACAAAGCTCTTTCACTGCCGATGGTGCTTCTTCACCGCGGCGTGAGGCTGATACCAACCATGCCAGTGATCCGGCGGCCTTGCGCCGGCAGATCACGCAGTTGGCGGCGCGCAATACCAAGCTGGTGGAGTTGTTGAAGTCTTCGCGTGACAAGCTGGAGGCGATGACCCACGAGCTGGAGGAGTTGGCGGCTCCACCGTCGACGTATGGCACGTTTTTGGAGCACACTCCTGGGGCGCCGACTGCGGAAATCTTTACGCTTGGCCGGCGGATGCGGGTCACGGTCAGTCCTTTAGTGGATAGGGCGCAGTTGGTGCCTGGCGTACGGGTGCGTCTGGGGGAGGGCACGCAGATTGTGCAGGCCTGTGGCTATGAGGCGGTCGGTGAGATCGCGAAGGTCACCGATACGCTGGAGGACGGCCGTTTGATTGTGGCTGATCAAACGGGGGAGGAGCGGGTGGTTTCGCGGGGCCCAATCCCGGTCGGGGATGCGGAGGTGGGTGATAGCGTTCTCGTCGATCCAAAGGCCGCGGTGGCTTTCGAGGTGATTCCCCAAACCGATATCGCCGAGTTGGTGCTGGAGGAAGTGCCCGAGGTGTCCTATGAGGATATTGGCGGTCTGGATGAACAGATCGGGATTATCCACGACGCGGTGGAGTTGCCGTTTTCCCAGCCGGAGCTTTTTCAGCGCTATCGCTTGCGTCCGCCGAAGGGTGTGCTGCTGTATGGCCCGCCCGGTTGCGGCAAGACCTTGATCGCTAAGGCCGTGGCGCATTCTTTGTCGGGTGGTTCCGGCCAGCGCAGCTACTTTATTAACGTTAAGGGCCCGGAGCTGTTGAATAAGTTTGTCGGCGAGACCGAGCGTCACATCCGGTTGATTTTTTCTCGCGCCCGGGAGTTGGCTGCTGGGGGGCGCCCGGTGGTGGTGTTTTTTGATGAGATGGAGTCGATTTTCCGTACGCGTGGTTCCGGGGTGAGTTCCGATATGGAGACCACGGTGGTGCCGCAGCTGCTCACCGAGCTTGATGGTGTGGAGTCTTTGGCGAACGTCATCGTCATTGGGGCGACCAACCGGGAGGAGTTGATTGATCCGGCTATTTTGCGCCCGGGGCGGTTGGATGTGAAAATCCGCGTTGATCGGCCCACCAAGGATACTGCTCACGATATTTTTGCGAGGCATCTGGATGATTCTTTGCCGCTGGCGCAGCCGGCGGGCGAGATCATTGCCGCGGGGGTGGAGCGCATGTTTGCTCCGAATCCGTGGGTGGAGCTCACCCGCGCCGATGGCACGGTTGATGTGCTGCATGCTGGTGATTTTGTCTCTGGGGCGATGATTGCCAATGTGGTGGATCGGGCGAAAAAGCTCGCCATTAAAGATGAGCTTTCTGGGGTGTCGCGGGGGCTGAGTGCGCAGCACATGCGGGCGGCTGTGGATATTGAGCACGCGGAAAATGAGCACTTGCCGAATACTTCTAATCCGGAGGAGTGGTCGCGGATTACTGGCCGTAGTGGCGCTCGGGTGGTTAGCGCCCGCATTATTTCTTAAAAGCTTTTTATTCCAGCACGAGGAGTTGTCATGGGCCGAATTTTGGGTACGGAAACCGAGTACGGTATCGCCACCCCGGGTGATGCGTTCGCAAGCCCGATCATTACCTCCACTCATGTTGTGGTGGGGTATGCGCTTGACAGCGTGGCCCATGCGACAAGGGGCACCCAGTGGGATTTCGCCGGGGAGTCGCCGTTGAAGGACTCCCGTGGATTTGATTTGCGTCGTTATCATTCCACCCCGGTGGTTGCTGCCGATGGGATTGGGGTGGCGAACATGGTGTTGGGCAATGGGGCGCGCTTTTATGTTGATCATGCGCACCCGGAGTATTCAGCCCCTGAGACCACCTCGGCTTTTGATGCGATGGTGTATGACCAGGCGGGGGATCGCATCATGTGGGAGGCCGCCGAGGTGTGTGGGCGGCGTTCTGCCCGTGGGGAGTCCGCGTTGGAGGGGCATCCGCCGTGCCCGGAGTTGAAGATCTATAAAAACAACGTCGATGGGAAGGGGGCCAGCTATGGGTCCCACGAGAATTACCAGTATTCGCGGGAGACGGATTTTTCTTGCTTGGCTGCCGGCCTGATTCCTTTCTTTGTTACCCGCCAGATTTTTTGTGGCGCCGGGCGGGTGGGGTTGGGCACCCATAGTCAGGAGGCGGGTTTCCAGATCAGTCAGCGCGCTGACTATATCGAGCAGGAGATTTCCCTGGAGACCACGCTGAACCGGGGCATTATCAATACTCGTGATGAGCCGCATGCCGATAAAGATCGCTTTGGGCGTTTGCACGTCATCATTGGCGATGCGAATATGTCGCAGTTTTCTAACTTGCTGAAGTTGGGGACGAGCGAGTTGGTGATTTCGGCGATTGAGTCGGGGGTGGATTTTTCGGATCTTTCGCTGGCTCGCCCGGTGGATGCGGTGCGGGTGGTCTCCCGGGATCTCGAGGTGAAGACTCCCTTGTTGTTGGCCGATGGTCGCGCCCGTACTGCGATCGAGATTCAGCGCGAGTATGCCGCCCGGGTTAAGGCGGATTCGCCTGAGGCTCGCCGCATTGTGGAGTTGTGGGTGGAGGTCCTCGACAAGTTGGAGCGGGATCCTTTGTCGACCGCCGACATGTTGGATTGGACTGCGAAGCTGAGTTTGTTGAACCGCTATCACGCACAAGGTGTTGCGTGGGATGACCCGAAGATGCAGTTGGTGGATTTGCAGTATGCGGATCTGGATCCGACAAAGGGGCTGTATTACGCCTTGGTGCGGCGGGGGTTGATGCGCACTGTGGTTGCTGAGGATGAGATTGTGCGGGCGATGCGGCAGGCACCGTCCTCGACGCGTGCGGCGCTGCGCGGGGGTTTGATGCGTTGTGTAGCTGACCGGGTGGTTTCCGCCAATTGGGATAGTGTGATCCTCCGTGACGATGACGGGGAGCTGGTGCGTTTGGCGCTTGGTGACGGGGTGGATCTACCGTCAGAGCTGGTGGCGTTGTTTGACACTGCGGATGATTGCGTGAGTGTTGGTGAGGTCATTGCTGCTTTCACCAGGCTGCGCCCGCAGTGGGTGACGGTGTTGGGGTCTTAGCCCTTCGGGCGGGGATACACTACGGGCCTGCACGCACCGTGAGGTGTTGTGTGCAGGCCCGTGGTGTTGTGGTGGCGGTTTAGCTGGAGAAGCTATTGATGGTTGCCATTAGTGGTGCAAAAAGCCAGTAGATGGCGCCGGAGATTTGGCCGAAGAAGGTTTGCAGCCAGGTGGGGGCACCGAGTGAGGCAAAGAAGGCGACGGTGGCATCGAACCAGGAGTTTTTGAAGGTTTGTTCGCTGGATCCGCTGCTGGTGTTCTCACCCGGGGTGGTCGAGTTGCTGTCCTTGCCCGGGGTGGTGGGCTTGTCGGCAGGCTTTTTTCCGGGTTTTCCTGCCGGTTTGTCGGCAGGTTTATCGGCCGGGGTGGTGGGCTGAGGCGCAGGATCCGCGGTGTTAGGCGGGGTGGTCTCGACGGGGCTGGGGTCTTCGATCGGCTCATCGAAGGCTCCCATGCGTACCGGCTTGAGGGTGGTGTTGCGCTGGGTGCCGTCGGTGTTGGTGGGCTCAAGTCGGATGAGGCTGAAGTATTCCTCGTAGTTTTCGGTGTAGATTTCACCGATGTAGATTTCGCCGTTTTTACCGAGGGCGAGGGCGTCGCCGCTTCCGCCGGTGTCTTTCATTCCGGGGCCGAGGTTGATGGTGGTTTCGGCGTCACCGGTTGTGGGATCGATGATGGTGGCAGTGCCGGCGGCTTCGGAGACCACGATGGCTTTGCCTTCGGGGGTGAATTCGAAGCCTGCGACCTTGGACATGTAGGGCTCGCCGCGCAGGGCTTTGACCAGGGTGAAGTTGCCGTTGTCGTAGCGGTAGATGTCGATACCGGAGTAGGTTTTGCTGCTGGTGTCGGCGGAGCTGTTGTAGATGGCGATATTGTTGCCGAGTACTTGGACGCCGCGGGCACTGCGGTTGCCTTCAGCGAACTTCTCGCCGGCGGTGATGGGGACGACGGGGTTGTCTTTGCGGGGGATGATGTGCAGCGGCGGGGCGGGCTTGGTTTTCTCGCCGGGCAACTGCAGCAGGTGGCCGTAGGCGTAGACGTAGCTGCCGTCGGGCAGGGCGCGCAGCGGGCTGTTGTCGGCGCCGAAGAAGGTGCTGCCGTAGAAGTCGTTGGAGTAGTTTTCCGCATCCAGGTCGAACAGGGTCGACGGGGCGGGCAGCGCGAAGGTTTGTGCGGCTTTGGTGGTGGTGTCCAGTTCGGTCAGGGCGGCGTCGTCGCCGCCGGTCAGTACGGCGAGTTTGCCGGTGGTGGACAGGGCCAGGCCGGTTGCTGCACCAGGAACCTCACCGAGAACTGCCTCAGTGCCCAGGCCGCTGTCGCTGATGGTGCGGGTGTAGACGGTGTTGGGCTTTTCGTCTTCGCCCTTGACGAGGTAGTAGAGGGTGTTGCTGGCGGGGTCGAAGGCGGAGAAGGCAGCCGGGATGCGTGCGGTGTCTTCGGAGGCGACGATGGTGGAGGTGGCTGGGTCGATCAGTTCGATGCGCGCGCCATCCCAGCCGGCGTCGGTGATGTGAACCAGCTTGTTGCTTGTGGTGGTGTACAGGGCGTTGGCTTTGGACCAGGACTTGTTGGTGTTGAAGTGGCTGGCGATGGTGTACGGGGCGGCCTCCCCGGAGACATCGACCGTGCCCTGGTAGCTGAAGGCCACATCACCCATGGGGGAGCCGGCCTCGTAGAAGTTTGAAAAGGCCTTGTTACCGGCGGCGGTCAGGGTGCTGGACAGGCCGCGCCAGGTGGTGATGGCTTTGTCGCCACTGCCGGTGACATTAAAGCTGCCGGTGGGCATTTTCACATCGGCGAGCTCTACGATCGCGGGCCCCGACCACTGCTTGCTGGTGTAGTCGATGGTGTGGACGGTGGCCTGCAGGACAGCCTTGTGGGTTTCGGTGTCGACCACCACGCTGGGGTTGGAGATCGTCAGGTCCATGTCGCAGGCGCCACGCTTGGGGTTTTCGGCGTCGGCGCAGTATTTCTGGTAGTTGACGGTGCCGCCATAGTTGAAGGAGACCTTGGTGCCCGAGGTGGTGACGTCTTTAAACGGCCAGTAGTAGGTGCCGGCATCGTAGCGCAGGCCGTCAAGCACCCGGGAGGGACCCCCGACGTAGGAGTTGAAGGAGGGGCGGATCTGCCACTTTAAGGCCAGGGTTTCGGCGGCGTAATCCTGTGGGCCGTCGCCCGGAACGAGCCCGATGGTGGAGTTCTGGTCGGCATGTGCGGGGGCAACGGAAATCGGCGCGAGCATGATGCCGGTGCTCATCAGGGCGGCGGTGGCCAGCGAGGCGGGGAGGATGCGGCGTAAACGGCGGTGGGACACTGTGGGGTGTTCCTTCGTGGTCGGGGAGTGGTTGGGGGTCTTAACTGTGTGCTGCGCGCTACCACTAGTGTGGTCTAGGAATTTTTGGGAGGCCAGGGGACTGAAATACTAAACCCCTGACCAAACACAAATCTAGGTAAGGCTTGGCACAAACAAAGTTAGCGTATCCGAATACTTCTCAAGCTGGGCTACCCACCGCACCCGCCTTACCCCCACATTCACCCCCGGACCGTATAAAGTCACACCGCCAACTTTCACAACTTTCACATCAAGCACACCATCCACAGTTCCGGTGCCCGCTGCGCGCGGTGAAACCCACCACCCGCGCTTAAAGGGCAAGATGGCAGTGTTTACTAGGTTCACTAGGTTCACTAGCCTCACTAGACATATTGACCAACCACTGCAGTAACTGCAGCCACTGCAGCCACAACCAGGAAAGGCGGCACGCATGGGCACACAGCACACCCATCTCCACGGCGGCAAAGATCCCCAGGACGACACCCCGGAGGAACTGCACGCAGGTCAGGCCCAACTCAACACCCAAGGCGCCGACGACCTGCTCGACGAGATTGATGACCTGCTCGAAAACAACGCCGAAGAATTCGTGCGAGGCTACGTCCAAAAGGGAGGCCAATAAGTCATGGCACCGTCATCCGTTTTCACGCGCCGCATCATGGGCATCGAAACTGAATACGGCATCACCTGCACCCAGGATGGATCCAGGCGCCTGAGCCCGGATGACAGCGCCCGCTACCTGTTTCGCCCCGTGGTGGAGCAATACCAGGCCTCCAACATCTTCACCCCCAACTCCTCCCGGCTCTACCTCGACGTCGGATCCCACCCGGAAGTCGCCACCCCCGAGTGCGACTCCGTCCGGCAGCTGCTCACCTACGACCTCGCCGGGGACGCCATCCTCAACGAACTAGCCATCGACGCCGAACAACGACTCGCCCGGGAAGGCATCGGCGGGGAGATCAGCCTGTTCAAAAACAACGTCGACTCGCTGGGAAACTCCTACGGCTGCCACGAAAACTACCTCGTCGCCCGCGACGTCGTCCTCAAAGCGTTGAGCATGCAACTCGTGCCGTTTTTGATCACCCGGCAACTGATCTGCGGGGCCGGCAAGATCTACCGCCCGCACCCCGCCAGCCCCAGCAAAGACTACGGGCTCGGCTTCTGCATCTCCCAGCGCGCCGACCACGTGTGGGACGCCGTGTCCAGCGCCACCACCCGCTCCCGGCCCATCATCAACACCCGCGACGAACCCCACGCCGATTCCCACCGCTTCCGGCGGCTGCACGTCATCGTCGGCGACTCCACCATCGCCCAACCAACCACCCGCCTCAAAATTGGCTCCACCCTGCTCGTCCTCGAAATGCTGGAAGCCAAAACCCCCGGGCTGGACTTCGACTTCGCCGACCCCTCCCGCGCCATTCGCGACATCGCCCGCGACATCACCGGCACCACCCCCATCGCGCTGGCAGACGGAACCCACACCAACGCACTCGCAGTCCAACGCACCTTCCTCGACGCGGCCACCGCCTACTACGCCAACCGCACCCCCGACCCAGACCTCGCCGCCGCCCTCGACCTGTGGCAACGCACCCTCGACGCCATCGACAGCGGTCAGCTACACGAAGTCGGCACCGAAATCGACTGGATCATCAAATACCAGCTCATCCAGCGCTACCAACACAGCCAAAACCTCCCCCTGGACCACCCCAAACTGCTGCGCCTGGATTTGGCCTACCACGACATCCGCCCCGGCCGTGGGCTCGGCAGCATCCTGGCACAGAAAAACCTGATGGACACCTTCATCAGCGACCAAGACATCGCCAGCGCCGTCACACAAGCACCCACCACCACCCGCGCCCACGCCCGCGGCAAATTCCTCCACGCCATCAAAGGAAGCGACATCCCAGCCAGCGTCGACTGGACCCGCTGCGCAATATCGCGCCCCGAGCCCGCAAGCGTCGACATGCTCGACCCCTTCCAAACCGACTACCCAGAACTCGACGAACTCATCAACACCATCACCGGCGCTCCCTAACCACCCACCCCAAGGACCAACCCCCTCAGCCATGACTGAACCCAACGTCGTCCTCGAACGGCTCACGAACCTCACCTTCGCCCTCAAAGACGCCAGCGACAACCACACCTGGCGCAGCGGCGAATGGATTCGCACCCACGTCCACGGCTACGGGCACCTGACCGAACAAAGCTTCAAAACGACCTTCCGCAAAGACCGCCAAACCCTCAAACTCGTCGGCGTTCCCGTCGCCGCCCAACCCATCCCCGGCAGCACCGAACAGCAATACCAACTCGCCAACGACAAATACGGCCTCGAACAGGTCGAATTCACCGCCGAAGAAGCCGCAGTCATCGCACTGACCACCACCCTGGGACTGTCCGCACAACTCGGCAGCTTCGCACAATCCGCCTGGACCAAAATCGCCGCCTCCGGAGCCCGCAACAACACCACCACCCAGCCCGCAGCCCTCGCCCACGGCGACCTCGGCCACGTCTCCGCCACCACCGTCGAAAACATCAGCCGCGCCATCGCCAGCAAAAGCCGCATCACCTTCACCTACCAAGCCCACCCCGCAGCGCCCAGCACCCAACGCGACATGGACCCCTGGGCACTAGTGCCCCTCAGACAACGGGTCTACCTCCTCGGATTCGACAACGACCGCGCAGAGCCCCGCAGCTTCCGCATCACCCGCATCAGCAACATCACCCTGGGCGGGGCCCGCACCGCCACCCACCAAGCCCCAACCGACACCACCCCCGCCCGCCTCGTCATGGACTCCCTGATCGCGCTGCGCAGCATCGTCGACGCCACCATCGCCGGCCCCGCAGCCGCCGTCGCGGCCTGCGCCAACGCCCTCGGCGACCGGCCCACCACCAACCAACACCCCACCACAAAAACCCTGCGCGCAGTCGACCGCGAAGCACTCATCGCCGCGCTTGCCGCACACGCCCCCGCAGTCCGGCTCACCCACGCCACCCACGCCAGCCCAACACCCACGCCCACCACCAAAACCACCAGCACCCCCAGCACCACTAGCACCCCCACAGATCTCACCGACGACATCACCTCCGAGATCGTCGCCCGCATCCGCAGCGCCCGCCACCACGCCCACACCACCCTCAAAGACCACATCCCCCCATTTAGCCCCGCCGAACAACCCACAGCCACCAGCACAGAGAAAAAAACCACCTTCAGCACCGCCCGACTCGCCGACATCGTGCGCATGCTCAACCTGATTCCCTACTTCAGCAGGCGCCCCGGCGCATCCATCATGATGGCCGCCGCCGAACTCGGCCTCAGCCCACGCGAAATCTTGAACGACCTCAACCGCCTGTGGTGCTGCGGCCTACCCGGCCTGGGCCCCGGCGACCTCGTCGAACTCGAACACGACTACTCCAGCGTCACCGTCCACGACGCCAAAGGCATGACCACCGCGCTCAGACTCACCCGCCTGGAAGCGTCCACCCTGCTGCTCGCGCTCGAAACCCTAGAATCCATGCCCGAACTCACTGACCCCCAAGCCGTCGCCTCCGCCGCCGACAAACTCCGCGCCCTCATGCCCAACCGACTACCCGTCGCCGACATCATGGCCGAAGACTTCGCCCACGACGTCCCCACCACCATCACCGACCCGCTGCGCGACGCCATCCGCAGCCAGCTGATGGTGCACGTCGACTACCGCAACGCCGCAGGCGCCACCACCAGCCGCACCATAGCCCCCACCCGAATCTTCGCCGTCGGCCCCACCAGCTACCTATCAGCATGGGACCCCCACGCCGGCGATGGGGGACAAGGAGCCACCCGCACCTTCCGCCTCGACCGGATGCTCACCTGCGACATCACCGACACCCCCGCACCACACACCCCCCGCAACGCCGGAACCTTCAACGCCGCCGACCCCTTCGGCTTCGACGAACACGGCGAAACCATCGAACTAGCACTACGCGCCGATAAAGCCTGGCTCGCCGACCTGGTCCCCATGACCTTTAGCCCCGGCACCTTCGACGGCCCCGGGCTCGATGCCGGGCACTGGATCAAAGCCACCATGAACGTCGTCGACCACGACTGGCTCGACGATTTCCTCATCAGCTACGGCGACGCCGTCTATGTGAGCAGAAGAAAAGACATCGCCCAGCGTGTCGCAGATCGCTGTACCGACGCCCTTTCGGCGTATCATGAACACGTCGACTTGTCTGACAACCACCCGGGCCCCGGGAAAACCACCCAGGGCACTGCGTAACAGACACGTCCCCGCCGGGTAGACTCACCCCTATAACCACACACGCGCTCAAAACACCGGCTCGCAAAACCACGCGAGCCACCTAAGCGCCGTACCCCGACCGAAAGGTTCGAGTAATGCCTAATCTGGGCCCCACCGAGCTCATCATCATCGCCGTCGTCGTCATCATCTTGTTCGGCTCCCGCCGCCTACCCGATGCCGCACGTTCCCTGGGTCGCTCGATGCGTATCTTCAAGTCCGAGGTCAAGGAAATGAGCAAGGACGACGAAGCCTTGCCGGCACCGGCACAGCAGCAAATCCAGCCGCAGCCGATCCAGCCGCAGCAGGTTGCCCAACCCGTCCAGCAGCCGGTACAACAGCCCACCCAGCAGTACCAGCAGCCGGCACAGCCGCAACAGCAGCAATACCAGCAGCCCTCCAACTAGGGCTCCACGCCGCACGGCAAACCACCAGGTAGCACACCTGGCGGATCTTATGCTGCTGCGGCGTTTGTCTTTTCTCGTCAGCGGGACCCCCTCCGGCACTTGGTGCCACCCCGCTATCTGACGTTGCGACGCAAAGGTGAGTTCCACTCATGTCCACCACCACGAAACGCCGTCGGCGCACCAAGCGCCCAGCCGACGGCTCAATGTCTCTCGTCGAGCACATCCAGGAGCTCCGACGGCGACTGATCCTCAGCCTGCTGGCCATCGCCGTGGGCACCGTCGTCGGCTACATCTGGTACCAGCGTTCCCTCTTTGGGCTGCCCACCCTAGGTGATCTGCTCCGCGAACCCTACTGCCAACTCCCGCCGAGCAAACGCATCATGAGCTCCGCCGACGGCGAATGCCGCCTGCTGGCCACCTCGCCGTTCGAAATGTTCATGCTGCGCCTCAAGGTCGGCGCCCTGGCAGGTGCTGTGCTGACGAGCCCCTTCTGGATGGCCCAAATCTGGGGCTTCATCAACCCCGGCCTGTTGAAAAACGAGCGCCGCGGCGCCCTTGCTTTCATCTCTGTGGCAGTGGCCCTGTTCGTTGCCGGAGCCATCCTCGCCTACTACGTGGTGTCCATTGGCCTGGAATTCCTGATGACGCTGGGTGACAACACCCAGATCGCCGCACTTAACGGTGAACGCTACTACCACTTCCTGTTCTCCTTGCTGCTGATTTTCGGGGTCAGCTTCGAAGTTCCCCTGATCATCGCCACCCTGAACATCCTGGGCATCCTCACCTACGACACCATCAAAGGCAAGCGACGCATCATCATCATGCTGGTGTTCGTCTTCGCGGCCTTCATGACCCCGGGCCAAGACCCGTACTCCATGACCGCGCTGGCGCTCGCGTTGACTTTCCTGGTGGAAATGTCGCTGCAGTTCTGCCGCTTCAACGACAAACGACGCAACCTGGACCGCCCGGACTGGATGGACATCGACGACGATGAGGCCTCCGGGCCGATCAGCCCCGCCGGCGGAATCGGCGCCTCCGGAGGAATCGAAGCCCCTGCACCCGTCGGCGCAGCCAGCCCCCTAGGAGCCGACCCCGCCGACCCCATTGCGGCCGAACCGCTGCCCCCGGTGTCACCGGTAACCCCCAGCCAGCGCCCCACCGCCGGCGGAGTTAATCGCGTCGACCCGCGACTGCCCAACATGCAAGGCGCTGAACAGCGCGGTAATCTCGCCGAACGCCCCACAAGCGACTTCGACGACGTGCTTTAAACCCTCAGCACCCACCACGACCTGCCCCGCACCAAGCGGGGCAGGTCTTCTTTTATGCCCCACACGCCCCGCATAGCGGGCTTTTGAGAAAATCCCGGTAGTTTGGAACCCATGAGTTCAGCCGATGCCGCACCCGCCGACAACGCCACACCCGAAGCCACCCCTAGTCCATTGGTGGCGCAATTCGCGGACCGCCTGTCGTTTCCCATGGATCCTTTCCAGGTCACGGCATGCAATATCGTCGCCGAGGGCGATGGCGTGCTGGTGTGCGCACCGACCGGCGCCGGTAAAACCATTGTCGGCGAATTCGCCGTCTACCAGGCATTGCAGCACGGCGCCAAGTGCTTTTACACCACCCCTATTAAAGCGCTGAGCAATCAGAAGTATCACGATCTCGTCGCCGTCTACGGCGAGGACAGCGTGGGTCTATTAACGGGCGATGTCTCCATCAACGGCGATGCCGACATCGTCGTGATGACCACCGAAGTGCTGCGCAACATGATCTACGCGTCCAGCCCCGCACTCAACCGACTGGAATCGGTGGTGATGGATGAAATCCACTTCCTCGCCGACAAATCCCGCGGCGCGGTCTGGGAGGAAGTCATCCTCAACCTTGACGACAGTGTGGCAGTCATCGGACTGTCCGCAACCGTGAGCAACTCGGAAGAATTCGGTCGCTGGTTATCCACCGTGCGCGGCCACACCCAGGTCGTCGTCACCGATCACCGACCCATTCCGCTCGAGCAGTGGATGATCGTCAAAGGACAGCTCTACCCGCTGTTCGATCAGCTAGACAATCCACTAATTCGCGCCTCGGACAGCACCGCCGACAAAGATCCCGACAAACGCAGCCTGTCGCGCCCCCTGTCCATCGACGACATGGCCCGCGCCCACAACCAAGCTGCACAAGCAGCATCGGAATCCGACGCCACACTAGACCCGCAACACAGTGCACCACAGCTCAACCCGCGTCTTGATAAGGCGGTGCGCCGGGCAGAGAGATCAGCCGAGGGCGGGGACCGGGGTTTTCGTGGTGGATCCGGCGGGGGCCGCGCATATGCTGCGTCCATCAAACGCACCGACGTGATCGAAATGCTGGATAGCCACTCGATGCTGCCGGTCATCTTCTTCATCTTCTCCCGCTCAGGTTGCGACAAGGCCCTGATCCAATGCTCCCGCAGCCGACTGACCCTCACCACCCAGCAGGAAAGCCAGCAGATCGCCGCCATCATCGATGCCGGCGTCGAAGGCATTCCCGATGAGGATCTCAAGGTGTTAGGTTTCCGCCAGTGGCGCAGCAACCTCATGCGAGGCTTCGCCGCGCACCACGCCGGTATGCTGCCGGCGTTTCGCCACATCGTGGAAGAACTATTCGTCAAAGGACTGGTCAAGGCAGTCTTTGCAACTGAAACCCTGGCACTGGGCATCAACATGCCCGCCCGCACCGTGCTGATCGAGCGACTGGTGAAATACAACGGCGAAGGATTTGTCGATGTCACCCCCGGCCAGTACACCCAGCTCACCGGCCGCGCAGGTCGCCGCGGAATCGACACCATCGGACACGCCGTCGTGCAGTGGGAACCCGGGCTGGATCCCGTAGCCGTCGCCTCCTTGGCCTCAACCCGCACCTACCCCCTGGACTCGACGTTTAGCCCCGGCTACAACATGACCGTCAACCTGCTGGCCACCATCGGATACACCCGGGGGCGCAGCCTGATTGAACGTTCCTTCGCGCAGTTCCAACTCGATGGTGACGTGGTCTCGCACGCCCGCGACGAAGCCCGCCTCGCCACCAAGGTGCAACAGCTCAAAAAGCAGCTTGATACGGCCCTGGACGAAATTAACCAGGATTCCTCCGCTCCCGTCGCACCCATCAGCGTGAATGACCTGGCTGAATATCTGCAGTTGCGGCAAGAACTGTCGATGATCGAAAAAGCGGACAAAAAACGCGCCCTGAGCGAACGCGGCAAAGAAACCAAAGCGTTACTCAAACGCGCCCGTGTCGGCGATGTGATTGCGTTGCCGGGCAAAAAATCCCCGATCATTGCTTGCGTGATGGAACCCGCGTTCGGCGGCAGTTCCACCATCACGATCACCACCGAACAAGGCTGGTGCGGCCGCATCTCCGCAGAAGACTTGGCCATTCCTCCGCTGTTCCTGGGTGACCTGCGGGTGCCGTCCTTCGTCGCCAGAAACCCCCGCAAACACGCCGGCAAAACCGCCCAGCTGTTGCGTGGGCTGGATATCAAGCGTCCCCGACGGTTGAAAAACACCGTCAAGGTTCGCCCCAGCGCCCGCGCCGTAGAGACCCGAAACGCCATGCGCGAACACCCCGCGCACAACCACCCGCATACCGATGCGCTTGCCGCGAAAACCCGCGACTACCAACGAGCCGTCGGACAGCTGGAAGCTCTACGTCGCGAGATGGATTCCGCCCAAAACAGCCTGGGACGCACCTTCGACGACATCGTTGACCTCCTCGAGCACCTGGGTTACATCGAAAAAGTCACCATTGCAGACGCACAGCAGCGCGCCGAACAACAAGCCGCACTGTCCGGCACGACAGCTGAAACCATTACTGCAGACCACGATGAAGACCAGTGGGTATACCTGCCCACCGACGAAGGCGAACGCCTAGCACGCATCCACAACTCCAGCGATCTGCTCATCGCCCAGTGTTTGCGCCGCGGAATTTTCAACGATCTTGACCCAGCCGAGCTTGCGGCAGCGGTCTCCCAGTGCACCTATGAAGCACGAAAGGAGGTGTCCTACGACATCGAGCAGTGTGCGGCAACGGAAAACCTTGCCCAGGCAATGCGACGCACCCACGATATTTGGCGGGAACTGATCTGGGAAGAAAACAGCCGACACCTGGATCCAACCACCGCCCCCGATCCGGGTTTCGCGCTGGCAATCCACCAGTGGACTGCCGGCGCGCCGCTAGGTTACGCGCTAGCAGCCGCCAACCAGATGGGTGCCCAAATGACCCCGGGTGATTTTGTGCGCCAGTGCCGGCAGGTGGTCGACGCACTCGACCAGGTCTCCGACACCGGGTATACCGACGAGATTCGCCGTTCGGCGCGCCAAGCCCGCGAAGCTATCCGCCGTGGAGTCGTCGCGCTCGGAATGTAGACCCACACAATCACCATTTGCGCAGGCCACACCGCCACGGGTTGCCCAGTCCTGAAACACGCCAGGCGAGCAGCGTAGTGTGTGGCGGTATGAGTGAGACTTTTGCAACTGATGTCTATGTCGCCCGCATGCGCCAGGCCGAGAAGCTGTGCGCGGAACTCGGCACCGGCGGACTCGTCGTGCCTACCGGCATGCTGATGAAATACTTCACCGGGCTGGAAATCGACTCCCACGAGCGGCTCACCGCGCTGGTTCTTGGCGGGGAACCCACCCTGATTTCGCCGGCGGTCGATGTGCCCACCATCGACCCGGGTCTTGGCCTGACGCAAAAGGCTTGGCCCGACGGGTCCAGCCCTTACGCACTGGTAGCTGAGGCGCTTAGTGGCGCTGAATCCGACGGCCCCATCGTCGTCGGTTCCGCACTGACCGCCGATCACGTTCTGCGCCTGCAAAAAGTGGTGGGAACCGACATGCTGCTGGCGGAAGAAGCTCTCGGGGAGTTGCTGGCCTGTAAGGATGAGGCCGAAATCGCAGCGCTGGCAGAAGCTGGCGAAGCCATTGATGCCGTCCACGCCCAGGTTCCGGAGTTGCTCCGCGCCGGCCGCACGGAAAGGGAAGTAGCAGCTGATCTTGAGCGCCTGATCCTCGAACGTCACACAAGCGTCGACTTCATCATCGTTGGCTCGGGCCCCAATGGTGCGCTGCCGCACCATGATTACTCGGATCGTGTTCTCGCCGCCGGCGAGATGGTGGTGGTCGACATCGGAGGCACCATGCCGTCGGGGTATTGCTCCGACTGCACCCGCACTTACGTCGTCCCCGGTGGCGAACTCGATGAACGCCTTGCAGCAGCCTACGACGTTTTGTCTCAGGCGCAGCGGGCCGCGCTGGCCCAAGCGCGACCCGGGGTCACCGCCGGCAGTGTGGATGCCGCAGCCCGAGACATCATCACCGAGGCCGGGTATGGAGAATTTTTCTTCCACCGCACCGGCCATGGCATTGGCCTGTCCACCCATGAAGAACCCGCGATCGCTGCAGGTAACGACCGGGTTCTCGAGCCAGGCATGGCGTTTTCCATCGAGCCGGGAATCTATATCTCCGAACTCGGTGGTGCACGCATCGAAGACATCGTTGTGGTCACCGAAGACGGAGTTCGTCGCCTGAACTCACGCCCCCGCACCCTGGACGCGAGCCCGGAAGACGCGTCCTAAAAAATTTTCCACCGCCCCAGTTGTTCATCTCCAGCGCTGGGGCGCAGCATAAGCCAAAGATTTCACGCCAACGGAGTCTGTCATGATTTTTCCTCGCCGCAACAATCACACGTCCAAAAACGGGCTGGGGGAGGGCAGCGTCCTCATCTTGGGCGCGACCAGCGACATTGGCGGAGAAATCGCCACCTTGCTGTGCGCCAACCGCCACATAATTCTTGCCGCCCGCCGGCCTGAAGCTGCTCAACAGCGCGCCGAGCAGTTGCGGGCATCAGGTGCTAGCAGCGTGGAGATCGTGGCTTTTGAGGCCACAGACATCGACAGCATCGTGCACGTGATTCGTCATGCCGCCAACCAGGGTCTCATTAGCTGCATCGTGGTGGCTTTCGGCATTCTCGGCTCGCAGCACGACGCCGAAGATGATCCTTTCCACGCCTACCAGATCGCTGAGGTGGATTATGCGGCCCAGGTTGCCGCGATCATGGCGTCTGCGAAGGTGCTGAGCGAACAAAAGACACCCGCCACACTTGTTGCGTTTTCTTCGATCGCTGGGTTCCGGGCTAGGCGCGCAAACTTTGTGTATGGGTCGACCAAGGCTGGTGTGGACGCGTTGTGTCAGGGATTGGTGGATCGTTTGCATTCCACTGCGGTGCAGCTGATCATTGCCCGCCCGGGGTTTGTGATTGGTTCCATGACGGCGGGGATGAAACCTGCACCGTTGAGCACGACGCCCGATAAGGTTGCGGATGCGGTGGTGTCTGCTATTGCCTCCGGGCGGCGGGGCACGTTGTGGATTCCTTCGGCGTTGCGGTGGTTGGCTTATGTGATGGCGGTGGTTCCGCGTGGTGTGTGGCGGCGGATGCCGCGCTGATTTGGTGTCTCGGGCTGGTGTGGCGCCCCGGTTATACTTTCTTGTATGACTATCCCCGCCGGCGACGGCCGTTCCAATGATGTTGATTCCAGTCCGAACCGTGGCGGTAGGCACCGTCATTCGGATTCGGTGATTGATGTTATTGGCATTGGTGCGGGTGGTTTTGCGGAGTTGGGGGCGAGTGCGCAGGCGTTGATTCGTGATGCGGATGCGGTGATGGGGTCGACTCGGCAGTTGGATTTGTTGCCTGAGGATGTGGCCGCGCAGCGGGTGCCTTATCCGCGTCCTTTGATGCCGAATTTGCATTCCACTTTCGAGCGTTTGGCGGGGCAGACGGTGGTGGTGTTGGGTTCGGGTGATCCGATGTTTCATGGCATTGGTACCACGTTGATTCGGGAGTTTGGCCCAAAGCGGGTGCGGGTGTGGCCGTCTGCGTCCAGTGTGTCTTTGGCGTGTGCCCGGTTGGGGTGGGCGTTGAACGAGACGCAGGCGCTCAGTTGTGTTACCCAGCCGGTGGCGAGCATTATTCCGGCTGTTGAGTCGGGGCATCCTTTTGTGGTGTTGGGTCGTGATCGTCAGACGCCGGATGAGGTGTGGGCTTTGTTGTGTGCTTTGGGGCATGCGGAGGCCGATGTGTGGTTGTTGAGTGATTTGGGCTCTCCAAGTGAGGTGGTGGCGAAGGGGACGGCTGCATCTCCTCCGCAGACGCTGAGTGCGTTGAATGTGATTGCTGTCGTGCCGCATGGTCCGTACCGGTCGTTGCTTCCGGGGTTGGATGATGAGGCGTATGACAATGATGGCCAGCTGACGAAGCAGGATGTTCGGGCGTGGACGGTGTGTGCTTTGCAACCGCATGCGGGGTGCCATTTGTGGGATATTGGTGGCGGCTCGGGGTCGATTGGCATTGAAGTGCTGCGGGCGGTTCCGAGCGCTTCCGCTACGTGTTTTGAGAAGGATCCTGTGCGTGGTGAGAGGATTCGGTTTAATGCTTCGCGTTTGGGTACCCCGCGTTTAAAGGTTGCGGGTGCGGCTCCGGAGGCTTTGGCGGCGGAGGCGGCTGTGCGGCGTCCTGACATTGTGTTCATTGGTGGCGGTTTGACTGCTGACAATGTGTTCGAGTCGGCCTGGGAGCACCTTGTTGAAGGTGGGCTACTGGTGGCTAATGCGGTGACGCTGGAAAGTGAGCAGCGTTTGGCGACGTTGCGGTTGGCGTATGGGGGGCAGTTGCGTCGTATTGAGGTGTATCAGGAGCATGCGGTGGGGTCGTTTACGACGATGCGTCCGGCGTTGCCGGTGACTCAGTGGCGGGTGCGTAAACCGCGCCCTGAGCGGGATTCTTAAAAGTGGCGTGCTACATAGGTCCGGGCGGGTTGTTGTGTCAGCTGTGTTGTGTCCTAACTTAGAGTTGGTGTCATCGTTTCTTGCGCAGGTGGCGTTGTGATGCCTGGGTGTGTTGTTTCGTTGTGGCGCTCGTGTGCGCCGGTGTTTTCTTGATTTTTTGTAAAGGGGTTTTTCCTTAACCATGACTGTGTTTTTTATTGGTGCAGGCCCTGGTGCTGCTGATTTGTTGACGGTGCGTGCTGCTCGCATCATTGAGCGCGCGCAGGTGTGTATGTATGCGGGCAGTATTGTTGCTGACGATGTGTTGGCGTTGTGTCCGGAAGGTGCGGAGGTGATTAATACTGCCCGGATGCCGTTGGACACCATTGTGGAGACTATTGCAAGTGCCCATGCGCAGGGTAAGGATGTTGCCCGTTTGCAGTCTGGGGATCCGGCGGTGTTTTCGGCGGTTGCTGAGCAGGCGCGCCGGTTGACGGCGCTGGGGATTGATTATGAGATTGTGCCGGGGGTGCCGTCGTTTGCGGCGGCTGCGGCGGTGTTGGGGCATGAGTTGACTGTTCCGACGGTGGCGCAGACGGTGATTTTGACCCGAGTGTCGGGGCGCGCTTCGGCGATGCCGGAGGGGGAGGATTTGCAGACGTTGTCGGCGTCTGGTTCAGCGACTTTGTGTATTCATTTGGCGGCGCATGATATTGATCGGGTGGTGGGCGAATTGGTTGAGGCTTATGGGCAGCACTGCCCGGCCGCGGTGGTGGCGTATGCGTCGCGTCCGCAGGAGGTGATTGTGCGCGGCCAGTTGGCTGATATCGCTCACCGCACGAAGGAGGCGGGTATTGTGCGCACGGCCATCATTGTGGTGGGCCCGGCGTTGGGGGCTGATGGTTTTCCGGATAGTTTCTTGTATTCGGATGATCGCCCGCGTGATGAGCACGGAAGGACGTTGCCGTGCGTGCACTGATTTTGGGTGGTACTGCGCATGCCCGTCAGGTGGCGCAGTTGTTGAAGGATGCTGGGTGGCGGGTGACCAGTTCTTTGGCTGGGCGGGTAAAAAACCCGAAGCTTCCTGTGGGGGAGGTGCGTATTGGGGGTTTTGGCGGCCCGGCTGGGCTTGCCCGGTATCTGATTGATGAGGCGATTGAGGTGGTGATTGATGCCACGCACCCATTTGCGGAGCGGATTAGTGTTTCCGCTGCGGAGGCGACGCGTGCGGTGGGGGTGCCGTTGATTGCTTTGCACAGGCCGGGCTGGTCTGAGGGGCCGGGGGATAAGTGGATTCGGGTGGATTCCATGCAGGAGGCGGCGCAGCGTGTGGCGCGGGACTATCACCACATTTTTTTGACGATTGGCCGCCAGCAGTTGGCGCCTTTTGCTGCTGATGAGCACAATTTGTATGTGATCCGTTGTGTGGATCCGCCGCGGGTGGAGCTTCCTGCTCGGCATCGGCTGATTTATTCGCGGGGGCCGTTTAGTGTCGATGAGGAGAAGCGGCTGATGCGGGGCAATCAGATTGATTGTCTGGTCACCAAGGATTCGGGTGGGGAGATGACCAGACCGAAGCTGGATGCTGCCCGGGCGTTGGGTATTGATGTGGTGATGGTGAATCGGCCGACGCTGCCCGGGGGCAGTCGCATCACGGTGGTGTCGACCCCGGCGGAGGCGCTGGAGGCTATCGACAAGTTATAAGGTTCCCTGCCGGGGCAGGCAGAAACAACGCTGAAGGCCATCTTCGTCACGCGCGGTTGCGTGGCGAAGATGGCCTTGAATGTTTTCAAGCCCTGCCGTGTTTTAGACGTGGAAGGTGTTGAAGATGAAGGAGCGGATGGGGCCGAACAGGAAGCCGACGACTTCAAGCAGGGCGATGGCGCCGACAATCTTCAAGATGGTTTGGCCGGTTTCGTTGGAGTTGTTGTACCAGGCCTGCACGCCGTCGAGGCCGACCTTGGCGGACAGCTGTTCGTAGCCGCCGTCTTTGGCGGAGGTCTTCTTGGACTTGCTGGTCTTGGAGTCGCTGCTCAGGCCGCTGGTGAATTCGTCAACGGAGGAGCCTTCGGCCTTGCCCTTTTTGTTTTTGCTGTTGGAGGAACTCGGCAGAGAAACCTTCGAGTCGGGCTTGGGGGCAGCCTGAACGGGGGCGACAGCACCGAGGGAAAGGGAAACGGCGGTGAGGCCAGCGACGACAGCTGCCTTGGTGTTGTTGATGCGCATGAGAGCGGGGTCAACTCCTTAAAGTGAACTCGATGGGGAAATCGGCAAAACCAGGTTTTACCCAACAGGGGACAAGCTGCGACCTTTTCACGGAGCAGCGTGCGATATGAAGACTCGTCAAGAGTAGCAATCAGTGGAGCAAATCTACGACCTGGCGGACATATGTCACGTTTAGCCTTGGTATCGGCGGGAGGTGTAGACCCGGGGGCCGAAGTCGGTGTCGTAGATTTTCGTGGTGGATGCTCCGATGATCACCATCGTCCGCATATCGACTACATCAGGGTCAAACGCTGCAAGGGTCGTAATCGTTACGTTCTCCTGCTCACTGCCCACGGCGCGGGCGACGATGACGGGGGTGTCGGGCGCTTGGTATTCCAGCACGATGTCGCGCAGCCACGCGACTTGGTCGCGGCGTTGTTTGGAGGCGGGGTTGTAGCAGGCGAATGCCATGTCGGCGCCGGCGAGTGCCCGGATGCGTTGTTCGACGATGTCCCAGGGCTTGAGCCGGTTGGATAGCGAGATCATGCCGAAGTCGTGGCCCAGTGGTGCGCCGACCCGGGAGGCGACTGCTTGGGCGGCGGTCATGCCCGGGATGATGCGGACGGGGATGTCGGTCATGTTGTTTTCGTCGGCGACTTCCAGCACCGCTGCCGCCATGGCGAACACGCCCGGGTCGCCGGAGGAGACCACCGCGACGCGTTTGCCTCGGCGCGCCAGATCGAGTGCCATCAGGCCGCGTTCTGCTTCGACTTTGTTGTCGCTGGGGTGGCGGCGTTGGCCGGGGCGCAGGGGGACGCGGTTGACGTAGGTGGTGTAGCCGATGATGTCGGTGGCGTGGGCGAGTTCGGCGGTGACTTCTGGGGTGGTCCAGCGGTGGGCGCCGGGGCCGAGTCCGAGGACGACGACTTCGCCGGTTGTGGTGTGCTCGGTGTGGTGTTCGGGGGTTGTGTCTGTGGTGGTGACGTGGGTGTCGATGGCCGCGTAGCCGTTGTGGCTGCGGGTGGTGGCGGTGGGGGAGCTGACGGTGATGACGCTGAAGTAGGGGACGTTGGTGGGGTCGACTTCCGTGACGGGGGTGACGCTTTGTCCGTCCATGCCGACGCGGGCGACGAGTTGTGCGCGTTCGGTCAGTCCGGCGGCGGCGAGGGCGCGCAGGACGGTGGGGAAGGTGCGGCCGAGTTTCATGATGACGGCGCTGTCGGTGGCGGCTAGGGCGTTGGTGAGTTGTTGCTCGTTGAGGGTGCCGGAGAGGATGGTGAGGATGTCGTCGTCTTCGGCTAGGGGGGTTTCGGCGACGTCGCCGGCTGCGGTCATGGCGGATACGCCGGGGATGATGTGGGCGTGGGCGGCGTGGTCTTTGAGTGCCCGGTGCAGGTGTTGGTATGAGGAGTAGAGCATGGGGTCGCCGAGGGCGAGGACGGCGACGGTGCGACCTTGGTTGAGGTGGGCGGCCAGGGTGTGGGTGGCGGTGGCGTAGAAGTCTGCGAGTGCTCCTGCGTAGCCGCCGGGGTGGTTGGTGGTGCCGGTGGTGACGGGGTATTCGAGGTGTTCTTCGATGGCGCCGGCGGGTATGTAGGGGGCGGCGGCTGCGCGGGCGGAGGATTGTCCGCCGGGTTTGCTGTGGTAGGCGATGACGTCGGCGTTTTTGATGGCGTTGACGGCGGCGATGGTGAGTAGGTTGGGGTCGCCGGGTCCGACGCCGACGCCGATGAGGGTTCCTGCGGTCGGTGGGGTGTGGGTCACGGCAGGATTTCCTTTTCTGTGGCGAGGGCGTTGATGGCGGCGCAGGTGATGGCGCTGCCGCCGCGGCGTCCGTGGACGGTGACGAATTCGACGCCGAGGTCTTGGGCTACGTCGGAGAGGGCCGTTTTTGATTCGGCGGCGCCGATGAAGCCGACGGGGATGCCGATGATGGCTGCGGGTCGCGGCATGGTGGGGTGTTCGGCGAGGTTGTTGAGTAGGTGGAACAGGGCGGTGGGGGCGTTGCCGATGGCGACGATGGCGCCGTCGAGGTGTTCTGCCCATAGTTCGGTGGCGGCGGCGGAGCGGGTGGTGCCGAGTTGTTTGGCTAGTTCTGGTGTGCGGGGGTCTTTGAGCAGGCAGATGATGTCGTTGTTGGCGGGGAGTCGTTTGCGGGTGACTCCGCTGGCGACCATGTTGACATCGGTGAGGATGGGGGCGCCGTTGCGCAGTGCGGTGCGTGCTGCGGGGACCAGGTTGGTGGAGAATTCGATGTCGTGCGCGAGGTCGGTTTGGCCGGCGGCGTGGATCATGCGGACGGCGACTTGGGCTTGTTCATCATCGAAGCGTGTGAGGTCGGATTCTTCGCGGATCATGGCGAAGGATTGGCGGTAGATTTCCGCCCCGTCGGTGATGTAGTCGTGCATGGGTTTAACAGTAGTCCTGGGCGGGGTGTGGGCTGGTGTTGAGGTGGGGGTGCTTAGCGGACGGTGGTGGTGTATTCGCCGTCGGCGGTGGCGGTGTAGTCGAGGTGGGTGGCTCCGGGGTGCCCGCAGCGGCGTTGGCAGCCGGAGAAGTGGATGAGGAGGTTGTTGTCCTCGGGCTGGGGTAGTTGGCTGTCACCGTAGGCGTCGGCGGCGTGGGCGGTGATCAGGTGGGGGTGGTTCATGAGGTGGTGGGCGTCGGCGCGGACGTCGGTGGCGGATTTGTCGCAGCCTGGCTGGCCGGTGCAGGCGGTGATGCGCAGTTGGGGGCTGTCGTCGTGGAAGACAAATCCGCGGGGCGCCATGACTTTGACGATGGCTTCGGCTTCGCCTTCGGTGAGGGCGTGGATGGTGATGGTCGGCCAGGGGCTGACGGTGGTGTCGTGGCCGATGGCGGCTAGTAGTTGTGCTTGTTCGTTGCTGATCCGCCCGAAGGGCACCCCGATGCCGAGGCTCACCGTCGGGGTGTCTTCCTGTGGGGTGTCTTCCTGGCTGTTTTGTTCGGTGGTGTGGGCAGAAAACCATCCGACGGGGCGGCGGTTATGCCCCGGCGCGGTGGGGTTCAGTGGGGTGGCGTGTTTGAGTCCCGCGGCGGCAAGTAGCTCCGGGTGGGCGTCGGGGTGTTCTTTGACGCGCCAGTGCGGGCCGCGAATCTCGGCCCACAGGGTGGCCATGGCAACAATGCTGTCGAGAGCCTCATCGAGGGTGACGGTGGGCTGGTAGACCGTACCGGCCAGCACCAGGTGGACTGCGTGTTCACCGGTGGGGGCAGACGAGTTCGCTCCGGTTGAGTCGGCTGCGCGTTGCAGACCAAAATCGGGCGCAAAGCGGGTGACCTGACCGAAGCCACCATCAAGCCCAAACAGGGTGCGCCCCGACAGGGGTGCTACGGCGGGCTGTGCCCGAAGTTTTTCGTCCAGCCGCCGTGCCCACGGCGCCCAGGCCGGGTCGAGCGGCTCGGTAATAATGTTGCGCATCTTGTCGTGGTCCGGGCTGGGAATCCACCCCAACCCAGCCAGGTGCGCGCTTAAGCCTTCTTGGTCGCGCACCCCCCGGATTTGCACGTTGCCGCGGGTGGTCATGTGAATATCCCCATCGCCAAAGGTGGCGGCGGTGGCGGCGAGCTTTTCCCAGTCGGATGCGGTGAGAAAACCGCCCGGAAAACGCACCCGGCCGATATACCCATCGCTGGCTTTGTGCATCCGGATCGCGCCGGGGCAGCCGTCGCCGCGGCTGCGGTCGCCGAGGATGGTGCAGGTGTCTAGGCTTCCGTTGGCTGTGGCTGTGGCCGTGTCTGTGTTTGCTGTGTTTACAGCCGCGCCTGGGGTGCCGTGTGCGGTGGGGTCATCCTTGGGTGTTGCGTTCATGTCTGTCGAGGTTACGCCGGTGCTGATGGTGTTTTCATCTTGGTTGTTGCTGTTTGAAGGTGCCTGGTGCAAACCTTGCTCAGGCAGCCTTTAGCTGGTTGGCGGGGGTGTGGGTGGTGTGCTTGGCCGCTGGGGTGTGGGTGGGGCTGGAAGATTGCGGTGGGATAGTGCCCGTTTGTGGCCACCGATACAGGTAAGGTTGTCCCTACATGTGTGTCCTTGGCTTGTTCGCGCCCTGACGCCATAGCGCCGCCTGGTGGTGGGGTTGTGGCGAGGTGGGGGAGAACCCGGTGAGATTCCGGGGCGGTCGCGCCACTGTGTCACCCCGCGTTGCGTGGGCCCTTGTGTTGTGGGGGCCGCGTGTGAGCGCGGTGGTGGAGCCAGACCTTCCCCTGCGGGAGGCCAAGGGCATGTGACCATGTGTTGTTGCTTTGGCGTCATTGTTGGCCACCGTCATCGTTGCCTGCGGTTTTTGGGCTGCGGTGGTGGGGGTCCGTGGGGCGCGTTACCCCAGAAAGGCTTGTTGAGTCCCCGTGATTCTTCTTCTCACCACTTCCGATACTGACTTGTTGTCCGCTAAAGCCGCCTGTGAGGCGGCGGATGTGGAGTACTCCTACGCCAACCCCAATGGGATGAGCATGGAGATGCTCGCGGAGCATACCGAGGCTGCCGATGTGGTGGTGGTGCGCCTGCTGGGTGGGCGTCGCGCGTGGGAGCAGGGAGTGGATTTTTTGGTGGCTTCCGGCAAGCCGGTGGTGTTTGTGTCCGGCGAGTTGGCCGTTGACGCGGAGCTGACGGATCTGTCCACGGTTCCGGCGGGCGTGGTCACCACTACCCACACCTACCTGGCTGAGGGCGGGGCGGAAAACCTGGTGCAGATGCACCACTTTTTGTCCGACACCGTGCTGTTGACTGGGTTTGGTTTTGCACCGCCGAAGAAGATGCCGTTCTGGGGGCATCTGGACCGCAGCGATCGGGGAGCGGATCTTCCCGCGGACGCCCCGAAGGTGGCGATCATGTACTACCGCGCCCAGCACCTGGCCGGCAACGTCGGCTATGTGCACGCGTTGGCCGACGCCTTGGAGGCCCACGGGGTGCGCCCGGTGCCGATGTTTGCGGCGTCTTTGCGTCAGGCCCCGCAGGAGCTGCTTGACGAGCTGGCTGAGGTCGATGTCGCCATCACCACGGTGCTGGCTGCCGGTGGCACTAAGCCGGCAACCGCCTCCGGCGGTGGCGACGATGAGGCGTGGGATGTGGCGGCGCTGGCCGCCTTGGATATCCCCATCATTCAGGGTTTGGCGCTGACCAGCTCCCGGGCTGATTGGGAGGCCAACGACGACGGGCTGACACCGCTGGATGTGGCCACCCAGGTGGCGGTGCCGGAGTTCGACGGGCGCGTGATCTCTGTTCCATTCAGCTTCAAGGAATACGACGCCGACGGGCTTTTCGCCTACGTGCCGGATGCGGAACGCTGCCAGCGCCTGGCGGGTATTGCCGCCCGCCACGCCCGGCTGCGCCACCTGAACAATCAGGACAAAAAGATTGTGGTCATGTTGTCGGCGTACCCCACCAAGCACGCCCGCATCGGAAACGCCGTCGGGCTGGACACCCCGCTGTCCACGCTGCGGGTGCTGCACGCCATGGCCGACGCCGGCTACGACCTGGGTGATACCTCCCGCATTCCCGGCTACGACGACTTCGACGGCGACGCCCTCATGCACGCCATCATCGACGCCGGCGGCCACGACCCCGAATGGCTCACCCAGGAGGTGTTGGACAACAACCCCCTGAAACTGTCCAAAGACGACTACCTGCGCTATTTCGCCACCCTGCCCGAAACCATGCAGGAAGAAATGCAGGAGCACTGGGGGCAGGCCCCCGGCACCCACTACGTCAACCCTGAAACCCAGGAAATCTATGTTGCCGGCCTCACCTTCGGCAACGTGGTGGTGATGGTGCAGCCCCCGCGTGGCTTCGGCGACAACCCGGTCGGCATCTACCACGACCCCGACCTGCCGGCCAACCACCACTACCTGGGCACCTACTTCTGGCTGCGGGAAATCTTCCGCGCCGACGCCATCGTCCACATGGGCAAACACGGCAACATGGAATGGCTGCCCGGTAAAACCGTCGGCATGTCCGCCGACTGCTACACCGACCAAGCCATCGCCGACATGCCCCTGATCTACCCCTTCCTGGTCAACGACCCCGGCGAAGGCACCCAGGCGAAACGCCGCGCACACGCCACCCTCGTCGACCACATGATCCCGCCGATGGCGCGCGCCGAATCCTACGGCGACATCACCCGCCTCGAGCAGCTGCTCGACGAGCACCAAAACATCTCCGCCATGGATCCGGCGAAACTGCCGGCCATCCGCCAGGAAATCTGGACGCTGCTGACCGCCGCGAAGATGGACCAAGACCTCGGCTGGGAACAACGCCCCGACGAAGAAGTCTTCGACGACATGCTGATGCACATCGACGGCTGGCTGTGCGAAATCAAAGACGTCGCCATCCGCGGCGGCCTGCACATTCTCGGCGAACCCGTCGAAGGGGAGATGCGCATCGACCTGGTCCTAGCTATGCTGCGCGCCCGCCAGCTCTGGGGCGGCGAACAAGCCGTCGTCGGGCTGCGCGAAGCCCTCGGACTGTCCGAAGCCGGCGACGAAACCCGCGCCGCCGTCGACGCCGCCGAACAAGCAGCCCGCGGCATCATCGAACGCCTCGACGCCTGCGGCTGGGACGCCCAACAAGCCGAACGCATCGTCGCCGAAGCACTCGCCGCCGGCGAACTGCCCGACAGCACCAACCCCGACGAAGTCGCAGCCATCCTGCGATTCGCCGCCAAGGAAATCGTGCCGCGGCTGGCCGGCACCGGCCGGGAAATCACCCAAATCCTGCGCGCCCTCGACGGCCGCTTCATCGAAGCCGGCCCCTCCGGATCCCCCATGCGCGGCCTGATCAACGTGCTGCCCACCGGCCGCAACTTCTACTCCGTCGACCCCAAATCGCTGCCCAGCCGCCTGGCCTGGGAAACCGGCCAGCTGCTCGCCGACTCCCTCATTGAGCGCTACCAAGCCGACCACGACGGCGAATACCCCCGCAGCGTCGGCATCTCCGTATGGGGCACCTCCGCCATGCGCACCAGCGGCGACGACATCGCCGAAGTCTTCGCCCTGCTCGGGGTGCGCCCCGTCTGGGACGAAGCCTCCCGCCGTGTTACCGAACTAACCGTCATCCCGCTGGAAGAACTCGGCCGCCCCCGCATCGACACCACCGTCCGCATCTCCGGCTTCTTCCGCGACGCCTTCCCCCACGTTCTCGCCCTGCTCGACGACGCCGTCCAAATGGTCGCCAACCTCGACGAACCCGCAGAACACAACTACGTGCGCGCCCACGCCCACGACGACGGCACCATCGACACCCACACCCCCCGCATCTTCGGCTCCAAACCCGGCACCTACGGCGCCGGCCTGCTCGAACTGATCGAATCCGGCAACTGGCGCGACGACGCCGACCTCGCCGAGGTCTACACCACCTGGGGCGGATACACCTACGGCCGCGGCCTCAACGGCGTCAAAGCCGAAGAACAAATGCGCACCGCCTACAAGCGCATCACCGTGGCCGCCAAAAACGTCGACTCCCAAGAACACGACATCGCCGACTCCGACGACTACTTCCAGTACCACGGCGGCATGATCGCCACCGTCCGCGCCCTGACCGGCAAAGACCCGGAAGCCTACATCGGCGACAGCACCCGCCAGGAAACCGTCAAAACCCGCACCCTCCACGAAGAATCCCGCCGCGTCTTCCGCGCCCGCGTCGTCAACCCCCGCTGGATCGAAGCGATGCGCAACCACGGCTACAAAGGCGCCTTCGAAATGTCCGCCACCGTCGACTACCTATTCGGCTACGACGCCACCACCGGGCTGATGGACGACTGGATGTACGAAAAACTCACCGACACCTACGTCGGTGATCCCACCAACCGGGAATTCTTCGAAAAGTCCAACCCCTGGGCGCTTAAAGACATCTCCGAACGCCTCCTCGAAGCCGCCGAACGCGGCCTGTGGGAAAAGCCCAGCGACCAGGCACTGGAACTGCTGCGCAACACCTACCTCGAAGCGGAAGGAAAACTCGAAGACCGCTAACCCACCCCACACACCCCACCACCCCGTTTCACACAGCAAAAAACGGGCATAAATTGTCTACAGTGGTGGGGTGCCTATAGCAATCGCAATTCCCTACATTCTCGCCGAAGCCCTCGCCTTCTACCTGGTGTCGAAACTCATCGGCACCGGGTGGGCGCTCCTCGCTTTGCTGCTGTGCTTCTTTTTCGGCCTGCTCATCGCAGCCATCGAAATGCGCCGCATCGCCACCATGGCCGCCCACGGCCAACGCGCCCCAGGCACCGCCATGGGCGATCTGGGGCTCATCGCGGCAGGCTCCATGGGGGTTGCCCTCCCCGGCTTCATCACCACCATCGGCGGTCTGCTGCTCATTTTCGGGCCCACCCGCTCAATCGTCCGCAAAATCATGGCCCGCAAAATCCGCCAACGCATCGAAGTGTTCGGCACCCACGCCTACGAAACCGCGGCCTCCTACGGCACCCGCGCCAACTACGGCAGCTTCGTCGTCGACGAGCAACCACAGCAGCAGCCGCAACCCTCCGACGAGGACATTGAAACCTGGTCGAAAAACGTCGATCCCCAAGACTTCGAAGATCACCCGCGCGACGAACGCGGACACAAATAATGACCGCTGTGGCACCGGAACTAGCCTCGCCCACCACCGCCGGCCGGTGGTGGGTTCTGCTTGCACGCCTCGGACTGGCAGCCGCCGGCGGCGCCCTGGTGTATTTCTCCTACGAGCCCTTCGGTTTGTGGTGGCTCGGCATCGCCGGCTGCGCGGTGGGGCTGTTCGCACTCGCCCCGTGGCGCCAACACTCCGTGGGCTACGGGCAGTCTCTACTGATCGGCCTGGCCCACGGCCTAGCCCTCTACCTGCTGCTGTTGCCCTGGATCGGAGAATTCGTCGGCAACATGCCCTACATCGCCCTGGCGATCACCGAGGCTCTCTACAGCATGGGCTTCGGACTACTGGCCGCCCGCGCCCTGCGCCTGAAATGGGGCCTTTACGCCGCCCCCTTCATCGCAGTCGCGGTGGAATGGCTCCGATCGACCTGGCCGTTTGGGGGATTCGCCTGGGGCCGGATCGCCTGGGGCCAAGTCGATGGGCCACTGGCGATCCTGGCGCGCATCGCCGGGCCCACCATCGTGACGCTAGCGACGATGATGGTGGCAGCAGCCGTCATCGCGGTTTTCAGCAAACGGATCAGGGCAGCGCTGGTGTTGGCGGTGCCCGTCGCGGCCACCGCGATGGTCGCCCATCTGCCGACAGCCGCGCCCATCGGTGAAGTCACCGTCGCCGCGGTCCAGGGCAATGTGCCCCGGATGGGATTGGATTTCAACGCGCAGCGCCGCGCGGTACTGGCCAATCATGTGCGAGAAACCCAAAACATCCCCCGCCAAGCCGACATTGTTATCTGGCCGGAAAATTCCTCCGATGTGAACCCTTTCCGCGACGAGCAGGCCCGAATTTTGGTCAACCACGCAGCAAGTGTTGCCCGCGCCCCCATTTTGGTGGGCACCATCACCGAAGACGCCGTTGGGGATCGCAACACCATGGTGGTGATCAACCCCGACGCATCGGTAGGGGAGCACCACCACAAGAAGTTCTTGCAGCCTTTCGGCGAGTACATGCCGATGCGGGACTTCTTCCGCCGTTTTAGCCCGCTGGTCGACCAGGCCGGTAATTTTCAACCCGGTGACGGTACCGGTGTGGTGCACATGAAAGCCGCGATCTCAGGCCGGGAGATTCCGGTAGGTATTTCCACCTGCTACGAGGTCGCTTTTGATGCCTCCGCCCAGGATGCCATCGCCCACGGCGCCCAAATTCTGACCACCCCCACCAACAACGCGACCTTCGGTTTCACCGACATGACCTACCAGCAGTTGGCAATGAGCCGGATGCGGGCCATAGAGATGGATCGTGCGGTCGTGGTGGCGGCGACCTCCGGGGTGTCCGCCCTGGTGAGCCCAGAAGGGCGAGTGCTTCAGCAATCGAAGATTTTCACCCCGGCGGTGCTGGAAGACGAGCTGCCGCTCAAAGACAGTCGCACCATTGCTTCCAGGGCTGGTTCAGTAATTGCTGCCGGGTTCGATATCATAGGTTCTCTGTGTGCTCTCGCGGCGCTGTATGCGACGCGGGGAAAGCGACTGCGCCGGAACCCGAACGCAGCTTAGGCTCAGCCGCAGCCACCTGTGTACAAAGACCCTCGATGATTGAAAAAGGCTTGCTATGACCGCCACACCCACGCTGGTTATCATCCCGACCTACAACGAGCTGGACAACCTTCCGCTCATCGTTGGCCGTATCCGCCAGGCAGCCCCCGAGGTTGATGTTCTCATTGTTGACGACAACAGCCCCGACGGCACGGGCGACCTTGCCGACACCATGGCCAGTGAGGACGAGCAGCTGCACGTCATCCACCGCGAAGGCAAAGGCGGCCTGTGCGGCGCCTATGTTGCCGGTTTCCGCTGGGGCCTTGAGCACAACTACGCCGTGATGTGCGAGATGGATGCCGATGGGTCCCACGCCCCGGAGCAGCTTCACACCCTGCTCAAAGCCATCGACGATGGTGCCGATCTGGTCATCGGTTCCCGCTATGTGCCCGGCGGCAAGGTGGTGAACTGGCCGAAAAAGCGGTATGTGCTCTCCCGTGGCGGCAACCTGTACATCAGCTTGGCACTGGGTGCCGGCCTGTCCGATATGACCGCCGGTTACCGCGCGTACCGCCGCGAGGTCATCGAGGCACTCGACCTGGATGAGCTGTCCAACGCCGGCTACATCTTCCAGGTCGACCTGGCCTGGCGCGCCGTGCGCGAAGGCTACGATGTGCGAGAGGTTCCGATCACCTTCACCGAGCGTGAGATCGGCGAATCCAAGCTCGATGGCAGCTTCGTGGGTTCCTCCCTCGCCGAGGTCACCAAGTGGGGCTTCGCCCACCGCAGCGAGCAGGCGAAGGAATTCTTCAAAGAAACCAAAAAGCTCGTCAAGCACGAGGTGGACAAGCGCCGTAAGTAGCCCACGCTAGGGCTTCAACGATCGGCTGCGGAACCTTTCAACAGGCCCCGCAGCCGGTTTTGTTTATCCACCACCCCTTGTGCCGGAGTGTGGCACGTGCCAGCCCCCGGCAAGCCGCCCGCGCCAGGACTCCCGCAACTAAAATCTCTGCCCAGCGGGCTGTACTGCGCCAGGCGCTACGACGTAGAGGATCGGTTTTAACACCATGGTTAGTTTTGCACCATTGCAGCGCTCAGATCATGCAGTCATCATCGAGACCATCGAAAAGGAGATGCATCTCGAAAAATACATCGCGAATCCGCTGATTCGTCGGCTGCATGCCCGCAGTTTCTTCTATGAGGAACTCGCCCAGGCAACCCATGTTTTTGCAGCCTATGACGATGGTGAGTTTGCGGGGCTGGTGTTGTTGCGTCTAGACGGCCACAAGCCGCAGGGGATGCCGCTGTGGGCGCGGGCGTTGAGCGCAGTCGTACACCAGCTGGAGAAAAAAGAAGACGGTATTGCCGCCTATGCCCGCACCAATGCCCAGCTGTTGGAGCAGTATCAGCGCCAGCACGGCACCGATGGGGAAATCCTTTTGCTGTCGGCTAATCCTCGGCATCGGGTCCGTGGCATCGGCAGTGCGTTGTTGTCGCAAGTGGCCACCGTCGCTCAAGGCAAGCACCTGTATTTGTTTACCGACGAGGGCTGCACTTTTGAGTTTTATAACCGTAAAGGTTTTCACCGGGTGGGGGAGCAGACCATGGAGTTCAACTACGCAGGAAAACCGCACAGCTTTCGCTGCTTCCTCTACAGCACAACCATCGGAGCAGGCGAGTAGCACCCCACCCCCACCACGGATTGTTTTCCTTGGGTGGGGTTACTTTATGGGCTGCGCGATTTAGGCTTGCTAGATTCCACGCCAACGGCCCCGCTGACGCTTATGCGCATCAGCGGGGCCGTTGAGGTTTTTTATGGTCTCGGGTGTGGCGTGTTCACCCGCGGGAGTTTATTTCGCCGCCTCGGCTGCTGCGGCAGCTGCGGCTTCTTCTTCCTGCTGCTTGAGCAGGCGCGCGGCGTTGCGGCGACGCTTGCGCAGGATCTCGATGCGCTCTTCGAGCAACACATCGAGTTCTTCCATGGAGCGTCGCTCACAGAGCATGTCCCAGTGGGTCCGCGGAGGCTTAGCCGGCTTGGCTTCCAGCCCTTCGCCTTCCATCAGGGTGCCCATTTGGCCGTTTTTGCACTGCCAGGTGTTGGGCACCTCGGCGTCATCGGCGAAGGGAACTTCGAACACGTCGCCGGCATCCGTCTTGTACTTGACCATCTGGCGGGGAGCCAGGTCGTGGTCACGATCAGTCTCGTAGCTGACCGCACCCATGCGGCTACCACGGAGAACGCGATCTGCCATTACGCATCAATCCTTCACAATCGACAAAAGTCTTTGGGTTGTGCCACCCACAACTGTCCCAACGCTCAAGATGGGAAAAATGTTTCCGAAAAGCAGGTTTTACACCGTGTATCGCCTTTTCTCGGCGCTCGGACACATAGCCACCTCAGGGAAAAGCCGGGTGTGGCACGACACAGAACCACCAGTATAGCCAAAACTTGCAGGCGCGAGACGTTGAGGGGAGTTTTCACCCACCCAAGCGTATTCCGTCTTCGGCCAAAGAATAAGAACAGACTCGCATCTTCGACGATTCCAAGCCTCCACATACCGGTGAGCTATCCACAGCCTGCACAAGGTGGGCTTTGCATGGCTGAGGTTTACGGGCATAAGGTGAGCAACTGTGAAAGCACAAGGGAAGCTAAAACCACCGGCGTGTTCGTGGTGCGGACGAGAGCTTGAGGCAAGCACTCGCGGCCGGCCGAAGAAGTATTGCAGCCAATCGTGTCGCCAACGCGCCTACGAGCAGCGCAATAACGTCAAGGGCACTTCGATTCCGCACAACGCGGTGATTTTGCATCCGGATCGCGCCGAGGAATTAATCGACAAGCTCTTTGAGTTGCGGTGTTCGGCGGAAGATATCGCTACCGCGGTTGAAGAACATGAAGACCCGCGCGATATCCGCCAGCTATGCAATGAGCTGGTTGACCTGGCCAAAAATGTTGAACAACTCCGCATTCGCGAATGACGACCGCCCACACTATCTGTTGCGCACTAGCCCAGCAGGGGAGAAGGGGCCGGCCACAAGCTTTTAAATTGGGGCTGGTGGGCTGAGTGACTAGGGCTATGCGAACACGATAGAATGACCAACCATGAGAAAGCCTATTGTGGCCCTAACCGTTATCGCGATCGTTGTGCTGGCCCTGGCCAGCGTCGGACCTGTTGCCTATAAGGCCTTGACGTCGACTGGTTTGAAAACTGAAGGACTATCGGCCGAGGGGGCCTTGCCCGCGAGCGTTGATATCGATGGGGATTGGCATGTGGTGAAGGGCTCGGGCCGAAACACCACCGCCGTGGGCTACACCTTCCACGAGATTTTGCCCGGCCAGGAGAAGGAAACCTCCGGCACTACTCACGATGTCACTGGTGATGTGGTGGTGGAGGGCCAGACGCTGACCTCGGGGGAGGTCACCGTTGATCTGCGCAACATTAAGACCGATGTGGAAAAGCGCGACATCAACGTGCGCCGCAACATTTTGCACACCGATGATTTTCCCACCGCGACGTTTACGCTGGATCAGCCGGTCGATGTGGCACAGATTCCGGGGGACGGCTCGACCGGCCATGTCACGCTGAAGGGATCTTTGACCCTGCACGGCACGACGAAGCCTGTCACGGGGGAGTTTGATGTTTTGCGCACCGGGGAACGCGTCGTCGTCGCTGGTGATTTGCCGTTTAACAGGACTGAGTTCGGGGTGGATTCGCCAGATTTTGTGGCCGCCAAAATTGACGAAAATGGCGTGCTCAATATCCGCCTCGCCTTGGAAAAGAAGTAGCGGCGGCACGCGATGAATACGCAGATTCAGCTGGGCGTTTTAGCGATCCGTTTGGTCGCACTTGGGGTGTTTATTTACTTGTTGCGCGCCGAGGTGTGGGCGATCGCTATAGGCCTGGTGTTTGTGGTTTTGACGTTGCTACAGATGTATCGGGCTATCCGTCACGCGGAGTTGATGCGGGATAGCGACCCGGTTCATCGTCGCGAGCGCAACACCTAAAAGCGTGTAGAACAAGATGTGTAGAACTTGTATCGCGCTGACGCCGCCACCTGGAATGCTTCGGCGGCGGCGTTGAGTGGTTCTCCGGGCACAGTGAGGCCTTGGGGGCGGCGTTCACAGTCGTAGCCTCAAAGGGTTCTCGTTGCAATAGAAGCGAAAGAGCAAAAGTGACATAATATTGCCACGCTGATATGCGAGGCACTTGGGGAAGCGGATTCTACAGCGCACCTTATGACTTTCGAGGGCGCGCGCATTGCGCACAAAAACCTTCGCGCCGAGGCCAAACGGGGCGGGCCGGCGCCTGGAGATTCCGCTTGATCCGCACGCACAGTTTGTCTCGTTACACCAGCCCGCAGCGCATCCAGCCCTTGCGAGCCGCAGGTGACGTCAACGACGACAATGGTCGATTCACCCGTGACGACTCCACGTCACCCATGGAGAAGGCACCATCGACGAAGCGGAAAACACAGAGCCAACAGGCCTCAATGGCTTTCTTTTCGTCAGAGTGACATATATAGGACACTCGGCAGCACGGTAAAAAATGGGGACTAGTGGCCGCCATGGACCTCAACGTCACCCCACAAGTCACCGACAGGGCCATAACGCCCATTAGCCAAGCTCCACAAGACAGCCTCCGGTCAATCACGCCTCAGGTATAAAAGCCCGATCTACAAACCTACGGGCGAGGATGCGTCACAGATCCAGCACGACATACAGACTGTGGCCGACATGCAGAGCACGAGATGGATCAAAGCCTTCACGCCAGCAAGCCGCGAAAATCGCGACTGCAGATACTGTAGACCAGTACGAGCTTTGCACAGCAATCTCGGAGGCGTGACGCTGAGGTAAATAATTGGCACTGCACCGGCACTTCTCCGTAATTGTCCGATAATGTACATTATGTCATTTTATATTTGGCAAGTTGTACCCCACCTCGCCTGATGCTTTCCGCCCGGCACATCCTTTGATAACACCATTGGCGGTAGCCTTTGGTACGGTGGGCGCCATGAGCAACGACCGCAAAAAGATTCTCGTCACCGGAGCCACCGGCTACGTTGGCGGCCGCCTGGTGCCGTCGCTGTTAGACGCCGGACACGACGTCTCCGTTCTAGTGCGCACGCCCAGCCGACTGGCGGAGGTTCCCTGGGCAGGCAACGTCACAATCATCGAAGGCGATCTCACCAAACCGGAGTCTCTGCGAGACGCCGTCACTGATATTGACGTGATCTATTACCTCGTGCATTCGATGGGCGACTCCAAGGAATTCGCCCGCACTGAACTCGAATGCGCGCATGCCATGGTCAATGCTGCAGAAAATGCGGGTTGCGAGCGCATTATCTATCTTTCAGGCCTAACCGATCCACATCAGGCGCGCAGCAATCATATGGACTCACGCCACGCCGTTGGCCGGGTGTTTCTCGATTCGACGCTTAATGCGGTGGTTTTTCAGGCGGGAATCGTCGTCGGCTCTGGCAGCACCTCCTTCGAGATGATCCGCCATCTCACCGAGCGGCTGCCCATCATGATCACCCCAAAGTTCGTGCGTAACCAGGTCCAACCCATCGGCATTGACGATGTTTTGCACTACCTCACCCGTGCTGCAACCGCGGATTTCCCCGGTTCACGCACGTGGGACATCGGCGGTCCTCAGGCCTATTCTTACGGCGAGATGATGAATCGTTATGCCAAGGTTGCCGGTTTGAAAAAGCGTCCGATGATTCCGGTACCGGTGTTCAGCCCCTGGCTAGCCTCCCACTGGGTGGGCGTGATCACCCCGGTTCCCTCCGGCATCGCCAAGCCCCTTATTCATTCGCTGGCCGTCAACGCTGTGGTCACCGAGCGTGATATCGATGCCTATATTCCCCCACCGCCCGGCGGGCTGACCCCGTATGAGGAAACCATTCGCCGTAGCCTCGCCGATGTGCGGGCGGACAACATCGTCACCAGGTGGACTGATGACCGCACCTTCGAGGCCGAGCCGCTGCCCAGCGATCCCGAATGGGCGGGCCGCAAAGTTTTTGTCGATGAGCGCAGTAAGGCCACCAGCGCCAGCCAAGAAGACTTGTTTGCGGTCATCGAATCCATTGGCGGCGAGCACGGATGGTACTCCACTCCCCTGCTGTGGCGGATTCGCGGATGGCTTGATCGGGCAATGCGCGGGCCCGGCCTGGCGCGGGGTCGACGAAGCCGGGACCATGTACGCCTCGGCGACGCCGTGGATTGGTGGACGGTGGAAGCCATCGAAAGGCCGCGGCTGCTGCGTTTGCGGGCGGATATGAAGGTCTCTGGGGATGCCTGGCTGGAGCTCATCGCTGATAAGGATGAGGACACCGGGGCGGTCACCTACCGGCAGCGCGCGATTTTCTTTCCCCGTGGCGTGGCCGGTCTGGCCTACTGGTATTCCATTCTCCCCGCCCATGGCCTGGTCTTTCCAACCATGGCCAGCAACATCGTCGCTGCCGCCGAACAACACCACCCTAAAGACAAATAAAACCCTTCACCACTTCCTGGGCGACTAGGGACCAAGGATGCGGTGAAGGGAGTCGACTCGGTTTTGCCTGCGAGCGTGTGGATCTAGTCAGTCATGGGACGGCGGCGGACGATGGCCGCATATACCGCGCCGGAGACGTTGGCGTAGACGGCGGCGACTGCGCCCGGGATTGCCGCCTCGGCGCTAAAGAACTGGGTTGCCATGGCACTGGCCAGGGCCGAGTTTTGGGTGGCCACCTCGATGGAGGTGGTCCTACAGGCCGCCTCACGCTGCTTGAGCAGCTTCGGAGCAAAGTAGCCGATGATGAAGCCCACCAAGTTTTGGATGGCCACGCCAACAACCACGATCAGACCAACGGTGGCCAAACGCTCAGAGTTAACTGCCACCACGGTCATCAGCACGATTCCGATGACGATGATCGACAACCACGGCAGCACCGGCAGCAGCGCGGTCACCAAACGGTTAGCGATCACACGCAGCAACAAGCCGCCCACCACGGGAACCAGCACGGTTTTGACCAGCGAAATCATCATGCCGCCGGCATTAACTTGGGTTTCGGCATCGGCAAGCCACAGCATGATCACCGGAGTCAGCAGCGGCGACAGCAGCGTCGACACGCTGGTCATGGCCACCGACAACGCCACATCGCCTTTAGCCAGGTAGGCAATGACGTTGGAGGCCGTTCCACCCGGCACACTGCCCAAAAGCAGCAAGCCGATCGCCAGCTCCGGGCCGAAGCCCAGCATCTTCGACACCATCAGAGCGGAAGCCGGCATCACGATGTATTGTGCTGCCACCCCTAGGAAGATGGGCCAAGGGCGACGCAGCACCTCACTAATGTCCGGCAGCGTCAGGGTCAGGCCCATGCAGAACATGATGACCATCAGCAGGTTGGTCAGGTGCGGTTTGAATCCCAGCATCGGGGTGGGGTTCAGGTACGCGAAAATTGCGCCGACGATGACGACGAGAGGAAACACGGCGACCGCCAGCTTGGCGGACATGTCCTCTTTGGTCTCATCGCGCGCATCGTGCACGCTGGGGGTGTCGAGCAGACTCATCGGTCGGCGTCCCTTCTTCTTGCTCAGTGTGTTCTTCGGCGAGGATCCATTCATGCCGCGCTTCCCTACCGGGGGGTCGCGGGCCCACAGTACGGTCGAACCTAATGAGGTTGAGCGCAGTGCGGATCGCGGGTTTGCCTCAGGACGCTGCGGGTGGGCGCCGGGCATGCGTTTCGCATCCGAGTTTTTCTTCGGGTGTAGCTTCGGATGGAAAGGTCGCACCCGCACCTGATGCTGGTGCGGGTGGTAGTGGGGATAAGGTGTACCCCTGGTTCTCCCCTACTATAGGTCACTATGCAGTAGTTTGCATAATTTTCAGTAGGGTTAGCCCCAAGATGTGAGGGGTCTCGCGGTATGCTCCTATGCATGACTCAACTCCTTTCCCCGAATCCGCAGCGTATCGGCCAGCCCGCCGGTGCCACACCGTTGCCCGACGCGGTGCCCGCTTCTCGCTGGGCCGGTACCCCCGAGCAGTTGAAAAATGACCTCATTGAGCTGCTTGGCCCGGACAATGTCTTAACTCGCATTAGCGACCTGGTGCGCTATGCCTCCGACGCCAGCCCCTATCGACAGGTGCCGCAGGTTGTTGTGCAGCCCCGCAACGCCACCGATCTGTCGAAGTTGATGGTTTTTGCTCGCGAGCACAAGCGCAATTTGGTGTTCCGCAGTGGTGGCACCTCCCTCAATGGCCAGGCCATGACCGATGACATTTTGGTCGATACTAAGACCCACTTCCGTGGCATGGAGGTGCGTGACGGCGGGAAACGCATTTGGGCTCGCCCGGGCGTGATTCTGGGGGATGCGCAGGCGGTGCTGGCCCGGCATGGCTACATGATTGGTGCGGATCCGGGCTCGACCTCGGTATGCACCATCGGCGGTGTGTTGTCCTGCAACTCAGGTGGCATGCGGTGTTCGGTGGAGCGCGACAGCTACCACACCTTGGAATCTGCCACGATCGTGCTTCCTAGTGGCTCGATCATTGACACTGCGGCCGCGGACGCGGATGAGCAGCTGCGAGCCCTGGAGCCCGGCATTTATGAGGGCCTGCTGGCGTTGCGCGATGAGATTCGCGGGGACGATGAGTTGGTGGCGCTGCTGAAGCGGAAGTTTTCTATCCGTAACACCAACGGCATTCGTTTGGATGCGTTTTTGGATGAGGATCGCCCGGTCGATATTTTGCTGAAGCTCATGGTGTCCGCTGAGGGTACTTTCGGCGCGCTGACTGAGGCGGTGATCCGCACGGTGGAGCTGCCCCGCAAGAAGGCTGTGGCATGGGTGATGCTGCCTGATCTGAAGCAGGCGGCCCGGTATGTGCACTCCATCATGGAGGCTGGCGCGTTGGCCTGTGAGCTGCTGGTGGCGCCGGTGATGAAGCGCTCGGTGGGCAATTTCCCCCAGGCTCCGAAAGAGTGGGCGGATATTGACGACAATGAGGCTGCCTTGCTGGTTGAGGTTGGCGGCGCTGACGAGGATGGTTTGGCTGCTGCTTGCCAGGCGGTGGAGAAGGTGCTCGAAGGCGCGGAGTTGACTGCCCCGCTGGAGTTTGATTCCACCGCCGCTGGCATGGCTGGTGCTTGGCAGATCCGTAATGGCCTGTTCGGCTTGATTGGTGCGGACCGCCCGCAGGGCACCGCCCTGATTACGGAGGACGTGTGTTTCCCGCCGGCGGATGTGGGCGAGGCCTCGTCGGATCTGATCGATTTGTTGGGTAAGTTCGGCTATCCGCAGATGGTGATGGGCCACGCCGCGTTCGGCAACTTGCACTTCTTCTTGCTTCCCCGCCTGGCGGTGGAGGAGGAACGCAAGGCTTATGCCCAATTCTTGGATGAGCTGGCGGAGCTGGTGATTGGCAAATACCAGGGCTCACTGAAGGCGGAGCACGGTACCGGCGTGAATATGGCACCGTTCGTGGAGTACGAGTGGGGCTCGAAGGCCTTTGGCTACATGTGGCGGGTCAAGGATCTGCTGGATCCGGCCGGCATTTTGGCCCCGGATGTGAAGCTGACCCGCCATCAGGATGTGCACTTGAACAATTTCAAGTCTTTCCCGAAGGTGGAAGACGAGATCAATGATTGTGTGGAGTGCGGGTTCTGCGAGCCGGTGTGTCCTTCCCGCCACGTGACGGTGACTCCCCGCCAGCGCATCGTGTTGCGCCGTGAGATGGCCCGTCAGCCGGAAAATTCTCCGCTGCTGAAGGTGCTGCAGGACGAGTACCAGTACGACGCGATCGATATGTGTGCCGCCGATGGGGTGTGCTCCGTGGCCTGCCCGGTGTCCATCGACACCGGCAAGGTGATGAAGGGCCTGCGCGCCCAGCAGGTCAGCGATGCGGCCAATAAGGCGGCCTTGGTGGTGGCGAAAAACTGGGGCGCGATCGCCCGTTCGCTGCGCCTGGGCGTGGGGGCCGCGGGAGTGGTGCAGCGCGCCTTCGGCTATCGGGCCTTGGCCGCGGTGGCCGATACTTTGCGCACCGTTATCAGCCGCGATCTGCTGCCGACGGTGCCGGGTGCGCTGCCCGGCCCCGGTGAGGCCCACCTGCCGGAAACTTTCCGCGAAGGCGCCACCGCCGTGTACTTCCCCGCCTGCATTAACCGCATTTTCGGCACTCCCCACGGCAAACCCGGCCTGCAGCTGCCGGAAGCTGTGGTGGAGTTGGGCCGGCGCGCCGGCCGTCCGGTGTGGATTCCGGCAGATGTCAAGGATGATTGCTGTGGAACCCCGTGGTCGTCGAAGGGCTACAAGGATGGCTTCCGCTACCAGGCCGAAAAAATCGCCCAGGATCTGTGGGAGTGGTCCGAGGGAGGCAAGCTGCCCATCATCGTCGATGCCGCCTCGTGTACCCACGGCATCATCGACAATGTCCCGGAGGTGCTGACCGGGGAACTAAAGAACAAGTTCGAGTCCCTGGAGATTCTCGACATCGTCGAGTGGCTGCACCGGGAGGTCGGCGAGGCGCTGACCTTCACCGAGCACTACCAGGCGGTGGCCGTCCACCCCACGTGTTCGACTACGCACATGGGCATCAACGATCAGCTCACCGACCTGGTCGCCCTGTGCACTGAGGACGTTGTGGTGCCGGTGGGCACCAGCTGCTGTGGCACCGCCGGTGACCGTGGACTTTTGCACCCCGAGCTCGTGGAGTCCGCCACCCGCGAGGAACGCCGCACGCTGGACGCCCGCGACTTTGACGCTTTTGTCTCCGACAACCGCACCTGCGAGATGGGGCTGGAAATGATCGCCGGCAAACCCTTCGAAAACATCGCGATCTTCCTCGAACGCGCCTCCCGCCCGGTCGTCACCCCCTAGCCTGGGTTGAGACATCCCGCCCGCACCCGTGACAAGCTTGCGCCTAAAAGGCCGCACAAAAGTCACGCGGTGCGGGCCTGTGTGCTGGGCAGCTGTGCGCCAGCCCTCACCCGTGCGGTAGAGTCAAAACCACAAGCAACCACACCTGTGGCACCACCGGTTGCGGTGCAGGACTCTTTCACAAACCCCCGAAAGAGCCACCGCCCACCGGAATAGTCAAGTCTAGAAAGTTGACGGACTTTTATCATGTTCGACGTTGATATGCTGCTGAGCTCCTTTGGGCTTCTCGGCATCCTCATCATCGTCTTCATGGAAACCGGACTTCTCATCGGCTTCATCTTCCCCGGCGACACCCTCCTTTTCACCGCCGGCATGATGGCCCACGCCGACCCGCCCTTCACCCCCCTATGGACCCTCATGGTCGGCATCCCCATTGCCGCCATGCTCGGCGACCAACTCGGCTACTTCATCGGCCGCAAAGTCGGCCCCGCCATCATCCACACCCGCGCCATGCAATGGATCGGACCCGAAGCGGTAGAAAAATCCCACCACTTCTTCGACCGCTTCGGCGCCGCCACGGTATTCCTCGCACGCTTCATCGCCGTCGTCCGCACCGTCACCCCCGTCGTCGCCGGATTCAGCCACATGGACCACCGAAAATTCACCTTCTACTCGGTGCTCGGATCCGCAGCCTGGGGCGGACTCATCCCACTATTCGGCTATCTGCTCGGCGAAATTCCCATCGTGCAAAAATACATGCACTGGTTCATCCTCGCAGGACTCGCAACCCTGCTCATCCCCTTCGGCTACCAGGTGTACAACATCATCAAAAAGCAACGCCAACACCAAAACCACACACCACCAACCCCCGCCGAAGCCACAACCCCCAACCAAAGCTAAACCCCCACAATCCGTGACACACCACCGGTCACGGATTTTTTCATGCCCTAACTCTTCGTAGCCCAACCCTTAAGCTTTCCAACACCCCCGCCTCGCACTAGCGGCGCGTTACCGCCCGCGGCTTACGGGCAATCCCCAACTGCACCACATCAAAAGCCTCCCGCTGCGCCAACACCGCAATCAACGCAAAGCAATAACGCCACAGGCGCCTAGTGACCACATCAATACCCGCCGCCGCAGCCTTACGCTCATGCGCCGCAAACAACTGCGCCTGCAACCGCGTCGTCAACTCCAAATGCGACCCAAAATGCTTCTCCGCAACGATCCGCACCCCCGTCGACCCATCAAAAGTACGCCGCAAACTATCCACCGACACCGGATCAAACGCCGGCCACACATACCGCAACAGTGGCTCCAACGCCGCCAACTCACAACGCGCCAACGCCCGCTTCGTACACAACGTCTGCACCGCAGCCCGCCCCGCAGGACCCAACAAACGATCCAGCATCGCCGCGAACTCCTTGCGCCCCGCAGGACCCAACACCTCCAAACGGGCCGCCGACACAATCGCCTCATAACGACCCCGCCACTGATTACGGGAAGGAATCACATCCGCACACCACTCCACCGTCGCGCGCTCCCCCACCGCATCAGCCATATCGTGCGCAACCTGCTCATCCATACACAAACAATCCACAATCGCCCCCCGCTCACTAGCCAACAAAGCCACCATCGGCGTCGTCGACGGAATATCCAACACATCAGATCCCCGCGTCACCCACGCCAAATCCAACAGCGACTCCACACTCCGGGCCTGCGCCGCAGCCAAATCAGCACGCTCCACCCCCACCGGCGCCTGCACCGTCGTCACATCCACAAACACCTTCGACGGCACCCCATTTTTCCCCGCATTCGGCGCCACATTATCGATCTCCTCCCGCACCGTCGTCGCCACCCCAGAGGCATACATCCCCGACAACTCCGCAGGAACAGACATCGGCGAATACAAAGACACCACATCCCACGGCAAATCACCGCCAGCATGACGCGGCAACGGCGACCGCGGCGCCGGCGGCTTCCGCAACCGCGAACCACCCGGTGAAAAATCAACATCCATCAACGCCGCCAACACCGACTCCACATCCGGGCAATCCCACTCGCCCGCCAAAAACCCCTCCACAAAACCCAACCAGCCACGCGCCGCCATCCGCGCAAACACCGCATCATGATGGACCACCAAACTCAACGGCGCATCCACCTCAGGATCAACATTGATCCCCGCCTCCCGACACGCGCGCGCCAGCTCCCCCTCCGCCTGACGCACCGCCTGACGAGAAAACGGCACCTGTGGAACCTCCACCACATCCGGCCACACAGCCGCATCAATCCCAGACAAATGAGAAAAAGTCACAGCACCAAAACCTCACACTTATTCACGCCAAAAGACACTCCACAACGCCCCAACACTAAGCGTCACACCACCCGCACCAGGCCCAAAACCCAGCACACACGGCACCCGGCAACCACACAGATCACCAACATGGAACAACACCCAACACTCTTCCACAGCACCACCCCAGCAGCTGGCACACCATGCCGACAAGCACCAAAACTCTCTCCACACAACCCCATCCCACCGGAGCACCAAAACACCCCACCACCCATACCTGAGGCATAATTCACTCCGATTGTTCCGAGTGCAAAATGTCACAAACCCACACACAAGAACACCCCAGAGACCAGGCCACACCCCCCACACCAGCCCCACACAACCACCCCACCCCCACAAACCAAGCACCTACTCCCCCACACACAGAAAAACCACCCAAAACGAGTGTGAGTTATCCGACAACAACCGCTATCATCAACCCAAACCCCACACGGGCCCGCGCGCACCACCCACACCCGCGCCACCCGTGCCCCGGGGGCAAACAACGAGAACACACTCGCTGAAACAAAAACATTCTCAAAGGAGAGCTCAAAACACATGACTGACAAGCCGTTTCGCCCCGAAGGTGGGCGTCACCACGTTGTCATCATCGGTTCCGGTTTCGGCGGCCTCTTCGCCACCCACAAGCTGGCCAAAGCCGACGTCGACGTCACCCTGATCGACCGCACCAACCACCACCTGTTCCAACCGCTGCTGTACCAGGTGGCAACCGGCATCCTGTCCTCCGGCGAAATCGCCCCCTCCACCCGCCAGATCCTCAAAGATCAGGACAACGCCAACGTCGTCAAGGGCGAGGTCGTCGACATCAACGTCGACTCCAAGATCGTCACCACCCGACTCGGCGACTTCACCCGCACCTACGAATACGACTCCCTCATCGTCGCCGCCGGTGCCTCCCAGTCCTACTTCGGCAACGACCACTTCGCCCAGTACGCGCCGGGCATGAAGTCCATCGACGACGCCCTGGAGCTGCGCGCACGCATCATCGGCGCATTCGAACGTGCCGAGCTGTGCAACGATCCGGCCGAGCGGGAACGCCTGCTCACCTTCGTCGTGGTCGGTGCCGGCCCCACCGGTGTCGAGCTGGCCGGCCAGCTCGCCGAGATGGCCCACCGCACGCTAAAGGGCGAATACTCCAACTTCGATCCCGCCAGCGCCAAGATCATCCTCCTCGATGGTGCCCCGCAGGTCCTGCCGCCCTTCGGCAAGCGCCTGGGCCGCAACGCTCAGCGCCAGCTGGAAAAGCTCGGCGTCACTGTGAAGCTCAACAGCATTGTCACCAACGTTGACGAAACCTCGGTGACCTACAAGTCCACCAAGGACGACTCCGAGGAGACCATCCACAGCTTCTGCAAGATCTGGTCCGCCGGTGTCCAGGCCAGCCCCCTGGGCAAGCTCGTCGCCGACCAGTGTGGCGTGGAAGTTGACCGCGCAGGTCGTGTTCCGGTCAACCCGGATCTGTCCGTCGGCGATCACTCCGATGTGTTCGTCATCGGCGACATGATGAGCTACAACCAGCTGCCCGGCGTTGCCCAGGTCGCCATCCAGGCCGGCGAGTACGTCGCCGAGAACCTCGCCGCCGAGGCCGATGGCCGTCCCGCGAACTCTCGCGAAGCTTTCGAGTACTTCGATAAGGGCTCCATGGCCACCATCTCCCGCTTCTCTGCTGTGGTGAAGCTCGGCAAGGTTGAGGTCACCGGTTTCGTCGGCTGGCTGCTCTGGCTGGCCGTCCACCTGATGTTCCTGGTGGGCTTCCGCAACCGCTTCGTCTCCGCTATTGCCTGGGGCCTGAACTCCGTATCCCGTGACCGCTGGCAGCTGGTCACCACCCGCCAGCAGCTGCACGCCCGCACCGCTTTGGGCAAGCTTAAAGATTGCGCCGCCGGTGCTGATACCCCGATTGAGCTCAAGGACACCGAGCGTTACGGCGGTTAATCCCCCACACGCCTGGGCCCGTAGGCCTTAAAAACAAGCCCCCGCACGCGCGTACACCACGTACCCGCCTGCGGGGGTTTGATAATGTTCAGCTTTTGTCCCCCGCTTCGCCACGGCGTTGCCTCTTCGACACCACCACCCAAAGGAATCTGCCGCCCGTGCCCGTCGACACCCGACTTCCCCACGCCGCTTCGCGTCTTAACCCCGACCAACGCACTCTCGTTGTGTGCGGCATTGGTGTGGGGCTGCTGCTGTGGGCGCTGAAAACCAACTTCCTGCTCGCCACCGACGGTTTCCTCATGGATCTGCAGGTCTTCCAGGACGCCGGCCGCGCATTCCGCACCGGTGGCCCCCTGTTCGATGGTTTCGATTCCCGCAGCGGTTTCGCCTTTATCTACCCACCTTTTGCCGCGCTCCTTATGGCCCCGTTGGCCTATATTCCGCAAACCGCCTTGCAGCTGGGATGGAACCTGGGCCAGTTCTTCTGCGTTTTCACCATCGTTGGCGCGGGCCTCTACCTCGCCGGGTTCGATAAGCGCACCAGCGCTATCTATTCTTTCTGCGCCTTGGGCGTGGCAATGAGCGCAGAACCCATCCGCAATGGCATGGGATTCGGCCAAATTGACACCTATCTGGCAATGCTGGTCATCGCCGATGTGGCCGGGATCCTGCCACGCAAGTTCCGGGGACTCGGGGTGGGCCTGGCCGCCGGCATCAAGGTCACCCCGGCAGCATTTGGTCTGGTGTTTCTCATCAGACGCGATTTCGGCGCCGCCGCCCGAAGCGTAGCGATGGGAGTGGCCACCCTGGTCATCGGTTTTATCGTCCGCCCCCACGATTCCAAACATTTTTGGCTGGTGGAAATGTGGAACACCGACCGCGCGGGTCAAAAGGACTTCTTCCGAAACCAAGCGCTGTCTGGTTTCATTGCCCGCAACATCACCGCCCCCGACACCACAACATTCACCGTGTTGTGGGCAGGCTTTGCCCTGGTCATCGGCGCGGTGGGATTGTGGGCGATGATCCGTTACTCCCGTCGCGGTTTCCCCCTGCTATCCCTTGCCATGTTTATTTTGCTGCTGTGTTACCTGCAGCCCTATGCGGTAACCCATCACTGGGCGATTGGGATCATCTGGGTTGCTGTCGTGATCTGGTTGTTTGCCATCGGTCACGCCACCAGGTGGGCTGCTTTGGCGTTTGGCGCTATTCAGTGGTGGGGGCCGAACTTCCTGTTGGATCCCGACCGCCACTTCGCGACCTGGCAGCGGGTCTTTGGCGAGATCCAATCGGTGACGATGCTGGTGGCCATCGTGGTGATGATCTTCTGGGCCACCAAGATCACCGATCGCCACCCAGCAACTCGCAAATACTAAACTCACAACTTTTAAAAGCTCGAAGGCCTTGCCCCCAAGAATCTGGGGGCAAGGCCTTCGAGCGAAAGTGACCTGGCGCGTTATGCGTGGACCAAGACGCTCACCAGAAAGGTGGAGTCCTCGCTAAACGGCTGCAGATCCCAGGAGGAGTAGCGGTTTTGCTCGCGCAGGCCCGCACTGTGGGCATCTGCGAGGAATTCTTCGAAGGTGTAGCCACGGCCGGAGCCAAAACCGATGACCAGTCGGCCGTTGCGGTCGAGAACCCGTGCGAGAGCTTTGAGCGCGGGCAGGCGCCCATCTTCCTCGAGGAAAGCGACCACGTTTCCTGCGGAAACGATCAGCTCGTAGGGTCCGCCTGGCATTTCATCGGCGCTGAGGTCTCCAACGACGAATACAGCTTCGGGGTATTTGGCCCGGGCGATTTCGACCAAATACGGGTCGAGATCAATGCCGGTGACGTCGTGTCCGGCTTGCGCCAAGTATCCGCCGATGCGCCCCTGCCCGCAGCCGGCGTCGAGGATTTTGGCGCCGCGCGAAGCCATGGCGTCAATGAGTCGTGCCTCACCAACAATGTCTTCGCCCTGGTTTTCAAAGCGATCCCACCGTTCGGCGTAGTTCTGCGAGTGGGCTGGATTGTTCGAAATCAAGTCGTTCCATGTGGGCATGGCTTAAAGGCTACATGTTTACTCATGCATAAACAGCAGAGGAAATCACCCCCAACCACCCCCGAAACCGGAACTATCAATGTTGTTTTTAGGGCAGAACGTAGTGTTTGTCCTCTAGGCTGTACGCCATGACTACGCCATCCACGCACCAGCCAACTCGCGTCCCACGCGTGCTGGCGATTGCCGGAACTGACCCCTCCGGGGGCGCGGGAATCCATGCGGACATTAAGTCCATTTCGGCCGCCGGCGGGTACGCCATGGGGGCGGTTACCGCCATCGTCAGCCAAAACACGCGGGGCGTCAACGCCGTTTTTCCACTTCCCCCACAAGTCATTGAGCAGCAAATCCAGGCGGTCGTTGATGATGTCAGCATTGATGCCGTCAAGGTCGGAATGCTCGGCGATGAGGACACCATCGCCGCAGTGGCGCCTTTTCTCCGCCACCTTCATGGCTCCGTTCCCATTGTGGTGGATCCGGTGATGGTGTCGACCTCCGGGCATCGCCTGCTGTCTGAGGGTGCTGTGGATGCATTGCGCGCACTACTTTCACAAGCCGATGTGCTCACCCCAAACGTGCCGGAATTAGAGATCCTCTGTGGTGCCGACACCGGCAGTCTGACATGCCGGGAAGATGTGGGCCAAGCCGCCCGGGCGGTGATGCAACAGCACAACATATCGGTGATCGCCAAGGGCGGCCACTTAGACGCAACAGACGTGGGAAACACGGTGTTCGATCGTGCAGGAGCCATCCAGCATTGCTCTTCAGCACGGGTTGATTCGACCGCAACTCACGGCACAGGCTGCTCCCTATCCTCAGCGCTTGCTACCCGCATCGGGGCAGGCGACAGTCTCTATCAGGCCACTGTGTGGTCAACACGCTGGTTGCGGCATGCCATCGCCTGCGGCGAAGCGCTATCCGTGGGTCACGGGCACGGTCCGGTCGACCATTTCGCGCACATCAGACCCGAGCACGGCTGGCTGGATCCCACCAGAAACCCCTTGCGCTAATAGTTTGCGTCAGCTGCTCTAGGGGCACGGGGGCCACTATCCGCCTATGCTTGACCATCATGAACACCACCGAACCAGCCGAGAATAAGTCCGCAGCTTCGCCGTCGGTGGAGCAGCTCCGCACGAATCATCAGGCGGTGCTCGACGCAATCGCCACCGCCTGCAAGGCTGCTGGTCGCAATGCGGATTCCGTCCGCCTGCTACCGGTGTCGAAGACTTACCCCCCGGAGGTTCTGGGACGGGCTATGCAAGCCGGCATGCATGAATTTGGCGAAAACCGCCCCCAGGAAATCAAGGAGAAGGCCTTGTCTTCCGCCTGTGCGGGGGCACAGCTGGTGCACATTGGTCAATTGCAGACCAATAAAGCCAAGATTGTGGCGGAATACGCTACAGAATTTCAGGCGCTTGACAGCGTGAAGGTAGCTGGCGCGTTGCAACGCCGGCTGGAAAGCGCCGACCGGGTGCTCGATGTGTTGATTCAGGTCAACACCTCGGGCGAGCCCCAAAAGTCCGGAATTCACCCCGCTGAGGCGGCGGAATTCGTTGCCGCGATGGAGCAATTTCCGCGCCTGAAGATCAGGGGCTTGATGACGGTGGCTGTCAACGGCCCAGATCCCAAGCGCGTAGGCGCATGTTTTTCTTTGCTTGCTGACACCCGCGACGCGCTCGCTGCCCAGTTTCCCAACCTGGACTTCTCCGAATTATCTATGGGCATGTCCGGCGACTTTGAACTAGCTATCGCACATGGCTCTACCTGTGTGCGCATCGGCCAGGCGATTTTCGGGCCTCGCGGCTAGCCTGCAGCTAAATCCACCGACTCCCTTGGCCGTATTGCAGGGTTGGGGCTATTGGGTGCGTTCCTTGTCGACGACGGTGGGCACCACCATGGTGCGCAGCGTGGTGCGTGCTACCAGCCGGTCGCGGTTTCGCATCTCGATATTGAGCAGTTGAGTGCGACGACCTGCGGTGATGACGGTCGCTACGACGTCGATGACCCCACTTTTGACCGGGTGCAGGAAGTCTGTGCTGTTGTTGACGCCCACAACCATCGCGTCGGCGTCTTCTTCTCCGCGGGCTTGCAGCACGGCCATGCCCAGCACGGATCCGGCGGATTCCGCCAAGGCGCAATACACGCCGCCGTGCACCAGTCCGGCTGGTTGCAGGTGATGCTCGGAGACGACCATTGATGCCACGAGTTCAGTGGGGCTAACGCTGTGGTAGCGAACCCCGAGGTGTGCATCTAATCCAACAGGGTGTGCGGTGAGGTTTTGGATGTCCATGGCCGACAGCTTACGGCCAAACATCGCCTTTGGGCGTGTAACGGGTAGAGTTGGCAACCATGACTGAGCAGAAGAAACTGGCACAGATTGGTGTCGTAGGTTTGGCAGTGATGGGTTCGAATATCGCCCGGAACTTCGCCCGCCACGGCCACACCGTTGCGGTGTACAACCGCAGCCACGACAAGACCGAGCACTTTATGGAAAATTTCGCCTCCGAGGGCGACTTCATTCCCGCTGACAGCATCGAGTCTTTCGTCAATTCCCTGGAGCGCCCCCGCCGCGCCCTGATCATGGTGAAAGCCGGTGGCCCCACCGACGCCGTCATCGAGCAGCTCGCTGACGCGATGGAGCCCGGCGACATCATCATCGATGGTGGCAACTCCCTCTACACCGACACCATTCGTCGCGAAGCTGAAATGTCCGAGCGTGGCTTGAACTTCGTCGGCGCCGGTATTTCCGGTGGCGAGGAGGGCGCCCTGAACGGCCCCTCCATCATGCCGGGTGGCCCTGAGGAGTCTTATGAGTCCTTGGGTCCGCTGCTGGAGAGCGTGTCCGCCAAGGTGGACGGCACTCCCTGCTGCACCCACATCGGCCCCAATGGTGCTGGCCACTTTGTGAAGATGGTGCACAACGGCATCGAGTACGCCGACATGCAGGTCATTGGCGAGGCCTACCACCTGCTGCGCTACGCCGCTGGGATGGATCCGCAGGAGATCGCTGAGGTGTTCCGCGAGTGGAACTCCGGTGACCTCGACTCCTACCTGGTGGAAATCACCGCTGAGGTGCTCAGCCAGGTTGATGCCGAAACCGGCAAGCCGTTGATCGACGTCATCGTGGATTCCGCAGGACAAAAGGGCACCGGTCGCTGGACGGTGAAAGCCGCCCTCGATTTGGGTATCCCCACCACCGGCATTGGCGAAGCCGTGTTCGCCCGCGCCCTCTCGGGCGCCCGCGCGCAGCGTGCAGCCACCATCGCTAACCTTCCCGCTGGTCAGCTCGTCGCTGAAGGCGTCAAAGATCGCGCTGCATTTATCGAGGATGTGCGTCGCGCCCTGTACGCCTCCAAGCTGGTGGCTTACGCCCAGGGCTTCGACGAGATCAAGGCCGGCTCCCAGGAGCACGGCTGGAACGTCGATCCCCGCGACCTGGCCACCATTTGGCGTGGCGGTTGCATCATCCGCGCCAAGTTCCTCAACCGCATCGTTGAGGCCTACAACAACAACCCGGAAGTCGAGTCTTTGCTGCTCGACCCGTACTTCAACAATGAGATGTCCGGGCTGATTGACTCCTGGCGTCGCATCGTAGTTGAGGCCACCACCCGCGGGCTGCCGATCCCGGTGTTCGCTTCTTCCCTGTCCTACTATGACTCCCTGCGCGCTGAGCGCCTGCCCGCAGCCCTGATTCAGGGCCAGCGCGACTTCTTCGGTGCTCACACCTACGAGCGCACCGACAAGGATGGCCACTTCCACACCTTGTGGAGTGGCGATCGAACTGAGGTCGAAGCCTAGGTGAAAACTTTTCGGGACTTAGGTCTACCACTACCCATCTGCCAGAATCTGTCGTCCATCGGCATCGAGCATCCTTTCCCCATTCAAAGCCAAGCCATCCCGGCGGTGCTTGCATGCAAGGATGTGCTCGGCCGTGGGCCCACGGGTAGCGGCAAAACTTTTACTTTCGGTTTGCCGATGCTGGCTCGTCTGGCCAGTGGTGGATCGTCCCGCCCGGGCCGCCCCCGCGCCGTGGTGCTAGTTCCCACCCGCGAACTAGCGGCCCAGGTTTCTCAACGTTTGGCAGATCCCGCAGCCTCCGTGGGGTTGCGGGTGCTTGAGGTGGTTGGTGGCGTCAACATTAAACGCAACATCACCTCATTGGCGGCGCCCGTCGACCTGCTGGTCGCTACCCCGGGTCGCGCCCAAGACCTTCTCAACCAGCGCATTCTTGACTTCTCTGAGGTCGAGATTTGCGCGGTTGATGAAGCGGACCAGATGGCCGACATGGGATTTTTGCCGCAGGTTCGCAAGCTGCTGCGGGCGATGCCCTCCGATGGCCAACGCTTGCTGTTTTCCGCCACCCTCGACGGCGACATCAACACCCTGGTTAAGGAATTCCTTACCGACCCAGTGACTTTTTCCACCGCCCCCGCCCAGGCGACGGTGGATCGTATGGAGCATTTCCTGCTGCACGTGGAGGACAAAACCGCCCGCTTCGCAGTCGTGGAACGCATCGCTGCCCGCGCCGGCACCACGATCATGTTCATGCGCACCAAACATGCCGTTGACAGGCAGGTCAAAAAGCTGCGCCGAGTCGGCATCAATGCTGCCGGCCTTCATGGCGATAAGGGACAGGGCGCGCGAACTCGCGCCTTGGAAGGCTTTTCCGATGGGTCGGTTCCCGTGCTGGTTGCCACCGACATTGCGGCCCGCGGCATTGATGTCGCGGCCGTCGACCTGGTGGTTCACATCGATCCCCCGGCGGAACATAAAGCCTATGTGCACCGCGCCGGGCGCACCGCCCGCGCCGGTGCCCAAGGCACCGTGGTGACCCTCGTGCTGCCAGAACAGCGCAAGGATGTTGCCGCACTGTGTAGAGCCGCCGGTATTAACCCCGCTGAGCACAATGTCACCCCAGATTCCCCGATCTTGGCCAAAATCACTGGCGCCAAGGCTTCTTCGGGTGAACCCCTCGCCCCGTTTGGCGCACCGGCGAACGCTACCGGCTCGCCAAAGAATACCTCTGGAGGTCGCCGACGCCCCCAGCGTCGCGAACGCGGCGCACAAGACGACTCCTCACGCGACAATAGTCGCGAACGGGGGCGGGGGCGCGGCCGGGCCGATCGTGCACGCCACGAGGATAAAAAGTCCGGCTCCCGTACAAAAGACGCACGGCGCGGTGACAGCACCCACGAGAGCCGCGCAGACAAACCGGCTGCCGGCGCTCAAGGTCGCAAAGCTCGCACGGCGGTCACTAAGGTGCGCGCTGACGGCACCGCGGTCGGTGGGCCGCGACAGACGAAGCCACGGCGCCGCCGGCGCTTCTAGCCTGCCATTCGTTGTAGCTGTTCAGGCACGCCGACATGATCATCCCAAACGTCATCGGCGTGCCTGAAGCTGCACATCCTCGTTTTATCCCTAATATTTAGAAACGTTATGGAGATTCTTTTATCCATCGTCGCCCTTGTTGGCTTCGTGGCTTTGACCGCCGCGACGGGTCTATTCGTCGCCATCGAATTCGCCCTGACGGGCATGGAACGTTCCACCATTGACGAACATGCCCACGCCAAAGGCGATGCCCGCGCGCTTGCGATTCAGCGCGCCCACAACGACCTCTCCTTCGAGCTATCCGGCGCCCAACTCGGCATCACGATGACCACCCTGGCCACCGGTTTCCTCGCAGAACCGGTGCTATCGCGCTACTTCCAGCCCCTGTTGGAACTCGCCCATCTTTCCCCGGAGCTCTCCTCCAAACTTGCCCTCGCACTCGCCCTGATCGTCGCCACCATGCTGTCGATGGTCTATGGCGAGCTGGTGCCGAAAAACTTTGCGATCACCGACCCCCTGCGCGTCGCCCGCATCACCGTGCTTCCCGTGCGCGGCTTCAACAAAGTCTTCGGCTGGGCCATCAAAGCCTTAAATGCTTGCGCTAATGCGGTGGTCCGCAAACTCGGCATGGAGCCCGCCGAAGAACTCGCTTCGGCGCGCAGCGCCCAAGAACTCGTCGCGCTGGTCCGCAACTCCGCCAAGCAAGGCGGCATCGAGCAGTCGCAAGCTGAAATGCTGGACCGCTCCCTGAAATTCGGTGAAGCCACCGCCGAGGACTTCATGACGCCCCGCTCCACCATCGAATACCTCGGGGTGGATGACTCTGTCGCGGACCTACTCAATATGGCTTTAGAAACCGGGCACTCCCGCTTCCCCGTCGTCGAAGGTGACCTGGACGCAACGGTTGGCGTGGTGCACGTTAAAGATGCCTTCGCCGTGCCAGCGCCCAAGCGGCCCCATGTACAACTGCGGCGGCTCGCCCGCCCCGTCCCGGTCGTTCCCGCCTCCCTCGATGGCGACGCGGTACTCAACCGAGTCCGCTCCGCGGGCTCACAGGTGGTGCTTGTTGCGGACGAATATGGCGGCACCGCCGGCATCGTCACCATCGAAGATGTCGTCGAAGAAATTCTCGGCGCAGTCTATGACGAATACGATGACGCCGACCAAGAACGCGAAGTTCGCCGTATGGGCGCTTCCTTCGAAGTCGTGGGCCTCATGCGCATCGACGAACTGCCCGAACGCGTCGGCTACACCCCACCCGAAGGACCCTACGAGACACTTGGCGGAGTCATCATGGCCACTCTCGGCCGGATCCCGGACGTTGGCGACACCGTCACCCTGCCTGCCAGCCACCACGAAGCGATGGACAATTTCTCCTCCGGCTATCACAACCGTTGGCAAGCGCAGGTCACCGAAATGGATGGTCGTCGCATCGAACGTGCCCTTTTGACACCACTGCCCGACCCGAAGGAAGGTAGTTAAAAATGGGTGGCTTCGAAGCAATCGTTTTGACCATCTTGTTGCTCGGCGTCAACGCCTTTTTCGTCGGCGCCGAATTCGCCCTCATCTCATCCCGCAGGGACCGACTCGACGCGTTGATCGCCCAGGGAAAGACCCGGGCTCGCACCGTGTTGGAGGCAACCGAACATCTATCGATGATGCTGGCCGGCGCCCAATTCGGCATCACCATCGCATCGCTTCTGCTCGGTAAAGTCGGCGAGCCTGCCATCGCCCACCTCATCGAAGGCCCCGCACACGCCGTAGGCCTGCCCGACACGCTGCTGCACCCAGTGGCGTTCGCACTTGCCCTCGGCATCGTCACATTCCTCCACATCATCGCCGGCGAAATGGTGCCCAAAAACATTGCCTTGGCCGGACCGGAATCCGTGGCCATGCTGCTGGTACCCACCCATGTCATCTTCGTTCGCTTCACCCGGCCCATCATCGTGGCTATGAACTGGATGGCCGGAGTCACCCTCAAAATGTTTGGCATTGAACAAAAAGACGAACTCGACTCCACGGTCAACCCCAAACAGCTGGCCTCAATGATCACCGAATCCCGCTCCGAAGGGCTTCTCGACGCCGAAGAACACGCCCGCCTGAAAAAGGCCCTGCGTCAAGAAAACCGACAGGTCAAGGAGGTGCTCGTCCCCCTAGCCCAGGTTCGCAACGTCGAATTCGGCACCAAGGGCCCGACGCTGGCCGCCATCGAGCACGCCGTCGAGGAAACCGGGTACTCCCGCTTCCCCGTCACCGGTGGCTCGGGGTCTTTCATCGGATACGTGCACATTAAGGACATCCTTGACCGGCTGGTCGCCCCAGGTGATTCCAGCGACCAGATCATCTCCCGCTCCGAGATCCGCACCCTGACCACCATCGACGGCGATGCGTCGCTGGATGAGGCGATGCGTGACATGCGTCGCCGCAGCGTTCACATCGCCCAAGTCCGTTCAGCGGGCACTCTCTTGGGGATCGTGACCTTGGAAGACCTCATTGAGGAATACGTGGGTACCGTGAGGGACTGGACCCACGAGGATGACGACCAATCCCCTGCCCGCGCATGACCACGACCACGAGTTCTTTTCCCACCGCCACCACCCCGTGGGGCGCTTCGGTGGAGGTTTTACCCGCCGCTGAGGCCGCGCGGCGCTCACACATGCACCACTTACGTGCGATGCGCCTCACGGCAGCTCATCGGGCCAGGCGAGCCCGCGGTGTAAAACACCCCGTGTGGGATTTCCTTTTCGAGTACTACTCTTTGTCGCCGAGCAAGCTTGCCCAGTGGCATCCAGGTGTCGGTGTCGCGGTCCCGGCAGATTTTCCGCTGGATGCGGAAAAAGACTACGTGGTTTTCGACGACCCGCATTTTTCCGGCGGTCGTCTGCGCTGCGTGAACATTCCCGCTGCCACGAAGCGGCGCGGTCAAGCTTGGGAGTTCATGGCTGAGCTTCTTGCGCGCACCGAAAGCAATCCCGCACACTTCGATTGTTTTGGGCTGCACGAATGGGCAATGGTGTATCGGGCGGATGAAACCCGCCACGCGCTGCCACTGCGCTTGGGTGGAACGGGAACCGATCAGGTGGTCGATAGCCATGCCATCCGGTGTACCCATTACGATGCGTTTCGGTTTTTCACTCCTGCGGCGCGCAGTCACAATAGTCAACTGCTGACTCGCGAATCCCAGACTGTGTGTGAACAGCGAGGTTGTTTGCACGCCACAATGGATCTGTATAAGTGGGCGACGAAGTTGGGGGCGCTGGTCCCAGGCGATGTTGTGTTGGATGCGTTTGAACTCGCCAGGGACGTGCGCTGTCTGGACATGGAGGCTTCGCCCTACGATTGCCGCGACTTAGGTTTTAGTTGTGTTCCAATCGAAACCGCCGAAGGCAAGGCCAGGTATGTGGCGCGCCAGCGACAGTTCGCTGAACGCGGTTCGCAGCTACGAGCACGACTGGTTCAGATCATCAATTCTGCCCGTGACGCAACCGCGATGTGTGCTGTCGGCGCACAAACACCGGGGGTCTCCCGGTAGATTCCATGGCAGCAAGTTCCGGTGCGAGACGCCTTCCCCGGTTGCCGTTAGTGCTGTGCCGGTGGGTGTACCCAAAGATGCGTTATTGAATCTTTAGCGCAACATCGTGTCATCTGCGGTGGCCGTCAACTAGACTGGGTTCGTTAGACACGGCATCGCGCGTCGCAGGCGAAGGTGCTCTTGGAGCGTGGAAAGGCGGGATCTGTCAGTGCCTCGGCATTCTAATGGTCGCCACCAATTTCGGATTGCGATGTGGCCGATCGTCGCCATTTTGATCGCTGTCGTGCTTGCTATTTCGGGGGGCGCCTGGATGGGGGTGCGCGATGAGGCGCAACAGGAACATGCTCGAGCGCTAGAGTGCTTTGAGGGCAATGTGACCCTTCCGGTGTATGCGGATGGGCGGGAAAACGTGGTCGAAAAGCTGTTACGAGCCTTTAGTGCTTCTAACCCAATCGTCGATGATCACTGTGTGACGGCCACGATGGTGGATACCTTGCCGGAAGCAGCCGTGATGATCACCTCGGATCCTGCCCGCCACGTCGAGCACCGCCTCTCCGCCAGTGGGCGTTCGAGTTCCTCTGCCGAGGACAAGTGGCCCGTGGCTTTTTGGGAATCGATTGTGCTAGCTACCGCGAAGCCCCATAGTTTTGCGTCGTGGACTGCGGCGGAAGCCCGGGCGACCATTAAAAGCGATGAGCCGCCCATGCTTCGTGCAATGGCTGCGACCGCGCTAGCCGACAAGAAGGTCGATCATGCTGTCGACATCACCAAACGCCCGGAGGATGCCAATGCACCATTGGCTATGGGCGAATCAGTGGTTCCGCCTCATGTGACTGCGGAAATTTTCGATGATGTGTCAGTACCGTTTCGAGCTGTTGCGCTGACAGCTACCGCCTCGGTCGATGAAAGCCAATCGCGCGCGGCCAAGGCGCTGTTGGATTTTCTGCGAGAAAACATCCCTCAGGATCCCAATCTGGTGACCGAGGACATTCTGCCGAGCGCTGATGTGGTCTATAACCTCGCTTTTGAATCGACTGAATCCCCTGAGCAATTGCGGGAGATGGACTCCACTCCCCGTACCTCAGCTCGGGAGCATGCGACTACCCCCACGGTGGATGGCCAGTACCCATCTATTTCCCCTTTGGAGAATCAGTCGGCTGAACCTAGCCCGGCTCCTGCCGCACCGCACGCCGGGGAGAAAGCAACGTCGACACAGTCTGAGGCGCATCTTTCTCGGCGGGCATCCGTGCGCCCCGCCGCACTCAGGTCTCATGTCGCGCAGCCGTCAAAAAAGATCCTGGACATATGCCAACGGCGAGACGCACAACAGGAGGAAGAAAAACCTGTGGTGTGTCTCGCCGTTCAGGAACGTGAAAAGTTCGGGCCCTTTTAGCTTCTCTCAGTACGCAGACGTATCTAAGCGCGGACTGTTGAAAGAGATTTAGGAAATTTTGCGGGCAGCGCGTCGTGCTGCCAGATCGTCGTGCACCGGTTCCTGGACGGAGGCGTCGATGCGCTCGGAGGGGAACGCGGAAATGGTGCCGGTCAGCTCGCGCATAATACCCGGGACGGCAATGCCGAACACACCTTGGCCGCCACCGAGAAGGTCAATGACTTCTTCGTTGGAGCGGCACTCGTAGACGGTTTTCCCGTCAGAGACCAAGGTGATGGTTGCCAAATCGTGGACGCCACGATCGCGTAGGCTTTCGACGGCCTGGCGAATGTTTTGCAGGGAGATGCCGGTGTCGAGCAGTCCCTTGACGATCTTGAGGACAAGGATGTCCTTGAAGGAGTACAGGCGCTGGGATCCGGATCCGCGCGCACCGCGAATGGAGGGAACCACGAGTTTTGTGCGAGCCCAGTAGTCGAGCTGGCGGTAGGTGATGCCAGCGACCTGGCAGGCAATCGGCACGCGGTAGCCGACCTCTTCGTCAGGACCGCCGCCGGCAAGTTCGCTGATGTCGAACAGAGACTGCTGTACGGGCTGTTCAGTGCTCACGGTATTTTCTCCCTTTTGTTGTTGCGCGAAAGCGCATCGAGAAAAATCCTAGCTGTAATTACACGGGTTGTGAATAGGATTTTTACTGCTGCGTTACTCCGGTTAGGTTACTGAGCCGGGCAACGCTAAGGCGGGCGACACGCCCAAAACCTTAAACCTCAAGTTGAAGCTTAAGCCTTATTGGAACGATTGTCACCTCTAGCCCCAATATTCACACCCGTAACAGGTGGTGCGTGAGCTGCAACTAGCTGTCCTTCCTATCCTCCCCCTGGGGATCTTCTCCCAGCTCATCGGACATCTCGGCGATGAGATCATCCTCATCGAAACCCAAATTTTTCATCATTTCAGCAAAAGAAGCATCAGCATCTTCATCCCCCACTGCCGAAAGCCGAGCGGACAAATCTGGGTATACATCCTCGGGCTCGATCCAATTGGACATATCAAAAGGAACATCACCGGCAAAGGTGTCCAACGGGATTCCATATTGGCTCAGCAACGAAGGCGTCACCAAGATCGGAATATCAGCCAAGCGGGCGAAAGAAATCGCATCACTGGGTCGCGCATCGACCAAATAATCTGGGCTGAGGCTGATATAGGCGTATGCAACGCCCTTGTTATAGTCAGTGATCTGCACGTTTTGGGGCTCACACCCCACTTGCTCAGCCAGATCTTTGAGCACATCCACCATGTCAGGTCGACGATTGCCCCCGCCGGATTCATGCGCCAACACCTGGGCTGCACCCTCCGGGCTCACCCACACCGGGAAAATTACTTGACGTGTCTGACTAAACAGCACGATGCAGGGAAAATTTTCCGGTCCGGCCGTATGCACACCGGCGTAAAACACTTCTTCCGGGGCATTGGCGCCGGAATCGGCCTCACTCATCCGAATTCGCCCCGCAGTTCCTTTTTCACCATTCCTGCATGCAGCGAAATAACCATGGCGCTGAGCTCGGTGGCGAATTCAAATGCGCGCTCCTTGGCGGAATCATCCTTGGCGTGAGCAAGCGGGTGCGCAACCATGGAGATCACGCCCGCCTGCCGTTGCGCCGCCAGACGCAAGGTTTTCAGCATGCGGGCATCAACACCATGATCCGTCAGCTGCTTTGCAGTAACAATATTGGTGACGTCGTCTTGGCTGAAGAAACCCGAAGCGTTGGAAGAAACGACCCCCACGCCAGCCATTTCGCGAACGAACTCGACGTCGACATTAGCCGCGTGAGCGACATCAACGTCAGTCAGCAGCGCCGGAGCTACCGGACGCATCTTGTCAGGATCGATGAGCGGTTCGACCCCCGCACCCAGAAGCTGGGTCACCCCCGCATCGTCTTCAGCATTCAAGCGTTCGCGAATCACCTTCAACGGGAGGTGCTGCTCTTTTTGCATCAACAACACGCGACGCAAACGAGCCAAATCATCCTGACCGAAGCGACGGTATCCAGAAGGCGAACGCTTGACAGTCAGCAGGCCTTCGGACTCCAGGAAGCGAATCTTAGACAGGGTGAGATCGGGAAACTCTCGTTTCATCGTCTCCAAAGCGCTACCGATCGACACCGTTTTCTCACGGCGTTTGATCGGCTGAACGTGGGCATTTACGCCCTGCGCTGCAGCTGCCATATTCGCTGTCCTTCCATTACGTCATCAACCCCTACGCCACACTTAAAAAAACTTTGGGGGTACAAGTTTTTCCGGCTACGACAACCTCGTGGGGTTAACCAGCGAGGCATCGCAACGAGTGACACTCACCTTTTTCGCAACCAGATGGAGCGAAAAGCGAAAGTCACGACCCAGGCTCCAAGCACAACTGGCCAAACCAGGTCGTTTGCGGTGCCGCCACAGCGCCACCGAAACTCCTCCCGCACCACAGTGGACGGAAAGAAAAAGAGGGAACCGCTAAGGCGTTAAGCCTTCGGCCCGGCCAAAAAGACCAGACGGAACTTACCGATCTGAACCTCGTCACCAGTAGACAGGGTCTCAGCATCCTTAGGCTCACGGTTGACGTAGGTGCCGTTGAGGCTTCCCACATCGACCACCTCGAACTCACCGTCGTTGAGACGGAACTCGGCGTGACGGCGCGAAACGGTCACGTCATCCAGGAAAATGTCGGACTCGGGGTGACGGCCCACGGTGGTGGTGGACTGATCCAGCAGGAAGCGAGAACCTGCGTTCGGGCCACGCTTAACAACCAGCAGCGCAGCACCCTCTGGAAGATTCTCAGCCCCAGTGGAAGCCGGCGCCTGGTTGCCCGACTCCATCTCCTTCAACAGGTCGGCACGCAGGACGCTAGTGGTCTCCATCTGCGGCGCGGGGTTCTGGTTTTCGCTCATTACGCTTCCTTTTCACATTGGGCACTCCGGAAACAAAGTCCCCCTCCGGCAAGCACACGTCAGTGTGCCCACGGGATGCGGACGTTGAAGCTGGGGTGCTTCACGTTAATCACAGCAACAGTTCACCGAATGCACGTGGGAGATCTCCAGCCCGAGCTGTCTAATCACGCCACGATGGGCAGTTCAGCCGTGCGAGAAACCCCGATCCCACCCTCACCCGCTTGGGCGAACATTTTTGGGGGTTGGGCAACCCGCTACGAACAACTGAACCACACGCGCGCCTCAGTGAACTTCTTATTGCGTATTACTTGGTTATCATAGCGCCAACCCGCGAAGTCGCGACGCTTTAGTACCACTATCAAGGGCAAAGACTTGTCTTCGCGGTGGGGGTCGGGGGTAAAGCTTCAGCTTGAAGTCGAAACTTCAACCAATAATTCAAGCAAGTGACAGCTCTTTCCAACCCCGCCAATCCACCCTTTGCTCGCCTAGTTCTCCTCCTCGTCGTCTTCGCGGCGACGACCAAACATACTCGCAATCTTCTTCAACGCCTTCTGCCCATTGCCACTCAACGGGTTGTCGTTGACCATATAGGTCCACGTCGACGACGGCCGATGCAACCCATGATCATCCATGTGGGCGCCGTCAGCATCAATGGTGACGCTATTAAACGTTTCGACCGCATCATCGACCGCGCGTTGCGCCAGTAGCTTAAACTCCGACACCGCAATCCGGTGGAACTCGTCGATCGGCGTCTCTCGAGCAATAGCCCGCAGGTGAATAGATTCACGCACATCGTCAAGCATGCCCAGGTGCTCACTCCACCCCTCATCGAGGTGGTACAGCATGATGACGCGTGCAGCTTTCACCAACGTCTCATGATCAACGGAGGCTTGAAGCTCCTGAGCTCGACGGGGCGAGCGTTGACTCAGTTCTTCCCACGCCTGCTCCGTATCCAGCAGACGAGCACGCCGCTCATCAATAATTTTGCGCTGGTCGCTAATCAGCTTGTTGTACTTCCACGTCTGCGCGTGGATCTCCAACAACTGCCCCTCGGTGACGCGCTGACAGTGATTGACGAAGTCGTAGACACGCTTGTTATCGATACGACCATCCGGAGCCGGCTGCGCGGCAAAGGATTCACCCGCACCACCCACGGAGACCACATCGTCCTCAAGGGACACAAAAAATAGCGACAACCCGGGATCTCCCTGGCGGCCAGCACGACCACGCAGCTGATTATCCAAACGTGAAGTCCGGTGCCGGCCGGTGCCAATCACCGCCAGACCCCCACGATCAACTACCTGTTGCCGGTCCCGCTCATCGGCACCGCCCAACTTGATATCAGTGCCACGGCCGGCCATCTGCGTCGACACAGTCACCCGCCCAAGATCGCCGGCTTCGGCGATGATTTTGGCTTCCTCCGCGTCATTTTTCGCGTTCAACACGCTGACCTCAATGCCCCGGTCATGCAATTCCGCGGCCAACTGCTCCGACTCAGCAACATCATGAGTTCCGACGAGCACCGGGCGCCCCTCAGCATGCAGCACCGCGATCTCCTCCACGATGGCGCGATTCTTCTCATCCAGGGTCGCGTACACGCGATCCTGCTCATCAAAACGCTGCAACTCGTGATTGCGATCAATCACTGACACCCGCAGATCGTAGAACTGACGCAGCTGATCCGTTGCCTCCACCGCGGTACCGGTCATGCCGCACACCATCGGGTAACGCCCCATCAATGCCTGCAACGTGATGGTGTCCAAAATTCGCCCAGAATCGCTCACGGCGAGGCCTTCCTTCGCCTCCACCGCGGCCTGCAACCCATCCGGCCAGCGCTGCAAATCCGCCACGCGACCACGGGAAGCATCAATCAGCTGCACCTTGCCATCACGCACGATGTAGTGCACATCCCGCTGTACTAGTTCCTTCGCGTGCAGGGCCAGATTGACCTGGACGAGCACATCAGCCATATCCTCGGTATACAAACTGTCGATGCCAAGGAGATCCTCCACCCGACGGGCACCCCGATCAGTGAGAAAGACATTGCGTCGGTCCTCGTCGGCTGTAAAATGCTCCCCTTCTTTCAGCAGGCGAACCACAGCGGTGATCTTCCCGGTTGGCGCTTGGCTTTCCTCGTTTCCTGCCAACACCAACGGCACCAGTGCTTCATCGACCAGCACACTGTCAGCCTCATCCACAATGGCGACATCCGCACCATGCTGAACCGCATCCTTGCGATCAGTGATCAGCTGGTCGCGCAACACGTCGAAACCGATTTCCGCAACCGGCCCATACACGATGTCACAACGATAGACCTCGCGACGCTGCTCAGAGTTGAGCTTTTCACCGATTGAACCGACACTCAGCCCGAAAAACTCCACCAGCGGGCGCATCCACTCGGCATCACGATGCGCAAGGTAGTCATTGACCGTGATCGAGTGAACAGTTTTACCCATCAATGCAAAACCGGTCGCCGCCATCGCCCCCACCAGAGTTTTGCCCTCACCGGTAGCCATGTGTACGACGTCGCCCTCCAGCAAACGCAGCGTCGCCTGCGACTGCACACTGAAAGGACTCAACCCCAAGGTACGGCGCGAAGCCTCCCCGAGCACCGCCAAAAAGACGGCCGGATCCTTCATTGTTCCGCCGGCAGTAACCTCACGGGCCTTGGCCGCCAATGCAGCATCATCCAACGCTTGCAGCTGGGCAGACTGCTTTTCAGCCTGCGCCACAATGCCCTGGCTCCTCTTTTGGTTCCGCCCCGAAGAATCTCCAAGGGCCTTCCACAACCAGTTCAAACCAGCCATAATCCGCGTTTACTCACCTTTCACAAAATGCAAGAATCCGTCAGCGCTCTTGCCACAGCTAAGGCGCAAACCATCCGCTGCATCGAGTCGATACCCTTGGGCACCCGTTTGAAAACTCCAACACCATCTCGCCATGCCCAGCAAAAACAACGCACCCGCCGCATGTGCGGTAAAAATCACAGCCACCGTGGGGTTGTTGAAGGCTTAACACGATGGCAACGCATCTGGGCTTTTTCAAACCATGCATAGCCACGAGCACCCAACACCAAAGCGCCTGCTAAAACCGGCGACAACCTGGGGGAATGCCAGTGTTGAAGTCAATATTGTTTCCTCCCCCGCACCAAGCATGAAGCGTGGGGAAAGCAGGGGTGAAACGATAACCTCCTCAAGCTTAACAATCTGGCCTACGCATGCGCCCGCCACACTGGTTTACTGTGGTGCAATGCGATCCATCAGCGCGAAGGTTCCCTCCAGCACCGGCCTCAACATGGCCGCCACCATTGACATGCCCGATGACACGCCTAAAGCGTGGGCAATGTTTTCGCATTGCTTCACCGGCTCCCGCTTCACCCCGGCCGCGGCACGTGTCTGCAAAACCCTTGCCAGCGAAGGCATTGCCTGCCTACGCTTCGACTACCCGGGCTTGGGTCAATCCGAGGGCAACTTCCCCGAAACGTCCTTCAATGAAAACGTCCGTGATCTGGTCGCCGCCTACGAGTGGCTGCGCTTCAATCACGAGGCTCCCCAATTGTTGATTGGACACTCTTTGGGCGGTGCCGCCGCCCTGAAGGCAGCGGCACACATGCCTGAGCTCAAGGCTGTAGCAACCATCGGCGCCCCCTTCGACCCGGCACACGCCGTGCTTCACTTCGCCGACCGGATTTCCGATGTCGACGAGCACGGCTCCGTCACCTTGACACTCGGTGGCCGCGACATCGAGATTTCCCGGCACTACCTGGAAGATCTCGCAGAGATCAACCCGGAGGAATACATCCACCGGCTGCGTCGCCCTCTGATGATTTTGCACTCCCCTACTGACCAGACCGTCGGCATTGATAACGCCCAGAAAATTTTCATGTGCGCCCGCTACCCGAAGTCTTTGGTCGCGATCGACAAGGTTGACCACTTGGTGACCCGTCAGGGCACCGCGCAGCGGGTCGCAAAGTTGATCCACACCTGGGCGGATCCCTACTTCGTGCAGAAAACGAACTAAAACATGACCGACTCCGATTCCTCCAGCGAGCTGCTCAACGCCGCCGGCTTTCCCGTCGTCGGCGACTCCGACAAGTGTCCGTGCACCAGCGGCGACACCTATGGCCAGTGTTGCGGGCGTTTTCACTGCGGTAGCAGCGTCGCTCCCACCGCTGAAGCGTTGATGCGGTCTCGGTTTTCCGCTTTCGTCGTTGGCAACAGCGACTACTTGCTGTCTACCTGGCTCGGGGAGACCGCACCGGAAACCCTGCATCTGGATCCCAGTGTGGTGTTCTACCGCCTCGACATTCACTCCACTACGGCTGGAGGGCCTTTCGACGATCGCGGCTCGGTGGATTTTGAAGCCTTCTACAGGGTTGGGGAGCATCGTGGTTCCCAAAGGGAGCATTCCCAATTCGCCAAGGCTGCAGGACGCTGGTTCTACATCGGCGAAGCCTAGAACGCTGTTATAAACCACCGCCATGTAGTTCGCACGGCTTTCCAGGCCACCTTTTTCGCGACAAACATGGCGGTGACCAGCCGATTAGGGTCGAGCAAGCACAATGTTGTAACCTATACCAGTCGCACAGAGCGAACGGATAAGTTATCCGGGTGTTCTTGTGGCAATAATTTCACGGACTGTGGCGCAGCTTGGTAGCGCACTTGACTGGGGGTCAAGGGGTCGCAGGTTCAAATCCTGTCAGTCCGACCACAATAAACCCGGCGGTGTAGAAATACACCGCCGGGTTTTTCTTTGCTTCTCCCCCACCTTAAGTTCTAGTGATCGTTGCAACACCTACCTATCAGGAGGTTTTGCTTTGGGTTACTGGACTGATCAGCAAGCGCAGTTATTGGCGCAGGCGGTTGGCCAAGGATTATCTGTGCGCGCAGCGGCCTTGAAATTGGGTTTGGCACAGTCTCGTGCGTATGCGATCGCGGGTTAAGCCTCAAAAAGTGTGTTTTTTTGGGGTGTGGTTTGTGTCGTGGTGTGTTTGTTGGGTTGTTTAGAATTGGCCTTGACGTATTCCGACTGAGTGGTTGTATTCTCGGTCGATTGCGTTGTCGTAGAGTGCTGGTCGACCATCGTCGTGGTTGGCTGTGTGCTTTGTTTGGGTGTCCGTTTTGACTTTGGCGAGTACGTGACGGCCCCATTGTTGCTGCCTGGCGATCTTGTTCGGATCGCCAGGCAGTTCTGTGTGGAGGTAGAGCCACCAGTCGATCATGGTTCGTTGTCGTTCGGCGGTTCTTCCGCGGTGGTGGTCTGCTAGTCGTTTGATGGGGGCGTTGAAACCACCTTCAAGGCAGTTGGTGGTGGCTTTGATGTTTTTTGGGTCGATGATGCCTTTGGGCTGGTTGATGTAGTGAAACAGTAGGTTTCGCTGTATCAGTGACACTAGGCCTGTGTAGCCTTTACGGACTCGGTAGTGGGTGAATTCTTCTTTCTTGTTGCCGTTGGCATCGATGATGATGCTTTTTTCATTGAGCCATTGTTTGTGTACGGTGCCGAATTCGTGGAGGAGGTATTGCCATCGGACGGTTTGTTCTTTGTTTTTGATGGTGGGCAGTTGTTTGGCTATTGCGTAGAGTTGGCGGCCTTGCGGGGTGCGTGATCTGGTGGTTGTTCGGCGCTTGACTTGGTTGAAGACGTGGAAGGTGCAGCGTTGGATGACGGTGTTGGTTCCCCAGACTTCGCGGATGGCGCCAAAGGCGCCTCTACCACCGTCGATGGTGGCGATCAGTGGTGGTGCCAGTGGCTTGATCAGTTCGGTGTAGTCGTGTTTGGTTTCTTGTTTGCACCAGCGCCAGTTCAGGATGTGTTTGGTGGTCGACACGATCAACAGGCATCCGCCGGCGAGGTAGGTGCCATCGAGAAAGACTTGATCGTAGATACGTTGATGGTCGATATTGGCTGGTACTTGCACCAGCCAATAGGGGAGAAATTTTCGGTCAACGGTTGCCAGGCTTGTGTTGGTGCGTTTGGCGATGTCAGCGCGTGTTGCGTTGCCTGTGACATGGTTGATGAACAAGGCGAACCATTTGGCGTCAGTGACGTCTGTTCGTCGTTTTGTGTCTGAGATGCCGCAGGTTTTGCAGCGCCATCTGGTGGTGCCCGCTGTTGTTGTGCCATTTTTTATCATTTTGCCTGCACAGAGGGGGCAAAGAGGTCGGTTTTTGGACATGCAAATAGCGCATAGCACACCTTGATGCCAAAGTGTTGGATTTCAGCAGGTAGCACATTTTATACGGTCATCAACCGTATAAAATCACTATTCCCCCAGTACAGGGCACAAAAAATCAGGGAATCACACACACTTTTTGAGGCTTACCCCGCGATCGCACATGAGCTCGGTTTACCGCTCCGCAGCAAACGCAGTACGACTGCCGGTGTTGTAGACACGATTGTGGATCTGTTTCGTGCTGGCCAGGCACCAATGGATATCTCTCGTTTGGTGGGTGTGAATCCGTCCACGGTGTATCGCGTTGGTATCGCGCATGGTTGTTGGCAGAAAGCACCGCTGCCAAAACGAGCAATGGCAACACGTCGACGGTGTGCGTATTTGCTGCTTCGAGTCTCAGCGATGGGCCGGACTGATGCTGCCCGTGCTGTCGGTATCAATGTGCGTTGCGCACTGGATATTGATAAAGGATTACTCAAAGTCGGCAAAAAGCGGATTCCGTTTGCGCCTGCAGGGCCTGATGTCAGGCTTTATAACAGACTTATGCAATCGTTGGAGTACGTCGATGGTCGGGTCGCAGTTGCGGTGCAACAGCTACCGTTGCACAAAGTTGAGAAGACGATCAGCGACAGGTTTTTACACGTTGAAGATCGCGAAACCATCGCTGACCTGTATCGCCAGGGGTACTCAATGCGCGCAATTGCGCGGAAGATGGGGCGCAATGTCTCTACCATCAGCAGGGAACTAAGTCGTGGTAGTGACGAGTTTGGGTTATATCGCCCGCATTATGCTCACCGAAAAAGTGTGGCGAAGCGACTGCGTCCGAAACAACGCAAAGTTGATGCCAATCCGCAGCTTGCAGAAGCGATTTACCAGCGTCTGGCCAAGTGCTATTCGCCGGAACAAATCGCTGGTGAATTGCGTCTGGAGTATCCAGACGATGACACTATGCATGTGTGCCATGAAACGATCTATCAGATGCTCTACTTCCAAGCCCGAGGCAGTCTTCGCAAAGAAATTACACAAGCACTGCGCCAAGGCAGAGCCCATCGTGTCACAAGAGGGCAACGCAAGCCACGCAAACGGTTCGTCGATGACATGGTGATGATTGCTGATCGGCCTGCCGAAGTTGATGACCGTGCTATACCAGGCCACTGGGAAGGCGATCTCATCCTGGGGGCAGGTAATAAAACAGCTATCGGCACACTGGTTGAACGCACCACGCGGTATACCATGCTGTTGCACCTGCCAGATGGGCATAGTGCTGAAGCTGTCCGTGACGCACTTATTGCAAAGATTCGGCAGTTACCACAACATTTGCGGCAGTCATTGACCTGGGATCAAGGCAGTGAAATGGCAGGTCATAAAGCGTTCACCGTGGCAACTGACTGCCCGGTGTATTTCTGTAACCCTGGTTCGCCATGGCAGCGGGGTACGAACGAAAACACCAATGGGCTGCTACGGCAGTATTTCCCGAAGGGCACTGATCTGTCCGTATATGGTCCAGAAGAGCTCGACGCGGTTGCTCATGAACTCAACGACCGGCCCAGAAAAACACTCGGTTACCAAAAACCATCACGATGCCTGGCTAAACTAATCCAGGACGATTGTTGCAACGACCGCTAGAATCCGCCCACAGCTTTGGCTTCGGCTTTCACCGCACAGGCTATTCAACGCAAGAAGGGCTCATTTTCCGGTGTCATCGCCGGAAAATGAGCCCTTCTTCGCTTACTGTGCGTTACTTCCGCTTGCGCTTTTCACGGACGCGCACGGCGATACGCACCGGGGAGCCTTCAAAGCCGAAGGTTTCACGGAATCGACGCTCCAGGTAGCGGCGGTATCCGGCCTCCAGGAAGCCGGTGGTGAACAGCACGATCACTGGCGGGCGGGTGGATGCCTGGGTTGCGAACAGCACTCGGGGCAGGCGGCCGCCTCGCATGGGCGGCGGGTTCTGCGCGATGGTTTGGCGCAACCAGTTGTTGAGCTGGCCGGTGGTGACGCGCTGATCCCAGGATTCGAGTGCTTCAATCATGGCGGGCTCCAGACGCTGGAGAGCACGCCCTGTCTTGGCGGAAATGTTGATGCGGCGGGCCCAGGGGATGTGGGCGAGCTGCAGGTCGATTTCGCGGTCGAGAAGCTCTCGTCGGTCTTCGTCCATCAGGTCCCACTTGTTGAACGCAATGACCAGCGCGCGGCCGGATTCGACGATCATGTTGAGGACTTTTTGGTCTTGTTCACTGACGGGCTCTGAGGCGTCGAGCATGAACACGCAAACCTCGGCGGCATCAATGGCGCTCTTGGTGCGCAGCGACGCGTAGTACTCGTGGCCTTGGGCGTTTTTCACCTTGCGGCGCAGTCCGGCGGTGTCGATGAACTTCCACAACTGCTGGTCGAGTTGAACCAGGGAGTCCACCGGGTCGACGGTGGTGCCGGCGACGTTGTCGACGACGGAACGTTCCTCACCGGAGATCTTGTTGAGCAGGGAGGACTTGCCGACGTTGGGCTTTCCGACCAGGGCGACACGGCGCGGGCCGTCGACGATGGAGGGGTGGCGGGGGCTGTCGGGGAATTCCTTGAGAATCTGGTCCAGCACGTCTGCGCCACCGCGGCCGTGCTGTGCGGACACGGGGTACGGGTCACCGAGGCCGAGGGCGTAGAACTCGGCCATATCGCCGTATTGGCTGTCGGAGTCGAACTTGTTGGCCACGAGGATGACGGGCACGTCGCTGCGCTGCAGTTTGCGCGCCATGACTTCGTCGGTTTCGGTGATGCCGACTTTGGTGTCGACCACGAAGACGATGACGTCTGCGGTGGCCATGGCGGTTTCTGCCTGGCGGGCGATTGCACCGTGGATGCCTTTGGCGTCGGGGTCCCAGCCGCCGGTGTCTTGCACCCAGAAGCGGCGCCCGCCCCAGTCTGCAATGTAGGAGATGCGGTCGCGGGTCACGCCGGGGAAGTCCTCTACGACGGCTTCGCGGCGTCCGAGGAAGCGGTTGACGAGGGAGGATTTACCAACGTTGGGGCGGCCGACGATGGCGACGGTGCACAGGTTTTCCTGTACGTGGCCGTCGGGGTTGATGCCGAAGGCTTTTTCCATCTCCTGCCATTGCTCTTCGGTGAAGTCTTCACCGAAGTCGGCGTCGCCGAATTCGGACTCGTCGAAGTCGGATTCGTCGAGGATGGTGTACTCGGTGTCGCTGAGCTCCTCGTAATCATCGTCGGCACCGTTGTCGGCGTACTCCTCGCAGGAGTCCTCGATGATGGCCAGCATGGTTGCGATGACCTCATCAAGGCTCATGTCGCTGCTGTCGAGCAGGTAGGCATCGTCGGCCGGCGCCAGCGGGTTGGTCGCGCGGGTGGAGTCCAGGTGATCGCGGCGCTCCACGTCGGCGAGGACCTCCTCGAAAGTGATGGCATGGCCGGCTTGTTCGAGCTCATTGTGGCGGCGGCGGGCGCGCACCTGCGCGGAGGCGGTGAGGAAGATTTTTGCAGGCGCGTCGGGGAAGACGTTGGTGCCGATATCGCGGCCGTCGAGCACGCAGCGTCCGGCCCGGGCGGCGAGGTCGCGCTGGGCGGCGACGAGGTTTTCGCGGACTGCCGGAATTGCGGACACCGCGGACACTGCGGTGGTGACCTCGGGGGTGCGGATGTCAGCGGAGACATCTACCCCACCGAGTAGCACTTCCCGGGAGTCGGGATCATCGTTGACGGTCAGCGGCAGTTGGGCGGTCGCCGCAATAACTGCCTGGGTGTCCGCCGGGTCAATGCCCTGGTTGAGCACGTGCAGGGTGGCGACGCGGTACATGGCACCAGTGTCGAGGTATTTTGCGTCAAGGGCGCGGGCGACCGCTCGGCAGGCGGTGGACTTGCCGGCGCCGCTGGGCCCGTCGACGGCGACGAGGAGACCTTGGTTATCGATGTTGGAAATCACATTCCCACCGCCTTGTACAAGCTTGTGAGCTCAGCACTGTTGAGAGCTCGGATGGTGCCGGGTGTTTGTTCACCCAGCTGAACAGTGTGGATTTTGGTGCGCACGAGGCGTTCGACGGGGAAACCCGCCGCTTTGAGCATGCGACGCACAATGTGTTTGCGCCCTTCGTGCAGTTCGACCCGCACGATGGATTTGCCTTGCCAGGTGTCGACGATTTGCACGTAGTCGGCCTTGGCGGGGCCGTCGTCGAGTTCGACGCCGGCTTTCAGGGTGCGGATCAGTTCGCGGTCTGCTTCACCAACGACGGTGGCGAGATAGGTTTTGGACACCTCGTAGCGCGGGTGCATCAGCCGGTTGGCTAGTCCGCCGTCGTTGGTCAAAAGGAGCAGACCTTCGGTGGCGGCGTCGAGTCGGCCGACGTGGAACAGGCGCTGTCCCGCATCGAGTTTTTCGCCAACGATGTCGCCCACGCAGGGACGACCCATGTCATCGCTCATGGTGGAGTGAATGCCCCGCGGCTTGTTCAGCACGAAGTACACCATGTCCTCGTTGATGCGCACGCGGGCGCCATCGACGCGGACAACGGCGGTGTTGGGGTCGATGCGCATGCCCTGGGTGGTGACGATGTTGCCGTCTACTTCGACGCGGCCGTCATCAATGAGTTTTTCCGCCATGCGGCGAGAAGCCACGCCCGCTTGGGCGAGGACTTTTTGCAGGCGGATGCCTTCGCCCGAAGGCTGCACGGACCGGTCGCGGTCAACGTGCTGGTGGCGGGCGGGTTTCGCTTTGGAGACGTAGATGTCTGCTGCTTTTTGTTTGCTGCGCTCGGGGCGCTTATCCGGTGTGCCGTCTCGGCGAGCGGGTGGGGTCACGATGCCGTGTCCTTACATATCAGGGTGTGTGAATGCTCCGCAGTAAACGCACGCACCCAGGCGGCAACGGTGGCTGCCACCTCGGCTGGGTGTAGTGGGCGATGGGGCGTGGGCAACACCAGTGGGGGCCGAAAAAGGCCAGGTGCCGCGTCTCGTGCGCAGCACCTGGCCTTAGAAAGTCAAGGCAACAACCGTGACCCTGTGGTGGGGGGTTGTTGTGCTCACGCCGCACCACTGCGGGGCGAAAGTTGGGGTGATTCCTTCACTGCCCCCTCATAAGGGAACGCAGAAATGAATCGTTTCACCAGCTTAGCCCAGATCAAGCAGCGGTGTCACCTCGAGCGGGCAGGCCGCGGCGAATTCTTCCGGCGAAAGCTTGCCCGCACCTTCGGGCAAACAGCCCAGCAGCGGCACTCCAGTAACGACAGGCAGTTCCGTCACATTAAGTTCGGTGGCTAGATCCGGGTGCTGCGGCAGGCTACCACCAATTAGCCCCAGGGTGCGCACGCCCTTCCTTTCGGCGGTTTTCACGGTGAGCTCAGCCAGGTTCAGGCTGCCCAATTGGGTGGAGGTCACCACGATCAACGGAGCCTCAAGCTCGTGTGCCAGGTCGCAAATGGTCCAGTCGTCAGCGATACGGACCAGGAGGCCACCGGCGCCTTCGACGAGGACGAAGGTGTCGGGGCTGTCGGCCGTGCGGATGCGCGTGGCCACATCATTCAGGTCGAGTTGGGGCATTCCGGCGCGCCGGGCTGAGAGGTTGGGGGCCAGTGGTTCCGGGTAGCGGGCGTATTCGGAGGTAGTGATGGGTTCTCCGAGGAGTTTTTCGACGGTGTAGCGATCGCCATGACCGTCGGGTTCGCCGGTTTGTGCGGGTTTGATGACGTGGACTTTTTTGCCGTGCTTGTGCAGGTTGGTGGCCAGGGCGGCGGTGGCGATGGTTTTTCCGACATCGGTGTTGGTGCCGGTGATGACGATGATGGGCATGGTGGGCTCCTTGGGTGAGGTGGGGGTTTAGGCGGGGTGTGGTTGGGCGTCGACGGCGGCGTGGATGGCGGTGCAGATGGTGGCGACGTCTTCGGTGGTGGCGATGTAGGGCGGCATGGTGTAGATGAGTTTGCCGAAGGGGCGCAGCCACACACCGTGGTCGGTGGCGGCGCGGGTGGCGGTTTTCATGTCGCAGGGCTGGATGAGTTCGACGACCCCGATGGCCCCGAGGACGCGCACGTCGGCAACGCGGGGGTCATCGCGTAGTGGGGCGAGGTTTTGCTCGAGTTCTTTTTCGATGCGCGCGACGGCGGTTTTCCAGTAGCCGTCCTGGATGAGGTCGAGTGCGGCGCTGGCGACAGCGCAGGCCAGGGGGTTGGCCATGAAGGTGGGCCCGTGCATGAGGGCCCCTCCGCCGTCGTCGGTGTCGATGGCGGCGGCAATATCGTCGGTGGCTAGCGTGGCGGCCAGTGTCATGAATCCACCGGTCAGCGCTTTGCCGACGCAGAGAATGTCGGGGGTGATGCCGGCGGCTTGGGTGGTAAAAACATCCCCGGTGCGCCCGAATCCGGTGGCGATTTCGTCGGCAATCATCACTAGGTCATGGGCGTCGCACAGGGCACGGATTCCGGCCACGGTTTCCGGGTCGTGGAAGCGCATTCCACCGGCGCCTTGGACGACGGGTTCGATGATGATGGCGGCGACGCTGTCGGTGATGAGGGATTCGACGGTTGCGAGGTAGTCGGCGATCACCGCGGGGCTGCTGCCCCGTACCGGGGGTGCGGGGGCAAATATTTGTTCGCTGAGGGCGCCTTTCCACAGGGAGTGCATCCCGCCGTCGGGGTCGCACACGCTCATCGGCCCGAAGGTGTCGCCGTGGTATCCGGAACGCCAGGTCAACAGCTTGGTGCGTTCGGGGTGTCCGTGGCCGCGCTGGTATTGGAGCGCCATTTTGATGGCGACTTCGACGCTGACGGAGCCCGAGTCGGCGAAAAAGACTTTGGTGAGCGACTCGTCGGTGAGCGCGAGGAGCTTGCGGGCAGCGTCGACGGCCGGCTGGTGGGTAAGCCCGCCGAACATGACGTGGCTCATCTTGTCGATTTGATCGCGGGCCGCCTGCACCAGGTGGGGGTGGCTGTGTCCGTGTGCGGCGGCCCACCAGGAACTCATCCCGTCGATGAGTTCCTGCCCGTCGGTGGTGGTGAGGAGTACCCCGCGGGCGGTGGCGATGGGGATGGGGTCCATGGCCGCTGGGGTGGGGCTGTAGGGGTGCCAGAGGTGGCGTTGGTCGAAGGTGATGATGTCGTGGGTGTTCATCTTTAAGGGCTTTGGGGGTGGGGAGTCACTGGTGTGGGGTTGAGTCATCGCCGGTGGCGGTAGGTCAGCTCCCAGCACCAGCACCGACTTGTACAGTGTTCAATCATATTCCTGGCACCGCACCTGTCACACCTTTAGCCCCCACAATCGCCCACCACACCGCCACACCGACCGCCAGCCCAATTCCCCCACCACCTGCTCGTCGCCTAACCTCGCACGCTAATCAAACTCTTCAATCGCATCCACATCCGGCAACAACGGCGCCAAGTTCGGCAACACCGACAAGTCCTCAATGCCCAACTGCTCCAAAAACAGCTCCGTGGTCACATACACATGCGCCCCCGTCGCCGGATCCGTATGGTCCTCCCGCACCAAACCACGCAACACCAGCGTGCGCATCACCCCATCCACATTCACCCCACGAATCGCCGCCACCTGCGCCCTGGTCACCGGCTGACGATAGGCCACCACCGCCAGCGTCTCCAGGGCCGCCCGAGTCAACTTCGTCTGCGAAGAACCCAACAACAACCGCTCCACCACCCCCGCATTGTCACGACGGGTATACAGCCGCCACCCCTCAGCAGACTCCGACAGACAAAAACCACTTCCCCGCTGGTCAAACTCCTGGGCAATCTCCCGCAACACCCCCGCAACCGTCGCCTCCGGCACCTCGGTGGCCTGCGCCAACGCCTTCACCGTCACCGGTGAATCCGTCACCAACAGCACCGACTCCACCTGCGAACGCAGCCGCGAGATCCGCCCATACCCGCCAGCATCCACCCCCGCGCCAGCAGGCACGGCCCCCTCCCGCCCGGTCGGGTGAGAAGCAGAGGAGTCGGAAAAAGCAGCATCGTCAGCAGAGGTCATCACAGCCTGCCAGTCTAACCGCATCCCCGCCCACCACGGCCACCCTCCCCCACCGGCAGCTACCTTTCGAACGGGAAGTTCTCCTTCTCACTTCCCCACTGCGACCACGACCCGTCATAGACCACCACATCCTCATGACCGGCATACATCATCGCCAACGCGTCCACGCACGCCGTCACCCCCGAACCACACGAGGTCACCACAGGCCCCGGCCCCACCACATCACCAATCAGCGCCCGCAAACGCTCAGGCGACAACAGCTTTTTGTCCTCCGTCAACAAAGACTCGAAAGGAAGACTCACACTCGACGGAATATGCCCGGCCTTCATCCCCGGGCGCGGCTCCGGGGCAGTACCCGCAAAACGCTGCGCACTCCGCGCATCCACAATGCGGCGCCCGCCATCACGCGACCACTGGGCCACCTCGCGCGCCCCCACCAACAACTCCGGCCGAGACGCAGCCGTAATCGACCCCATAGCTACCGGCGGGGAAGAAATCTCCACCACCTGGCCACCCGCAGCCTCCCAAGCAGGCAAACCACCATCCAACACCGCCACCGAACGCAACCCCGCCACCCGCGCCAACCACCACACCCGCGGCGCACACATCATGCCATGACGGTCATAAACCACCACCAAAGAATCATCACTGACCCCACAAGCCTCAAACGGGGCCTGCACATCATCAGGCACAGTATGCGGAAACTCGGCCCCCGCCTGGCTGAAAGGCCCCTCAATATCAGCCAACACCGCCCCCGGAATACCACGCGCTAGCGATTTAGCAGGATTACCCATCGACGCGCACAACACCACCACCCGCGGATCATCCCGATGGGCCAAAAGCCACTCAACATCAACAACAGGAGTCGGCAAAGACAAGCAAGCACTATTCATGCCCGCAACACTAACAACAAAACGGTGAAGCAGAACACACTTTGGCGAAAAAATCCCCAACTACTGCCAATTCGCGGCAGCCACCACCGCAGGATCAACATCCACCCCAGTCCAACTCACCGCCAAATCCCCCAAAGGTTCCGGCTGATCCAAACTGACCGCACGAGCCTTAAACAACTCCAACAGCGCCAAAAAACGCCCCACAACCTCCATATTCAGCCGACAATCACTGGTCAACCGCCCAAACGCCACCCACGTATCCGCACCCGCCAAACGCAACGCATCCAACAACTTACCCGCCTGCTCCGGCACCGACACCGCCACCTGATGAATATGCCCCGTCGCCACCTCCTCCGGCGGCTTCGGACGAAACACACTCGCCGCAAACTGCGCAAACTGATCCTTATCCATCCCCAACTGCACCGGCGGCAACAAATCCGCAAAACGCGGCTCCAAAGACACCGCCCGCGGATACCGCCGCTGCGCCTGCGTCTGCCACCGCCCAAACAACTCCGCAGCCTTCTTATACGCCTGATACTGCAACAGCTTCGCAAACAAAATATCCCGAGACTCCAGCAACGCCAGATCCTCTTCATCATCCACTTCGCCCCGCGGCAACAGCCGCGCCGTCTTCACATCCAACAACGTCGCAGCAATCACCAAAAACTCAGTGACCTCATCCAACGAACTCTGCTCCCCCAAATGCCGGGTATACGCGATGAACTCATCCGTAACCTCAGACAAAGCAATCTCGGTCACATCAAGCTTCTTCGCCCCAATCAACTGCAACAACAGATCGAAAGGCCCCTCAAAATTGCCCAAAGCCACACTGAACCCAGGCAGCGTTAACTGCTCCCCAGGCGCAGCTGCCTCCAAACGAGCCCGATCAGCCACAGCACCGCCCAACAATCACAACCACACCCGCCACCGCAAGCACCATAGCCCCCTTAAGAGGTGCGCTCAATCACTTCACGCGCCAAATTCCGGTACTGCTCCGCCCCCTGCGAACTCGGCGCCCACGTAATAATCGGCTCACCCGCCACCGACGTCTCCGGGAAACGCACCGTCCGCGTAATCACCGTGTCAAACACCTGCTCCCCAAACACCTCAACCACACGGCTCATCACCTCACGCGCATGGGAAGTGCGGCGATCAAACATCGTGACCAAAATACCCACGATATCCAAGTTGAAATTCAACCGATCCCGCACCTTCTCCACCGTGTCAGTCAACAGCGCCAACCCACGCAAAGAGAAATACTCGCACTCCATCGGAATAATCACACCCTGCGAACACGCCAACGCATTCACCGTCAACAAGCCCAACGAAGGCTGACAATCCAACAAAATGTAGTCATAATCCTTCATCACCGGCCGCAACGCACGCGCCAACGCCTGCTCACGCCCCACCTCATTGACCAACTGAATCTCAGCAGCCGACAGATCAATATTGGCCGGCACCAAATCCAACCCCGCCACCGGGGTCGAATGAATCGCATTCAAAATTGAGGTCTCATTATCGACCAACAAGTTATAAACAGTCAGGTCCAACTCCTCATGAGGAATCCCCAACCCAGCAGACAACGCGCCCTGTGGATCCAAATCCACCAACAGCACCTTGCGCCCAGCCTCAGCCAAGCACGCGCCAAGATTAATCGTCGACGTGGTCTTACCCACCCCGCCCTTTTGATTACACATCGACAAAATCGTCGCCGGCCCATGACGATCCACAGGCTTCGGTTCCGGAATGGCGCGCAGAGGACGCCCGGTCAGCCCATACTGGGACTCCGGCTTGTCAAACAACCCCGGACCATTCACAGTCAATCAATCTCCCTTGACAACCACAGTTTTTCATACCCGTGGGCTTCGCTGGACTCATAAACCCCAAACACTCAAACACAGCGCCGGGGCGTAGCACGCCTGCCATGCGTAACAACTATTACAGACTACCAACACCACCAGAGCGCGGGTGAGCCTTAGCCCATTTCTGTGCCACACCCTCGGCATTCATATGCATATACAGCTGCGTCGTCGTCACCGCAGAATGCCCCAACAGCTCCTGCACCGTCCGCACATCCACGCCCCGCTGCACCAAATGAGTCGCATAAGAATGCCGAAACGTGTGCGGAGAAATCTGCTCCTCAATCCCCGCCCGATGCGCCCGATCCTGAATGATCGCCCACGCACTCTGCCGCGACAACGGGCCACCACGCTGATTCAAAAACAACGCATCCGTACTGCCAGAACCAGCCTTTTGAGCAAAACTCGGCCGCGCCCGCACCACATACGCATCAACCGCATGCCGTGCATACTCCCCCACCGGAACCTGCCGCTGCTTATTGCCCTTACCAGTCAACGTCAAAAAATCACCATCCCCCCGCACATGCTGCACCGAAAGCGCCAACACCTCAGAAATCCGAGCCCCCGTCCCATACAAAACCTCCAACAAGGCCCGATCCCGCAAATCCGTCGCACTAGCAGCCTCACCACTAGGAATCGCATCGATCAGCCCCATCACCTGCTCCACCGTCAACGTATCCGGAAAATGCTGCGGAGTTTTCGCCGGCTGCACCCCCTTAGCCACATTCTGGGACAACACCTGCTCTCGCACCCCAAACGCATGCAGCTGGCGAACCACCACCAACGCCCTATTCGCCGAACTCAGCGCCAACGGAGCCACGTTGCGGGCAGGATCCCCAGTACGCACATACCCCACATAATCCTCCACCATCGCATCAGTAACCGCGCCCAGACGTGGCTGCCCCACTACCTCCTTCAACCACGATGCATACCGTTGAACATCACGCCGATAATTAGACACCGTATGCCTCGACGACTGCTTTTCCACCACCAAAAACTGCACAAACTCAGCGGCCACCACATCAACATGATCGGGCGGCAAATCCCGCACATCCGCCCCCATCACGAGCGACTTTCCTGAGCGCGACGACGCGCCAAAGCGGTGGGGCGGGAAGTAAAAGGCTCATCCACCGACCGCAACGGCGCCTGTGCAGACCACATCCGGTGCGCCACCATCAAACCGGTTGCTGCAATAGCGTTACGCACTTTTCCGCTACACACCCAGCCGACTGCCTCATCAAAATCGACCCACTGCACCCGCACATCAGCCTCCTCATCGACAGCCTCCTCGCGGGCCTCCGCTGGGATCTCCCCCAACTCAGAGGCAAGAAAAATACGCACCGCCTCATCCATAATCCCAGGCGTGGTGTAAATATCGGTCACCAAATCCCACCGGGCAGCAACCAATCCGGCTTCCTCCGCCAACTCGCGTTGCGCGCACCGCACAGGATCCTCCCCCGGCACATCCATCAATCCCGCGGGCAGCTCCCACAAATGAGCATCCACCGGGCGGCGATACTGATTGATTAACGCCACCTGCCCCTGATCGTTGACCGCCACCACCGCGACAGCCCCAAAGTGTTCCACCACTTCGCGGAAGGCTTGACGCCCCTGAGGCATCTTCACCGTGTCGCGCCGCACCGCGATGATCGCGGCATCAACCAGCACTTCAGAATCAACAACCTCGAACTGATGACGCCCCGAGCTCACATCCACCGATTCGCCCTTTGACGACTCATCTTTCACGGCCAAACACTCCCTGTGCACAACACTACGACAGCAAAACGCACCTCCCACCAACTCACAACGTGAGCGTGGAAGATGCGTTCTACTCTACCGCCGATACGGCGCACTCCCGTACGCCGAAATCCCACCGGCTAGTTGCGTTTAAAATCCAACGCCGCGGAAATCAAACCGGCAAACAGCGGGTGCGGGCGGGTGGGACGGGACTTGTACTCGGGGTGGCCCTGGGTTGCAACCAGGTAGGGGTGCATCTGCTTGGGGTACTCCACGAACTCCACCAGCTGCCCATCCGGGGAAGTACCGGAGAACACCAGACCGGAACCTTGCGTAATGGCGTCCTTGTAGTCGTTATTGACCTCATAGCGGTGGCGGTGACGCTCGGAAACTTCGGTGCTGCCATAAGTAGCTGCCACCACGGAGCCCTCCTGAAGGGTTGCCGGGTAAGCACCCAGGCGCATGGTGCCACCCAGGTCGGCGGAACCACTGACGGCGGCCTGCTGCTCCGCCATCGTCGAAATCACCGGTGCGGGAGTATTCGGATCGAACTCGGTCGAGGAAGCACCCTCGATACCGGCAGCGCGGGCAGCCTCAATCACCGTCATCTGCATGCCCAAGCAAAGGCCCAACATGGGGATTTTATTTTCGCGGCAGAACCGCACCGCGCCAATCTTGCCCTCGATGCCACGGATGCCGAAACCACCGGGGACGACCACACCGTGAATCCCGGCGAGCGCCTCCCGGGCGCCCTCCGGGGTTTCACAAGAGTCAGAGGGAACCCAGCTGATGTTGGCGCGCACCTTGTTACCGAAAGCACCCGCGCGAATAGCCTCAGTCACCGACAGGTAGGCGTCGGGCAAATCAATGTACTTACCCACCAAAGCGATATTGACCTCATCGACGGGCTGGTGGACGCGCTCAAGCAAATCTCCCCACACAGACCAATCCACATCACGGAAAGGCAAGTCCAGACGACGAATCAGGAAAGAATCCAGGTGCTCGCGGTGCAGCACCTTCGGGATGTCGTAAATGCTGGCGGCATCCGCACAGGAAATCACGCCCTCTTGGTCGACATCGCACATCAACGCGATCTTCGATTTCAGCGCCTCCGGAACCTCCCGATCACAACGCAACACCAGCGCGTCCGGCACGATACCAATCGAACGCAAGGCAGCCACCGAGTGCTGGGTCGGCTTAGTCTTCAGCTCACCTGACGGAGCCAAATAGGGAACCAGAGAGACGTGGATGAAGAAAATGTTGTCGCGTCCCACATCGTGGCGGGCTTGGCGGGCTGCCTCCAGGAAGGGCTGCGACTCGATGTCGCCGACGGTGCCACCGATTTCGGTGATCACAATATCGGGGCGCTCCCCCTGCTCGTCCGGCTCACCCATGGACAATACGCGACGCTTAATCTCATCCGTGATGTGCGGGATAACCTGCACGGTGTGTCCCAGGAATTCGCCTCGACGTTCCTTGGCGATCACGGTGGAGTACACCTGGCCGGTGGTGACGTTCGCGTTCGCGGTTAGGTTGCGATCCAAGAAGCGCTCATAGTGACCCAAGTCCAGGTCGGTTTCCGCGCCATCCTCAGTGACGAACACTTCGCCGTGCTCGAAGGGATTCATGGTGCCAGGATCGACGTTGAGGTAGGGATCCAGCTTCTGCATCGTGACTTTCAAGCCGCGAGCAGTCAGCAGCTGCCCCAGGCTGGAGGCCGTCAGTCCCTTACCCAGGGAGGAGGCAACACCGCCTGTGACGAAAATGTACTTGGTTTCGGTGTTTGAACCGCGCTTCGGAGACAATCCACACTCCTGGATCCTTAGAGATGCCCCGCATCCAACCACTGCTCAAAGGGAGAAAAACACGGTGGATTCTCGCCCAGACAAGGCTGGTCAGACGCCAAGCAACTGAAATTATGTAGCAATACTGTGGATCCACCACGCTAGCCAAAAACTTCTTTGACTCGGGCGGCAGGAACGCGTGCAGCAAGGTCTTAGAAAGCAAAACCCGCAGGCTAACCTTTCGATTGCACTGAAAAGTTCATGGCGTTTAAGTATCATCCCCACACTGATATGGTGCAGAAAATTAACTGAAACGGGTTGCAATCGAAGAACCCACGGGAGTTCAGCTTAACACAGCACCAACCCCACGACGCTACCGCAAAGGTGAAGCCGTGGGGTTGGGGCTGTGTTAAGAGGGCAAAAGACTTAGCGTCGCGGAGGCGCCGGGCTGGCAGCTTCCGCCGAAGAAGCCGCCCCATACGCGCCGGAACCGCCATCGATTTGTTCCCGAGTGGCCAAAACCGTCGCCAAGCGACCATAAGCCATCGATACCGAGTCGATGGTGGACACCTTCAAGCCATCTCCCCCATCGGATCGCACCTGACCAATGGGCCCAGTCGAGGTGGCAGCGGTGATCCGGCCAGCCAGGATGGATCCACCGTCAAAGCCACCCAACGCCATCGCGAAAGACGCCAGGTTGTGCGCCTCGAACTCATCCTTGCCGGTGCCGTCTTCACCCCCGGTAATAATCACGATGGCCTTAGCCGGCTTGATCGCTGCCGGATCCACCTGGATCATGCCGGCACCAGAAAGAGCATTGAGCAGCAAGGCTCGATCTTCTTGTGGCGTTTCCGGTTTGCCTTCGGCCGGCGCATACAGGGCAGCACCGAGTGCTTGACCGGCATGGGTACCGGGGTCCAGTTTGTCTACGGACAACTGGGCACCTGCGGGCAGGGTGGTGGCAACGATCGACTTGAGGCGATCAGCAGAATCCTTGGAGAAGAACTTGTCCGTGAGGGCGATATGTCCAGCATCGATAGCTTTGGCATCGCGCAACAACGCCTCCACGGCGTCGACATCGTCTTGTTCTGCGGTGGCAGTGGTGATCACCATGACGGGGGTGTTGTCCAAAATGCCGGCCACGGTTGCGGGCGCTGTCGATGCAATGTAGCTGTCTGCGGCGTCCGCTTCCGCCACGGTGAGCTCGTTGGCGACTTTGAGGTCATCGAGTTCGGTGGAGGTGCTGCGCAGTTGGGAGTTACCACCGTCAGCCAGGTTGGGGGCGAGCAACAGGGCGCCTGCCGCGACACCTGCGGCCAATCCCAGCGTGAGGCCGGCGATGACATTTCCGGGGCGGGTGGAAGACATTTGCGTGGGCAGTCTTTCTGTTGAGAAGCGATCAGTGGTGATTCTGGGGTGGGGTCATGCCCGGATGGGCTTTACATACCTACCCAGGAACGCACCTCGACGGCGATGTTATTCCAGGTGTCGATGAGGTTGTCGACGAAGCTACCATCCCCATTGAAACCTGCGATGGCGACGATGGTTGCGATGAGCACCAGCACTCCGAGTAGCGCCCACAGCCAGTGGAAGCTGAAGTTGGAGCGCACAGTGTACAGCTCGACGATGGCTTTACCATCAACCAGCTTGGTGCCGGCTTTCAGGCGGGCCAGCAGCCCGGAGGGTTGTGCGCCGGCAGCGTCGGCGAAAACCCCGTTGAGGTCAATGGGGGCGCCCACATTCACGATCAAGCTCGCCCCGTGGTATTCCGCCAGCAGAATGGCCAGATCGGTGGCGTCAGTGATGGCGGAGGGGAAGGTCATTGCCCCGATCCCGAGATCCTGGATGCGCTCCATGCCGATGGCGTGGCCGCTTGTGTCGGCGGGAAGAACCATTAACGCACCACCGCGCATGGTTTCGACCTCGATGCGGGCGGGGTCGCCGATAATGATGTCGGGGCTGTAGCCGGCCTTGACGAGAGTGTCGGCGGCTTCGTTAACGGCGATAATTGCGGGAGAGTATTCGCGCAGGAAGTTCCGCAAGGATTTCAGCTGGGCGTCCAGGTCGACGGCGGGGCTGACGACGACGACTTTGCGGTTGTCGAGTTCGACGCCGGTGGCGGGAATACCTAAACCATCGACCAGCAGGGGCGCCTCGGAGCGGATGAACTCGGTGGTGTTACCGAAGAAGGCCTCCATGTGGTCCAGCAGCTGCTGTTGGGCGGATTCCCATTGCGCGTCGACTGCAGCGGCCGACAGCACCGTGCCGCTGGCCAGCAATTTGTCGCCGTAGAACAACTCACCCTCGTCGGTGAGGCGGCCTTTTTTGCCGTCTTTGAAGTGGGTGCGAACTTCTGGGCCGAGGTCATCGACGAGGGTGATGCCCGCGTCGATGAGCAGTTGGGGGCCGAAGCTGGGCACCGTGGCGGCTCCCGCGCGGGCGATGTTGAGCACGGCGGCGACGCCGGCGTCGATGAGCTGCTGGGCGAATGCGCGGTTGATGTTGGTGGCGTCGATCAGGGCGATGTCGCCGGCGCCAAGTTTGCGCATTCCTTTACCCATCGGTGTGCAGTCACGGACGGGCGCCTGCAGGCCGGGCAGGTCATTATTGCGGGAGAACAGACTCATGCCGCTTAGTGTGCTGTCTTCGTAAGCTAAACGGCGGTAATGACACGCCAAACCGAGATGTTAGAGCGAGGTTTGTGCCCCCCAATGGGCCGCTCAGGCCCGGTCGGTGGTGTTTTTCTCCGCTTGTGCTGTGGCGAGGAGTTCTTTGGCGTGGGCGCGACCGGTGTCGGTGTCGTCGAGGCCAGCCAGCATGCGGGCGAGTTCTTCTACGCGTTGCTGGTCGCTGAGTTGTTGCACTGCTGAGGTCACTGATTCGTCGCCGACGTCTTTGGAGACGTGGATGTGGGTGTCGGCGAAGGCCGCGACTTGCGGCAGGTGGGTGACGACGATGACTTGGTTGTGCCGGGCCAGCCGCGCGAGCCGGCGACCGATTTCCACGGCGGCGCGGCCACCGACGCCGGCATCGACTTCGTCGAAAACGAGGGTGGTTCCGGAGTGGGTGGCGGAGACGATGACTTCGAGGGCGAGCATGACACGGGACAGCTCGCCGCCGGATGCGGAGGTCGCTAGCGGTTTGGCTTCGAGTTTCGGGGCGGGTGCGAGCCGGAAGTCGATGATGTCGGCACCGTGTGGGCCGGGCTCGGTGGGGGTGATCGCGACGGTGAATACGGCTTTGGGCATGGCCAGGCCGTGGAGTTCCTCGGTGACTTTCTCCCCTAGTTCTTGTGCGGCGCGGGCGCGGGCCTGTGAGAGCTTCTTTGCTGCGGTGTGCAGCGTTTTCTCCGCGGCGACGACCTGTTTTTTCAGCTCTTCGATGGCGGTAGGTGACACGTCGATACGGGCGAGTTTTTTCTCTGCTTTTTCACGCCAGGCGTTCACGCCCGCCACATCGGGGGCGTATTTGCGGGTGAGGTTTTTCAGCGCCTGTTGGCGGGTGAGCATTTTTTCCAGCGCATCGGGGTCGCTGGGCAGTTTGGACAAGAAGCTGCCGAGTTCTGCGGAGATGTCTGACAGGGCGACGGTGATGGAGCCAATTCTGTCGGCGATTTGTGCGAGTGCTTCGTCATTGACGCCGGTGAGGCTGCCGAGTGCTTGGCCGAGTAGGTCGTTGGCCCCGGAGAGTTCTCCGGTGTCGGCGGCGCCTTCGAAGTCTGCTGCGCCGTCGATCATGGCGAGGCTGCGCAGGGCGGCTTCGCGGAGCGCGTCGACGTCTTGGAGTCTGCGGATGGTGTGTTGCAGCTCGATATCTTCGCCGGGTTGGGGGTCGACGGCGGAGATTTCGTCGATGGCGAATTGGAGTCGGTCGGCTTCTTGGGCGAGCTCGCGGCGTTGCGCGGTCTTTTCGGCTAATTCTTTGGTGAGTTCCCGCCAGGTTGTGTAGGCCTGCCGGTAGGTGTCGTGGAGGGTTTGGCAGTCTGCGCCGAAGCGGTCGAGGGCTTCTCGTTGTTTGTCGTCGGACAGCAGTCGGAGTTGGTCGTTTTGTCCGTGGATGGTGAGCAGGTCGGCGGTGAATTCGGCAAGGGTTGCTGCGGGAACTGAGCGTCCGCCGAGGTGTGCGCGGGAGCGGCCGGAGGCGTTGACGGTGCGGGTGGCGATGTATTCGCCGTTTTCGTCTACTGTGCCGCCTGCGTTGTCGACGAGCGTGGCGGTGGTGTCTGCGAGGAATTCTGGTGCTGTGAAGCGGCCTTCGACCACGGCTTGGGGGGCTCCGGTGCGCACGCGTTGGGCGTCGGCGCGTCCGCCGCAGAGCAGGCGTAGGCCGGAGACGACCATGGTTTTGCCGGCGCCGGTTTCGCCGGTGAGGACGGTGAGGCCGTCTGCGAGCTCAACGGTGGAGTGGGAGATGACACCCAGGTGGTCGATGGTCAGTTCGGTGAGCACGGAGCCTCCTTTGGGGTGGTTGTGGGGCCACGCCATCCGACGACGGGGAGGCGGAATTTGCGGACGAGGCGGTCTGTGAAGGTGGAGTCGTCGAGGCGTACCCAGCGCACGGGTTGGCGGCCGCGGACGACTTCGACGCGGCTTCCGGGTGGCATGTGGAGATCCCGGAAGCCGTCCATGATGGCGATAGCCGGTGAGGTGTCGGAGTTGGATTCGATGGCGACTTGGGATTTGGGGCTGACGACGAGTGGTTTGGCGAAAAGTGCGTGGGCGTTGTTGGGTACGACGAGGATGGCGTCGAGGGAGGGCCAGAGGACGGGCCCGCCGGCGGAGAAGGCGTAGGCGGTGGATCCGGTGGGGGTGCTGACGAGGACGCCGTCGCAGCCGAAGGAGCTGACGGGTCGGCCGTCGATTTCGAGGGTGGCGTCGAGCACGCCGCGGCGGTTGAGGTTTTCGACGCTGACTTCGTTGAGTGCCCAGGCGCTGCCGGTGGTTTCTCCAGCTTCGTTGATGACGCGCACGTCGAGGGTCATGCGGTCGGTGACGCGGTAGTCGCAGGCGACGACACGGCGGATGGCTTCTTCGAGGGAGTCTGATTCCCATTCTGCGAGGAAGCCGACGTGCCCGAGGTTGATGCCGAGTACGGGGAGGTCTTGTTGGTAGGCGAGGTCAGCGGCGCGGAGGAAGGTGCCGTCACCGCCGAGGACGAGGACGAGTTCACATCCGGCGGCGGCTTGGATGGAGTGGGGGTATTGGGCGAAGTCTTTGAGGATGGGGTGTTCGTTGAGTGGGGTGGGGTCTTCTGGGGCGAGGACGCGCACGCGGATGCCTGCGTCGCTGAGTAGCACGGCGGCGCTGGCGGCTGCTTCGAGGTTGGAGTGGCGCCCGGTGTGGGGTACGAGGAGGACTTCGCGGTGCGGTGCGTCGTGGTCGGTAGGTTGGGGCTGGTGTGCGCTCACTGGGGGCCTTCCTTGATGGCAGTGGCGACCATGTCGTCGAGCTGCGTGTCGTCGGGGTGGGTGGCGAGGTTGTCTTTGACTAGCCAGAGGAAGTATTCGACGTTGCCGCTGGGCCCGGGCAGTGGGGATGCGGTGACACCGCGGGTGGATAGCCCGAGGGTGGCGGCGTAGCGGGCGACGTCGAGGGTGACTTCGTGGCGGAGTTGTGGTGAGGTGACCACGCCGCCGGAGCCGAGGCGGTCTTTTCCGACTTCGAATTGGGGCTTGACCATGGGCAGCAGGAGTGCCCCGGGTTTAAGGCATTCGGCGATGGCGGGCAGGACGAGTGTGAGGGAAATAAATGACAGGTCGCCGACCATGGCGTCGAGTTCGCCTCCGCACATCTCGGGGGTGAGGTGGCGGATGTTGGTGCGGTCCATGACTGTGACGCGGGGGTCGTTTTGGAGTCGCCAGATCAGTTGCCCGTAGCCGACGTCGACGGCGAGTACTTGTTGGGCGCCGCGCCGCAGCAGGACGTCGGTGAAGCCTCCGGTGGAGGCGCCGGCGTCGAGGATGGTAAGTCCGGTGACGTCGATGTTGAAGGCGTCGAGGGCGCCGATGAGTTTGTGGGCGCCGCGGGAGGCGTAGTTGTCGTCTTCGCTGCTGTCGACGCGGATACTGACGGCGTCGTCGACGACGGTGGCGGGTTTGGTGGCCAGGATCCCGTTGACGTGGACTTTGTTCCCGCGGATGAGGTTGACTGCGTGTTCGCGGGAGCGCGCAATTTTGCGGCGCACGAGTTCTGCGTCTAGTCGGCGGCGTGCAACCATGATGAGATGTGTTTACCTTTTGTTCGTCGTTGTGGGGTGTGCTTGTTTGTGGGGCGCACCGCTGACGCGGGCTGGGCCTGCGGGGTTGGTTCTAGGCTACACAGCGCACTGGGGGCGAATAGTTTTGGGTTTGGGTGCCCGGGTGGCTGCTTAAAGGGCCTGTTTGAGTAGTTCGTGGGCTTGGTTGAGCACCACGGTTTCTTCTTCGAGGCTGGTGGTGTTTTTCTCCAGCAGGGCCAGTACTTGTTCTTTGAGTTCTTGGGGGTTCGGGCCGTGGGCTTGGGCGCGGAAGTCTTGGGGTTTTATGTCCATTGCTTCCAGGCCTTTTCTGCTTCTGCGGTGGTGAAGGTGAGGTGTTCGGGGGCGGTGTTGTCGCTCCAGGCGGCGCCGAGGACGGTGCGGACGATGGCCATGGGGTCCGCGTCGGCGGTGGGGGTGCCACTGGCGGTGACGGTTTCTGCGGTGCGGGTGGCGCTGAAGCCGCCTTGGTTTCCGGGGCGTAGTGTGTCGATGTCGCTGTTGAGGGCGCGCAGGTCGGCGGCGAGCAGGGTGGGCCGGTGGTGGGCTGGTGCGGCAAGAAGTTGGGCGGCTTTGCTCACGCCTGTCATGACGTGCAGGGTGTCCATTCCGGCGGCGTTGCCGCCGGCGATGTCGGTGTCGAGGCGGTCGCCGACTGCGAGGGGTTTGGTGGCGCGGACGCGTTTGGCGGCGACGTGGAACATGGCGGGTTCGGGTTTGCCGGCGCTGGTGGGGGTGGTTCCGGTGGAGATGGCGACGGCGTGCACCATCGCGCCGTTGCCGATCATGAGGCCGCGTTGTTGGGGCAGTGAGGTGTCGAGGTTGGTGGCGTAGAAGCGGGCGCCGGCGCGGATGGCGAGGGCAGCTTCTGATAGTTGTGCCCAGCCGGTTTCTGGGTTGTGTCCTTGGAGGACGGCTGCGGGGTGGTCGTCGGCGCTGTTGACGGGGGTGTAGCCGGCGTCGGCGACGAGTGTGCGCAGGGATTGGCTGCCGAGGACGAGCACGTTGCTGCCGGGGGCGATGCCGGAGTCGCTGATGAGGATGACGCCGGCTTGCGCGGAGGTCAAAACGTCGTCGGCGGTGCAGTTGAGGCCGATGGCGCGCAGCATGGTGGCGACGTCTTCTGGGGCGCGTGAGGCGTTGTTGGTGACGTAGATGGCCGCGCCGGGGAAGTCGTTGATGGCGGTAACGGCGTGCTCGAGTGCGTCGCCACCTTCCCACACGGTTCCGTCGAGGTCTAGCAGGAGTGCGTCATAAGCACGGTTCACGGCAGTCATGTCCACCAGCTTAAAACTGATGGGGCCAAAGCACTAGCCGGGCGGTGGCACCCTAGCTGTTTTCACAGCGGTGAGTGTGGAGAAAACTAACGCCTGCCCTGGAAAATCCGGGGCAGGCGTTAGTTGGGGTGGAAAGCTGTTTAGGCTTCGTTGCTCTCAGAGTCGCCGTGATCAGTTTCGGTGTTTTCTTTAATGGCGACGGTGTCGGTAGTTAAGGGTTTTTCTACCGGGCTACTGCTACCAGAACGCAGTTCGTTGAGGCGCTCGCTGGCGTTGAGGAATTCGTCGTGGTCGATTTCGGCGACGCGGGCGAACCACTCGATGGCTTCTTCGGGTCGGCCGGCGTCGTTCAGGGCGTCTGCGTAGGCGTAGAACAGCCGGGCGGCGGAGAAGTCGGTGCGGGTTGTGTCGAGGTTTTCGTTTTGCAGCTCGATCACGGCAGCATCGAGCTGCCCCATGTCACGGCGGGCGCCGGCAACGACGATTGCGAGCTCGGAGCGGGTTTCCGGATCCAGGTTGATGCCTTCTTCGCGGGCGAGCTCAATGGCCTTTTCGGGCCTTCCGAGGGCGCGTTCGCAGTCGGCCATCACAGCGATGAGGCCGGGGCCGCCGGACATGCGGCGGGCGGCGCGCAGTTCTGCCAGGGCTTCTTTCCATTCGCCTGCGTGGTAGGCGGCGATGCCGCAGGTTTCACGCACAACGGAGACACGCCCTGCGCGGTCTTTTGCGGAACGGGCGTGACGCAGCGCCAACTCGGGATCATCCTGCAGCAGGGTGGCAGCCATGATCATGTGGCGGGCCACCTTGTCAGCATTGTCCTTTGACAAGCTCTTTAAGTCCTGCAAAACGCTGGGGTCGAGCAGGTTTGCGTTGACGTCGGACGGGATGTCCGGGTCGTTATGGCGGTTGTTGATGCGTTCTTCGCGAAAGCCGGGACGCATGGGGCCCTTGTAAGCGCGGTCTTTACCACCGCGTTGGGCGTGCCCACGCTGACCGCCGCGATTGTCGTCGCGATCACCACGACCCTTGTAGCCGCCACGCCGGTCATCGCGATCGCCACCGCGGTAGCCGCCCCGGTTATCGTCGCGATCACCGCGACCCCGGTAGCCACCACGGTTATCGTCGTCGCGACCCCGGTAGCCTCCACGACGGTCATCACGGTCACCACCGCGATAACCCCCACGATTATCGTCACGATCACCACGACCACGGTAGCCACCGCGGTTTTCGTCGTCGCGACCCCGGTAACCACCACGACGGTCATCACGGTCACCACCGCGGTAACCACCCCGATTATCGTCGTCGCGACCCCGGTAACCACCACGACGGTCATCACGATCGCCACCGCGATAACCCCCACGATTATCGTCACGATCTCCACGACCGCGGTAGCCACCACGATGAGAGTCGCGATCGTCGCGCTGCCCACGGTAGCCGCCACCGCGGCGGTCATCGCGATCTCCCCCGCGGTAGCCGCCACTGCGGCGATCATCTCGGTCGCCACCACGGTACCCACCGCGCCGATCGTCACGGGAGTCAAAAGACCCGGACTTTCGGTCGTACGAACGTTCGCTCTTGTCCTGCGAACGGTTGTCGTCGCGGCTATCCCGATAATCGTTGGGCATAAAAGAAGCTCCTTAAGGGCTTGGAAAAACTACACGCTATTCACTTATGGTGATGCGCAACGCTCCCCTCTGCGCCAAGAAACAAAGAGGCACAGAAGTGAACTAAACGTCAGGTCAACAATCCTACACGCAAAAGCAAACGCCATATTCCGCAGGCGCCCGCTAGCGGAACACTTTATTGAACATCGCTAGTGCGGAAACCTTGAAAAGATAAAGACATGACAAAAGTAGGGAGTCCTGCTCGTGCACCTAAGTGCACCAACAAAACTCCCTACCTTTAATCATTATTTAAGTTTAGGTCGGCAGTGTCCTACTCTCCCACACACTCCCGTGTGCAGTACCATCGGCGCAGGTGAGCTTAGCTTCCGGGTTCGGAATGGGACCGGGCGTTCCCCCACCGCTAAAACCACCGACACAATCAACACTGTGTGACACGTGTGCTGTTTCTAACACTGCATAGTGGACGCGAACCTATATGTTCTCTTTGTTGTTACGCTTTTTAAGCTGATTATCAAGCAGTTCTAGACAACCACCACACACCCAACAATCAGGGTGTTTTGTGTGGTGTGTTCGGTGAATTAGTACCAGTCACCTCCACACATTACTGTGCTTCCAGATCTGGCCTATCAACCCCATAGTCTCTAGGGCACCTAATAACGAAACCTTATCTTGAAACGGGCTTCCCGCTTAGATGCTTTCAGCGGTTATCCCTTCCGTACGTAGCCAACCAGCCATGCCACTGGCGTGACAACTGGCACACTAGAGGTACGTCCGTCCCGGTCCTCTCGTACTAGGGACAGCCTTTCTCAAGTTTCAACGCGCACGGCGGATAGAGACCGAACTGTCTCACGACGTTCTAAACCCAGCTCGCGTGCCGCTTTAATGGGCGAACAGCCCAACCCTTGGGACCTACTCCAGCCCCAGGATGCGACGAGCCGACATCGAGGTGCCAAACCATCCCGTCGATATGGACTCTTGGGGAAGATCAGCCTGTTATCCCCGGGGTACCTTTTATCCGTTGAGCGACACCGCTTCCACAAGCCGGTGCCGGATCACTAGTCCCTACTTTCGTACCTGCTCGACCTGTCAGTCTCACAGTCAAGCTCCCTTGTGCACTTACACTCAACACCTGATTGCCAACCAGGCTGAGGAAACCTTTGGGCGCCTCCGTTACTCTTTGGGAGGCAACCGCCCCAGTTAAACTACCCACCAGGCACTGTCCCTAACCCAGATCATGGGCCGAGGTTAGATGCCCACTACGATCAGAGTGGTATTTCAACAACGACTCCCACACCACTGGCGTGATGCGATCACAGTCTCCCACCTATCCTACACAAACCGTAGCAGACACCAATACCAAGCTATAGTGAAGGTCCCGGGGTCTTTTCGTCCTGCCGCGCGTAACGAGCATCTTTACTCGTACTGCAATTTCGCCGGGCCTGTGGTTGAGACAGCAGGGAAGTCGTTACGCCATTCGTGCAGGTCGGAACTTACCCGACAAGGAATTTCGCTACCTTAGGATGGTTATAGTTACCACCGCCGTTTACTGGGGCTTAAATTCTCCGCTTCGACCCCAAAGGGTCTAACAGGTCCTCTTAACCTTCCAGCACCGGGCAGGCGTCAGTCCGTATACATCGACTTATCGTCTTCGCACGGACCTGTGTTTTTAGTAAACAGTCGCTTCCCTCTATTCTCTGCGGCCACAACACGCAACCATCCCGCAAAAAGGATGGCACCCGCCGTGGCCCCCCTTCTCCCGAAGTTACGGGGGCATTTTGCCGAGTTCCTTAACCACAGTTCACCCGATCGCCTTAGTATTCTCTACCTGACCACCTGTGTCGGTTTGGGGTACGGGCCATACACACACATCGCTAGATGCTTTTCTCGGCAGCAGAGGATCATCAACTTCACCCAAAAGGGCTACGCATCACGCCTCACCCACAATGCAGGACCGGATTTACCTAGTCTGCGGGCTACACGCTTACACCACAATCCAATAAGTGGCTCAACTACCTTTCTGCGTCACACCATCGCTTGGCTACTACCACATCAGGTCCCACGCACGCACACAACAACACAATCAAAGAAAGCATCATCATGATTATGGGCGGTTAGTATCAATGATTCACCATGGGCGCATGTGCACGGGTACGGGAATATCAACCCGTTGTCCATCGACTACGCCTGTCGGCCTCGCCTTAGGTCCCGACTCACCCTGGGAAGATTAGCTTAACCCAGGAACCCTTGGTCATCCGGCGGATGAGTTTTTCACTCATCATTCGCTACTCATGCCTGCATTCTCACTCGCACAGCGTCCACCACTCGGTCACCCGGCGACTTCACACGCTGCACGACGCTCCCCTACCCACCCCAACAAGTGTTGGAGTGCCGCGGCTTCGGCGGTGTACTTGAGCCCCACTACATTGTCGGCGCAGAACCACTCGACCAGTGAGCTATTACGCACTCTTTCAAGGGTGGCTGCTTCTAAGCCAACCTCCTGGTTGTCTTCGCGATCCCACATCCTTTTCCACTTAGTACACGCTTAGGGGCCTTAGCCGGCGATCTGGGCTGTTTCCCTCTCGACTACGAAGCTTATCCCCCGCAGTCTCACTGCCGTGCTCTCACTTACCGGCATTCGGAGTTTGGCTGATGTCGCTAAGATGTTGGTCCCGCTAAACCATCCAGTAGCTCTACCTCCGGCAAGAAACACACGACGCTGCACCTAAATGCATTTCGGGGAGAACCAGCTATCACGGAGTTTGATTGGCCTTTCACCCCTACCCACAACTCATCCCCTCAGTTTTCAACCTAAGTGGGTTCGCGCCTCCACAGAGTCTTACCTCTGCTTCACACTGGCCATGGGTAGATCACCCCGCTTCGGGTCCAGGACATGCAACTAAAAAATCACCCTCGTTAGGATTCGCTTTCGCTACGGCTACCACACAACGTGTTAACCTCGCCACATGCCGCTGACTCGCAGGCTCATTCTTCAAAAGGCACGCCATCACCCCACAAAAGGGCTCTGACGGATTGTAAGCACACGGTTTCAGGTACTATTTCACTCCCCTCCCGGGGTACTTTTCACCATTCCCTCACGGTACTAATCCGCTATCGGTCACACTAAGTATTCAGGCTTACCGGGTGGTCCCGGCAGATTCACAGCAGATTTCACGGGCCCGCTGCTACTCGGGAAACAACAACAACTATCGCGACATGCTTTCATGTACGGGACTCTCACCCTCTCCGGTAGGCGTCTCCACACCACTTCCACTAACACGCGCACACAGAAGCTAAGACCGGCAGACCTTAGAAACATTGCTCCCACAACCCCACGCACGCAACCCCTGCCGGGTATCACACGCACATGGTTTAGCCAACATCCGCGTTCGCTCGCCACTACTAACGGAATCACTATTGTTTTCTCTTCCTACGGGTACTGAGATGTTTCACTTCCCCGCGTAACCTCCACACACCCTATGTATTCAGATGCAGGTGACCGCCCATAACGACGGCCGGGTTTCCCCATTCGGACATCCTCGGATCAACGCTTGATTGACAACTCCCCGAGGCTTAACGCAGCCTTCCACGTCCTTCATCGGCTTAGTGTGCCAAGGCATCCACCGTGTGCCCTTACAACACACAACACAAAAAATGGTCACTAGATACTTGACAATCACCAACACACACCAACAAAAAATCAGTGCGTGCTGGTAGCAAACAAAAAGAATATAAGAAATTACATACAAAACAACCAACACACACAACCATTAGGCCATGCGCATCAATCGTTTGATGCTCGCGTCCACTATACAGTTCACAAACAACACACACCCCACCAACAACCACCACAGCACAACACATTCGTTGCACCACAACAGCCACCAGCAAGGCGTCACACACGAGCACAAATGCCCGAGACACCCAACAGTGCACCAACATACAAACAAAGGTTTTCTACAGCGTCTTTATCATGAATAAACGTGCGCTTCCACGTCAAAAAATAATCAAACAGTCACACACAACAAACAAGCCACCACACAAAAAACGCATGGCAACCGGTGTGCAACCAGCAAAAAATATGCTCCTTAGAAAGGAGGTGATCCAGCCGCACCTTCCGGTACGGCTACCTTGTTACGACTTCGTCCCAATCGCCGATCCCACCTTCGACAGCTCCCCCCACAAGGGTTGGGCCACTGGCTTCGGGTGTTACCAACTTTCATGACGTGACGGGCGGTGTGTACAAGGCCCGGGAACGTATTCACCGCAGCGTTGCTGATCTGCGATTACTAGCGACTCCGACTTCATGGGGTCGAGTTGCAGACCCCAATCCGAACTGAGGCCGGCTTTCAGCGATTAGCTCACCCTCACAGGCTCGCGACGCGTTGTACCGACCATTGTAGCATGTGTGAAGCCCTGGACATAAGGGGCATGATGATTTGACGTCATCCCCACCTTCCTCCGAGTTGACCCCGGCAGTCTCTCATGAGTCCCCACCATCACGTGCTGGCAACATAAGACAAGGGTTGCGCTCGTTGCGGGACTTAACCCAACATCTCACGACACGAGCTGACGACAACCATGCACCACCTGTATACAAGCCACAAGGGAAACTACATCTCTGCAGCGATCCTGTATATGTCAAGCCCAGGTAAGGTTCTTCGCGTTGCATCGAATTAATCCACATGCTCCGCCGCTTGTGCGGGCCCCCGTCAATTCCTTTGAGTTTTAGCCTTGCGGCCGTACTCCCCAGGCGGGGCGCTTAATGCGTTAGCTACGGCACAGAAACCGTGGAAGGTCCCTACACCTAGCGCCCACCGTTTACGGCATGGACTACCAGGGTATCTAATCCTGTTCGCTACCCATGCTTTCGCTCCTCAGCGTCAGTTACTGCCCAGAGACCTGCCTTCGCCATCGGTGTTCTTCCTGATATCTGCGCATTTCACCGCTACACCAGGAGTTCCAGTCTCCCCTACAGCACTCAAGTTATGCCCGTATCGCCTGCACGCCCGGAGTTAAGCCCCGGAATTTCACAGACGACGCGACAAACCACCTACGAGCTCTTTACGCCCAGTAATTCCGGACAACGCTCGCACCCTACGTATTACCGCGGCTGCTGGCACGTAGTTAGCCGGTGCTTCTTATCAAGGTACAGTCACTAGCAAGCTAGCTTCGTCCCTCGCGAAAGAGGTTTACAACCCGAAGGCCGTCATCCCTCACGCGGCGTCGCTGCATCAGGCTTGCGCCCATTGTGCAATATTCCCCACTGCTGCCTCCCGTAGGAGTCTGGGCCGTGTCTCAGTCCCAATGTGGCCGTACACCCTCTCAGGCCGGCTACCCGTCGACGCCTTGGTAGGCCATTACCCCACCAACAAGCTGATAGGCCGCGGGCTCATCCTGAACCGAAAAAACTTTCCACCACACACACTAAAGTGCGGTCCTATCCGGTATTAGACCCAGTTTCCCAGGCTTATCCCAGAGTTCAGGGTAGATCACCCACGTGTTACTCACCCGTTCGCCACTCGAGTACCCAAGCAAGCTTGGGCCTTTCCGTTCGACTTGCATGTGTTAAGCACGCCGCCAGCGTTCGTCCTGAGCCAGGATCAAACTCTCCACAAAAAATCAGACATAAAATCCACTATTAAAAGTGCAAGAGTCCAAAACCTGAACAAAACAAACAACCAGCACACAACACACAAAAACTGCGCATCATGTTCTAATGTTGTTGAATCCAAAAATTACATGAACAAAAACCAGACCCCATCCCGACGGGGATAAGCGGGGCCCGGCAACAAATTTTCTACAAAACCTGTCAATCCGTTCACATGAAAAAACTGTCACCACAAAAACAGTGGTGTTAAAGGGGCAAGCAGCCCCCGACAGCACACACATGAAAAGACCAACTGTAAAAAACAAGTACATTGGTACACTATTGAGTTCTCAAACATCGTGCCCACCACACACAACAACAAGCAAAAAACGTAAACAAACGTTCACCAACTCGTTGCCGCACCATGGCGGTCCCACCGAGACTACACAAACCACAAACAGCTTGCAAATCCGGCCACCAACACAACCACAATCCCAACCCCCAAAGCCACTTTTCATGACCCCAGAAGCAACAGAACCTGTCGCGCTGACCCGGATAAAGTTACACACCCCCACACCAGAACACAAAACACCAGCACAACACAGGTTTTTGCTTTAACCCTCGCTTTGGTGACTGCATTCTGGACTTTGAGCCGCCCACTAAAAGCAAAACCCGATTGGGAGTCCCTCCTTAAGGAAGGCCCACTCACCAATCGGGTTTTCTCGGTCTGGGCTAGTAGCCCACTGCCCTAGTTGTTGACATGAATGCCAGCGAAGTTCTTCTTGCCTTTACGCAACACGAGCATGCCGTGGAGGAGATCTTCAGCCTGCGGCTCCCAGTTCTCATCGCTGATGCGTTCGTTGTTGACGTAGGCGCCACCTTCCTTGATGGCACGACGTGCAGCACCCTTGGAATCAACCAGCCCAGACGCAACCAGGAGATCGACCGCGGTGCGGGGTTCTCCAGCCGCGATTTCGGTAATACCCGCTTCTTGGAGCGCTCCGCGCAGGGTGACTTCGTCCAAGTCAGCCAAGTCGGCTTTACCGAACAGGGCTTGGGAGGCAAGTTGAACAGCAGCGGTGGCTTCAGCACCGTGCACCAAGGTGGTCATCTCTTCCGCGAGACGCTTTTGCGCCACGCGAGCGAAAGGACGCTCGGCAACTTCAGTCTCGAGCTCCGCGAGTTCTTCCTGCGTGAGGAAGGTGAACCAGCGCAAGTACTTGATGACGTCGGCGTCTGCTGCGTTAACGAAGTACTGGTACCAGGCGTAGGGGCTCGTCATCTCAGGGTCAAGCCACAGCTTGCCACCACCGGTGGATTTGCCGAACTTGTTGCCTTCACTGTCTGTCACCAGCGGCACGGTCAGCGCGTGAACCGACGCCGAGTTGATTCGGCGAACCAGATCAACACCAGAGACGATATTGCCCCACTGATCGCCGCCGCCGATCTGCAGCACACAGTCGTATGTCTTGTTCAGGTGCACGTAATCTGCGGACTGCAACAGCATGTAAGAGAACTCGGTGTAGCTAATACCGTCGTTGTCCAGGCGTCGCTTTACTGTTTCGCGATTGAGCATGGTGTTCAACGAGAAATGCTTGCCGATGTCGCGGAGGAATTCGACGACATTCATCCCGCTAATCCACTTGGCGTTGTTCTCAAGGATCGCAGCATTGGAGTCGCCCGTGTTGTAGTCGACAAAGCGGGCTAGTTGCTTTTCGATGCGGGCGACGTTGTCCGCGATGGTTTCTTCCGACAGCATCGATCGCTCGCCGACGTCGCGAGGATCACCAATCATGCCAGTCGCGCCGCCGGCGACGGTGATTGGGCGGTGGCCAGCCTGCTGGAAGCGTCGGAGCATCAGCAAGGGAACTAGGTGACCAGCATGCAAGGAGGGACCCGTCGGGTCGAAGCCGCAGTACACGGTGATCGGCTTTTCGGTGGCTTCCTTCAAAGCGTCAAGGTCGGTGGATTGGTTAATAAGTCCGCGCCAGGACAGTTCGTCAATGATGTTCATGTTGTTTCCCAAAGGTCTTAGTCGTAAACCGACGCACGAACCACCTCACGGGGTGGCGGGTCGGGTTGTCGTGGTGGTGGGGCTACCCGTTAAGAATTCGCTGGCCAGTCGGTAGCTTCATCGATGAGCAGAACCGGGATGCCATCATCAATGCGATAGGCGAGGCCGAGTCGCTCGTTGACGAGAACCTGATGTGCTTCGTCGTACTTCAAGGGCCCCTTGTCTTTGGGGCACGCGAGAACGTCCAGGAGACGCGGGTCAATGCTCATAACTGCTTAGTTTAGCGCTTTGGGTTTTCGGGCTATCGAGCGGGTGAGTTTTCTTGGCAGGTGGTCTCTGTTTTGGTTTTTATCTGGTAGATCACTTCTGGCCCTACATCCTCGCGTCCGACCGCCAGCTGGGTTGGGGGCTCGTCGTTGGACACATACTTCGTTTCACACTCTTGCGCGTCACCTGTCGTGTTTTCCAGCCGATAGTTGACTTTTCCCGGGGTTTGGTCTTCTGACATCTGGGCAATTTTGCCCTGTTCGCGGGCCGTCGTGATGATGGCATGCCGGACAGTTTCTGCGATCGCGTCGTCAATTGCTTGCTGCTTTTCTTCACGTTTTCCAGTGAGCAAGGTGATGACAGCGACGTTGTCTCCTGCGCTCTGGTTGAACGTGTCGTGCAGGTGTTCATCCTTGGCTCGCAACTGCGCGATGTGCGCTACGTCGACGCGATAGAGCTCAGCGACGGTGATTCCCCCAATTCCGATGAGAAACGCAAGGATGAGAACTGGTGCGCGGAGGATGCCGCGCACGCCCCGCCTGCTGAGGTAGATGAAGATCCCCAGTCCGAGCAGAAAGATGATGACCGAACCATAGGTGAGCAGCCTGGCGAGTTTTTCGACATGCGAGTCGTCGTAGATGACATATGAGGTGGTGACGGTGGGGATATGCATGGTTTTCGCTGCCTGTTTTGGTGCGTGGTCATACTGTGCCGGGATCGACCCCGCTGGGCTCGGCCGATTCTTTGTTACTGCGCCCATCGCGCCGTATCGGTGGGCGGCAGGGTTTTCCACAGCTTGCCTCAAAACTGCGAGCCTTGGGGACGTTTTCGGCTATACACGATGGTGAGGCACGCAACATTGTGCCTCCTGATTGATCTTTTGGAGAACTCATGTCTGTGAAAACCGAAGACCGCTCACAAGGCACTGCTCCCCTGCTGGAGCACACTGCAGAAGGACGCACCCGTACTGGTGTTGATGCTCGTGTGGAACGGGTCGCCGTTATCACCGGAGCTGGCTCCGGGATTGGACGCGCCACCGCGCACACTCTCGCTGCGGCGGGGTATGCAGTCGTGGTGAGCGATATCAGCGAGGAAGCTGGCGAGATGACGGTTTCGCAGATCCAGGCCGCTGGTGGCATGGCGTGTTTTATTCGGGTGGATGCTGGTTGTGTTGCTGATAATGATGCGCTGGTTGCGAAGGCTTTGAGTGAGTATGGACGGTTGGATGCGGCGGTCAACAATGCCGGCTTGGGTACTCCCCCTGCGGTTTTGCATGAGATGTCCGATGAGGCTTTTAACCGCGCTATCGATGTGACGGTGCGGGGAACCTTTTATGGGATGCGGGCGCAGCTGGCGCACTTTGCAAGCGTCGGCGAAGGGGCCATTGTGAACATTGCCTCGATCGCGGGTTTGCGGGCGTCGCCTCATTTGAGTCCGTATGTGTCCGCCAAGCATGGCGTGGTGGGGCTGACCCAAACAGCTGCGTTGGACTATGCCCACGCGGGCATTCGTATCAATGCGGTTGCCCCGGGCCCCATTCGTACGGCGGCTTTTGCTTCTTTGCCTGCACACCGGATCCAGGCTGAGCAGGACAAGGTTCCGATGAAACGTCTGGGCGAACCGGAGGATGTTGCAGCGGCCGTGTCGTGGTTGCTCTCGGCGGATGCGTCTTTTGTTACTGGCGTGGTGCTTCCTGTCGATGGTGGGTCCTTGCTGGCTTAGCTGGTCCCTACCCAACGTGTGAGCGGTTTTTGCAACCTCCTACACTGTTCATCCATGACACAGCTTGTGCGCCGCCTGGCCGGTTTTGATGAAACGATTTTTGCGACGATGACTGCGCTCGCCAATGAGCGCGGGGCGATCAATTTGGGGCAGGGTTTTCCTGATTCCGATGGCCCTGCGTCCATGTTGGAGGAGGCTCAGCGCCAAATCGCTGGGGGCAACAATCAGTACGCCCCTGGTCGCGGTTTCCCGGTGTTGCGGGAGGCTATCGCGGCTGATCGGAAGCGCACCTATGGTCAAGAATTTGATCCGCAGTCCGAGGTTTTGGTGACGGTGGGCGCCACGGAGGCTCTCACGGCGGCTATTTTGGCGCTGGTGGAGCCGGGGCAAGAAGTCATTGTCCTGGAGCCGTACTTCGATTCCTATGAGGCGGCTGTGGCCTTGGCTGATGCGGTGATGGTTCCGGTGGCCTTAGAGCCTCACGAGGGCCGCTTCCGGGTCGATGAAGATTTGTTGCGTGACGCTATAAGCTCCAAGACGCGCATGATTGTGATGAATACTCCCCACAATCCCACCGGCACCATGTTCGATGATCGTGATCTGTCAATCATCTCGCGACTCGCGGTGGATCATGATCTGCTCGTGTTGTCCGATGAGGTGTATGAGAAATTGCCTTTTGATGGGCGCACTCATACTCCGATTGCGATGTTGCCGGGTATGCGTCAGCGCACCATCACGGTGTCGTCGGCAGCAAAGTGTTTCAATGCGACCGGCTGGAAGACGGGTTGGGCGCTCGCACAGCCTGAACTCATCGATGCCATTGTGGTCGCGAAGCAGTATCTGTCGTTTGTGGGGGTTTCTCCCCTGCAGCCGGCGGTGGCCAAGGCCTTGAATGAGGAAGCTGAGTGGACCGCCGAATTGGCGGTGCAGCTGCAAAAGAATCGTGATGCGCTTTCGCAGGCGTTGCGGGAATGCGGCTTTGGGGTATGCGCGTCGGAGGGCGGATATTACGTGGTGGCGGATACCGCACCGTTGGGGTTCGAGGACGCCCGAGAGTTTTGTCTAGGCCCCTTGCTTGATGCGGGCGTGGTGGGCATCCCGGTGTCTGCGTTCGCGAAAAGCGCGCACGCTGATCGTTTCCGCTCTTTGGTGCGTTTCGCGTTTTGTAAAGACCAGGATGTGATGCAAGAGGGTATTCGCCGCTTGCAGGCGGCTTTTGCTGGCTAATTTCCGCTCTGCGCAGTGAAAAACCCGGCTCCCCACGTGGGGAGCCGGGTTTCTTTCATCGTTAGCCCCGCACCGGGGTGGTGGCCCAGGCGCGTGCTAGGGCGCTGGCTTCAGCGACACGTTGGCGTTGTTCTGCCACCCGCACGCCGGCAGTGCCGCCGCGGGTAGCGCGGGATGCGACTGCACCTTCGATGGTGAGTACCTCGCGCACTGCGGGGGTGAGGCGCGGGTCCACGCCGGCCAGTTCCTCGTCCGTGAGATCGTTGAGGGTTTTGCCTTGGGCTTCTGCCAGGCGCACGCATGCGCCCGAGGCTTCGTGTGCCTCGCGGAAGGGCACGCCTTCTCGCACCATCCATTCTGCAAGGTCGGTGGCCAGGGTGAATCCAGCCGGTGCGAGTTCCCGCATGCGCTCCTCGTGGAAGACGAGGGTGGATACCAGCCCAGTCATGGCGGGCAACAGCAAGGTGAGCTGGTTGACGGAATCCACGATCGGTTCCTTGTCTTCCTGCAGGTCGCGGTTGTAGGCCAGGGGCTGTGCTTTCAAGGTGGCCAGCAAGCCGGCGAGGTTGCCGATGAGGCGGCCGGTCTTGCCGCGGGTGAGTTCGGCGACGTCGGGGTTTTTCTTCTGCGGCATGATCGAGGAGCCGGTGGACCAGCGATCATCAAGGGTGACGTAGCCGTATTCGGGGGTGCACCAGTAGATGATTTCTTCGGCCAGTCGGGACATGTCGACGGCGATCTGTGCGAGCACGAAGGCGGTCTCGGAGGCGAAATCGCGGCTAGAGGTGCCGTCGATGGAGTTGTCGGCGGCGGAATCGAACCCGAGTTCAGCGGCGATGGCCTCCGGGTCGAGCGCCAAAGATGAGCCCGCCAACGCGCCAGAACCGTAGGGGCTGACCGCGAGTCGCTTATCGAGGTCTTGGAGGCGCTGGATGTCGCGCAGCAGCGGCTGGGCGTGGGCCAGGAGCTGGTGTGCAAGCAGCACCGGCTGGGCGGCTTGGGAGTGGGTTTTGCCCGGCATGATGGCATCCGGGTGGGCCGCTGCCTGTGCCACGAGCGCGTCGACCAGGTCGGTGGTATCGACGGCAAGCGCGCGGATAGCGTCACGTACCCACATGCGGAATAGGGTTGCCACCTGATCGTTGCGGGAGCGTCCCGCCCGCAGGCGTCCGCCGACGGTGGGGCCGACGATGTCGATCAGGCCGCGCTCCATGGCACCGTGCACGTCCTCGTCGCTGGGCAGCGGCTGGAATTGTCCGGTGCGAACCTGCTCCCCCAGCTGCTTCAGCCCGTCGATCATGGTGGCTAGATCCTCGTCGCTGAGCAGCCCCGCCTTGTTGAGCACCTTGGCGTGTGCCTGGGATGCCAGCACGTCGTAGGGGGCTAGCACCCAGTCGAAGTGGGTGGATACGCTCAGCGCGAACATTGCCTCGCTGGGGCCTCCGGAGAAGCGTCCGCCCCACAGTGCGCCTTCGTTGGTTCCGTGGTGTTGGTTGTGCTCAGTCATGGGGTGTGTGGTGTTCCTTGATCGTCGACGTATTTTGGGCAATGTGCTACTGCCACTCTAGTTGGTCAGTGGGCGGGCTTTGCGCCACAGATAGGGGTGTGCCCCATCGTCCGGCAGGTGTTGTGGCGGCGATGGGGCACAGTGCTGCTCGCGTGAGGCGGAAAGTTTTTAGGCTTCGCGGTCGCGTTTGCAGGCGATCTTGGAGGATAGGCCGTGCAGCTGGACGAAGCCCTTGGCCAGGGTCTGGTCGAAGGTGTCGCCGGTGTCGTAGGTCGCCAGGTTGAAGTCGTAGAGGGACTTGTCGCTGCGGCGACCGTTGACGGTGATGCGGCCGGCGTGCAGCACCAGGCGAATGTCGCCGGTGACGTTTTCCTGGGTGGACTCGATGAAGGCGTCCAGGGAGCGCTTCAGCGGGGCAAACCACAGGCCGTCGTAGACTTCCTCGGACCAGCGGGCGTCGATCAGGCGCTTGTAGCGGGCGAGTTCGCGCTCCATGGTGACGTCTTCGAGGGCCTGGTGGGCGGCGATGAGCACCATCGCGCCGGGGGCTTCGTAAACTTCGCGGGACTTGATGCCAACCAGGCGGTCTTCGACCATGTCGAGTCGGCCGACGCCCTGGGCGCCGCCACGGCGGTTGAGTTCTTCGATGGCTTCGAGCACGGTGACGGGGCGACCGTCGATAGCGACCGGCTTGCCGGATTCGAAGGAGATGATCAGCTCATCGGGGGCGTTGCCCAGTGCCGGATCCTCGGTGTAGGCGTAGAGGTCCTTGGTCGGCGGGTTCCACAGATCTTCGAGGAATCCGGTTTCCACGGCGCGGCCCCACACGTTCTGGTCGATGGAGAACGGGGACTTCTTGGACTGCTCGATCGGGAGGTTGATTTCTTCGGCGAAGGCGATGGCCTTGTCACGGGTCCAGGCGTAGTCGCGGGCCGGAGCGATGATCTCCAGGTCGGGGTGGGTGTCCATGAAGCCCACTTCGAAGCGGACCTGGTCGTTACCCTTGCCGGTGCAGCCGTGGGAGACGTGGGTGCCGCCGAATTCCTTGGCTGCCTCCACGAGGTGCTTCACGATCAGCGGGCGGGAGATGGCGGAGACCAGCGGGTACTGCTTCATGTACATGCCGTTGGCCTTGATGGTCGGCAGGCAGTACTCGTTGGCGAATTCGTCCTTGGCGTCGATGACGATGGACTCCACCGCACCGCAGTCCAGTGCGCGCTGACGCACGCTCTCCATGTCTTCGCCGCCTTGGCCCAGGTCGAGGGAGACGGCGATCACTTCGCCACCGGTCATCTTGGCGAGGTAAGGGATCGCGACAGAGGTGTCGAGACCACCGGAGTATGCGAGAACGACGCGTGCGGTCATGGTGTGTGGTTTCTCCTGTGCAATGGAAGGTCACTTCACCGCCTGTGCGGTGAAGAGTTTTTTTCTCAAATGTGCTGGCTAGCGTTAGCCAGCAGTGAGTTTTTAGGCTGTTTGATAGTAGCAAAACGAGCCGATTGGTCTGACGCTGGGTTTTACCCCCGCACCAGCGGCGGGCGCTTCGCGCGGTTTCCGGATGTCAAGCTGCGAATGCAGCTTCCCCGGGGGCGCCTTTCACCCAACACCTTAGCGTAATATTCCCTCGCACGCAAAATATGCAGGCTAGTTCGGAAGCTACCCCTCCCCCATTCGGATGACCCTGCCGTTAGAGGCAAAAACACTGTTCAGAGCATTTCCGCGCTTAAAGATACACCCGAAAGGCGCTTTTCTTGCCGAAGCCCCTGCCCAACACCGCCCCCACCACCTAACGTGAAAAGCAGTCGAGAAAGCACCCCCGCAGCTACCCGCAGCGCAGGTCGCAAAAGATCCCTGCTTTCTCCACCGGTGCACCACCAAAAACAATCTCAGCGCCTACATAAAAGGTGCAGATCGGAGCAAAACCCATGACCGCATGGAGCAAGAAAACCATCGCAGCCGCACTCGCCGCAGCGTGTGTGTCCGTGGGCTTCGCCGGCGACGCACACGCCGCACAGCTGTCTAAAGTCGCAGAACAAGACAAGCTCTATGGCATTGAGGCGCGCCTCTACAAGGAACTAGGAAACGCCTCCTGCCCGGTGCTTCTACAGCGCGGCTACACCAATCCGGCAGAATCCAAGCGCGCAGCGCAGGATCGAAAAAAGAACATCATCGCCAAGGAAACTCAGCGCCGAAACAAGGACAAGGCAGCCGGGAAGCCCTACCACTCGACCTGGTACATCAATGAGCTGTCGAACGTGTACTACAAGTACTACCTGGATTGGGACAATTCCGCCCGCATCTGTAAAGACATCCCCGCCGGACTCGGAAACTTCCAAGGGGCCGGTTCTTCCTCAGGACTGTCCTCTTAACAGCTTCCCACTCAGCCCAACCGCCCACACCGGGCATCACTAGAGCACAGGGGTTGGTTCATCCTCACTGAGAATGAACCAACCCCTTTTGGCTGCGCGACTTATTGGAAACGCGCCATAAAGCGATCAGCTAGCTGCTGCCCACTCATCGGCTCACGCGCCAGAACAAAAATGGTGTCATCGCCGGCGATACACCCCACCACTTCATCAAGTTGAGCCCGATCAATAAAGCTCGCTAGGTATTGCGCGGCACCGGCGGGTGTGCGCAAAACCGCCATGTTGCCGGAATAATCCACGCTCACCAAAATATCTTCCAACACCCGCACCAGCTTGTCGCGAGGGCCATCGAGATTTTCCGTAAGGGGGCCATCACTGCCGGGGGCGGTATAGGTCGACTTGCCGTGGGGGTTGCGCACCTTCACGACACCCAGCTCGTCCAAATCACGCGACAAGGTGGCCTGGGTAGTGGCACACCCCATCGTCGCCAACAGCTGGGCCAGCTGGCCCTGACTGGTGACGTCATGGTGGTCGAGAACCTGCAAAATCATGGCGTGCCGGGCGGCACGGGTATGCGGCGCGTTCACTGTTGCTGCTCCAAAAGCCAAACCATCAAAGCCTTTTGTGCGTGCAGGCGATTTTCCGCCTCGTCAAAGACGCGAGATTGCGGCCCGTCGATAACCTCTGCGGTGACCTCACTGCCCCGATAGGCGGGCAGGCAGTGCAAGAAAATCGCATCCGGTCCGGCGCTGCGCATGATCTCTGCGGTGACCTGATACGGCAGGAAGGGGGTGCGGCGATCCACGCCGTCGTTTTCCATTCCCATCGACACCCACGTATCAGTGATGACAACGTCGGCCCCCGCCACCGCAGCAACATCGTCTGTCACAGTGACCGTGGCGCCGGTTTCCTGAGCGCGAGCCCGCGCGCGATCCACAAACTTCTGCTTCGGCTGGAATCCCTCGGGAGCACAGATCGTGATATCCATGCCGGCGGTGGCGAAACCAATCATGTAGGAATTCGCCATATTATTGTCGCCGTCGCCGAGGTAAACCGCCTTCTTCCCCTTCAAACCGACAGGCCCTTGCTCGGGGCAGAGGTTTTCAATGCAGGTCTGCAGGTCCGCCAAAATCTGGCAGGGGTGCAAATCATCGCTCAAGGAGTTCACGATCGGCACCGTGGCGGTCTGCGCCATCTGAACGAGATTGTCGTGGGCGTAGGTGCGCCACACAATCATTTCCACGAAACGGGACAAAACCGCGCCGGTATCTTGATAGGTTTCTCCCTTGCCCATCTGGGTTTTTCCGGTATCAGCAACGATGGCATTACCGCCCATCTGGGCGATAGCAGCATCGAAGCTAAAACGGGTGCGGGTGGAGGTCTTATCGAACAGGACGGCGACAGATTTGCCGCCTTCCAAAGGCCGGCGGGCCAAAGGCTGCTGCTTGAGTGCAGCAGCCAACGCGAGCACGTCGGCCTGCTCTTGGGGGGTCAGATCGTCGTCGGCCAAAAAATGCCTGATACTCATTGCGTGATCCTTCGTGGTGTGGGAAAAAGAGAAAATCGTTGGGTGCTTGTTGGTACTGCCTAGGTGGCAGGGCTTTCGGAGTGGGCTTCTGCGATTGCGGTGGCCAATTTTTCGGCAGCCAGCTCAAGCTCGGCTGCGCTGATCACCAGGGGCGGCGTCAAGCGGATCACGTTCTCGGCGGGAGCGTTGAGAATAATGCCGTTGCGCAGCCCACGAGCGACCACATCTTTCGCGATCGGCTCCTTGAGCACCACGCCGAGCATCAAGCCCCGGCCGCGCACATGATCCACGCCCTCAATATCGGTGATCAATTTTGTTAAATGCGCGCCTTTATCGGCGACGGCGGCAATGAAGTCATCGTCGACGATGTCGAGCACCACCGCGGCCGCTGCGGTAGCGATCGGATTTCCACCAAAGGTAGTGCCGTGGCTGCCCGGGGTGAACAGGCTGGCGGCGCGACCGCAGGCCACAACGGCCCCAATCGGTAGGCCCGCGCCGAGTCCTTTGGCCATGGTCACCACGTCGGGCAGCACCCCGTCACCGTGCGCGTGGGCATAAAAGTCGCCCGTACGACCCACCCCGGTTTGCACCTCATCGACGATCATCAGGGCGCCCACCCGATCGCACAGGGAGCGAACTTCCGACAAGAAGCCCTCCGGCGCCGGAATCACGCCCGTTTCTCCTTGAATGGGTTCCAGAATGATGGCGGCAACGTTGTCGGGATCCTGCTCCACCAGTTCGGTTAAGGCTTTTGTATCGCCGTAGGGGTAAAACTCCACCCCGCCGGGAAGCGGCGCGAAAGGTTCGCGTTTGCCGGGTTGCCCGGTCATCGCCAGAGAACCCATCGTGCGACCATGGAATCCGTTTTCCGCCGCGAGGATCCGTCCCCGTCCGGTCAGACGGGCCAGTTTGAAAGCCGCCTCGTTAGCTTCGGCCCCGGAATTGCAGAACATAACCCGCACATCGTCGCGGCCGGGCGCGAATCGTTGGGCGAGTTTCTCGGCGACCGCAATACCCGGCTCGTGGGCAAAGAGGTTGGATACGTGGGCAAAGCTTTCCGCCTGATCGCTCACCGCTTTCACCAGGGCCGGGTGTCCGTATCCCAGGCTGCTGACGGCGATACCCGACAACATGTCGAGGTAGTTTTTCCCCTGCTCGTCGGTGAGGTAGCAGCCGTGTCCGTGAACAATGCCCAAAGCCGGGGTGCCGTAGTTGTTCATCATGACGGCATCCCACCGGGTCAACAGGGTGGGGTTTTCGGTAGTGGTGTGCATCGTGTGTTGGGTGTCCTTGCGTTGAAAAACTCCGCGGGTGGGGATTGCGGGCTTAGTGGTGGGAGCGGAATTCCGGGGCGGCCATGACTTGATCGCCACCCGGTTCGACCACCATGGTTCCGATACCGCCTTCGGTGAGCAGCTCGAGCAGCACGCAGTGGGCAGTGCGCCCATCGATGACGTGCGCTGCGCGCACCCCCTGATTGACGGCGGACAGGCAGGATTCCATCTTGGGGATCATGCCGGCATCCAAACTGGGCAGGATTGTGGCGAGGTCCTTGGGGCTGATCTTTGAGACCAGAGAGTCGGTGTTCGGCCAGTCCGTGTAGAGGCCTTCGACGTTGGTCAAAATCAGTAGTCGTTCCGCACCGATTGCGGCGGCCAAGGCCCCGGCGGCGGTGTCGGCGTTGATGTTGTACACCTGGCCGTCCTCATCGGGCGCGATGGTGGAGACCACCGGGATTCGGCCCGCATCGATCAGGTCCATCAGTGCCGTGGCATCGACGTGGGCGATATCGCCCACCAACCCGATATCGGTGAGTTCCCCTTCGACCTCTACCAGGCGTTTGGTGGCGGTGAACAGGCCGGCGTCCTCGCCGCTGGTTCCGATGGCGTAGGGGCCGTGGCTGTTGATCAATCCCACCAGTTCGCGGTTGACCTGGCCGAACAGGACCATGCGCACGATTTCCATCACCTCGGGGGTGGTGACGCGGAAGCCACCGAGGAATTCGCCTTCCAGACCCACCCGAGACAGCATGGAGGAAATTTGGGGGCCACCACCGTGCACCACCACGGGTTTCGCCCCGACGGTGCGCAAAAACACCATGTCGGCAGCGAAGGCGGCTTTTAGTTCGTCGTCGACCATGGCGTTACCGCCGTATTTGACGACCACGATTTTGTCGCGGAAGTGCTGCAGCCAGGGCAGCGCCTCAGCCAAGACATTGGCCTTGGTTTCGGGAGAGAGTTTTTTCAGCAGATCGTCCATGGTGTCTCTTGGTTTGTTGTGATGGAATGCAGCGGCGCTCTGGGTGGTGCTTTAGGTGGAGTACGCCGAGTTGATTTCCACGTAAGAGTGGGACAGGTCGGTGGTGCGCACGAAACCGGTACCTTCTCCCCCGGTGCCCAGGTCGATGGTGACGTCGATGTCGGGGCCCGACAGGTCGACTTCGCGGGCGTGTGGGGTGCCAGTGGTGCGCTCGCACACGGTGTGCCCATTAAAGGCCACGGAAATGTTGTCGGCGTCCATGTCAGCATCAGCCATGCCGACGGCCGCTAGCACGCGCCCCCAGTTCGGATCGGACCCGAACATCGCGCACTTAAACAGGTTGTCGCGGGCCACGGTCCGCGCGGCGGCTACGGCTTGTTCGTTGGTGGAAGTACCGGTCACGGTCACCGTAACGCGCTTGGTGACGCCTTCGGCGTCGGCCTGCATGAGATCCGCGAGCTCCGCGCAGGCCTGCAGCACCGCCGCGTTGAGCTCCTCCTGGCTGGGAGTAACTCCGCTGGCGCCATTAGCCATGATGATGACGGTGTCGTTCGTCGAGGTTGAGCCATCAATATCGAGAGTGTTGAAGGTGACATCGCTGGCGGCATTGAGCGCCGCGTGGAGGGCTTCCGGGGTGGCCTTGGCATCGGTGGTCAGGCACACCAACATCGTCGCCAACGACGGAGCCATCATGCCCACGCCCTTACCCATTCCGCCGACGGCAAAGCCGTCTGCTTGGACCAGGGTGGTCTTTTTGTAGGTGTCCGTCGTCAAGATGGCCTCCGCGGCGGCGATTCCCGCATCGACATCGTCGCTTACCGCGCCGCTGAGCGCATCAATGCCGGCGTGCACCTTGTCCATGGGCAGGCGCTCACCAATCAGACCAGTGGAGCACACCGCCACATCCGAAACGTCCATTCCTAGGTTTCGCGCTGCGTGCTCCACGCTGGCGGTCGCGTCTTCTACCCCGGGCACGCCGTTGCAGGCGTTGGCGTTGCCGGAGTTGTACAGCACCGCTTTAAGTTGACCGTCGGCCACAGCGGTGCGAGAGACTGCAACGGGCGCTGCGAACACCCGGTTGCGGGTGAACACTGCTGCGGCAGCGAATTCGGGGCCGTTGTTGACGACCAGCGCCATATCCGGCTTGCCGGAGGGTTTAATCCCTGCGGTGGTGGCTGCGGCTGAAAAGCCTGGTACTGCGGTGGGGCCGGTGACTGCCATGGGGATGACTCCTAAAGAAGGTGAAGGTGTGAAAGCGAGTGTGTTAGGGGGCGGCGGCGATGGTGGGAAGACCTGCGGTTTCCTCCCATCCCAGCGCGATGTTCATTGATTGCACCGCGCCACCGGCTGTTCCCTTGGTGAGGTTGTCGATGGCGGAGGTAACCACCAGGGTGCTGGTGCGCTCATCGACCGCGACTGCCAGGTGGCACATGTTGGTGCCCACCACATTTTTTACGTGGGGTTGAATGCCGGCGGGCAGGACGTGCACGAAGGGCTCGTCGGCGTAGAACTGCTCGTAGGTGGCCTGCACCATCTCGGCCGTGGTGCCAGCGGGCAGTGCGGCTTGGGCTGTGGTGAGAATGCCTCGCGCCATTGGTGCCAGCACCGGGGTGAAGGTGATGGCGAACTCTTGCCCATCGGGGTGGACCCCTTGCAGGTTCTGGGTAATCTCCGGGGTGTGCCGGTGTCGCCCGGCGACGTTGTAGGCGACAGCGTCACCCATGGTCTCAGCCCCGAGAAATTGCACCGCGGCTTTTTTACCGGCGCCGGATACGCCGGTAAAGGAGGTGACCGTGACGCGGCCGCTAATCAGCCCGCTATGAGCTGCGGGCAGCAGCGCCAGGGTGGCGCCGGTGGGAAAACAGCCGGGCACTGCGACACGCCGCGTGGTGGCTAATTGCTGACGTGCCCCGGGGATTTCCGGCAGCCCGTAGGGCCAGGTGCCGGCGTGCTTGGAACCGTAGTAGTGCTCCCACTCGCTGGCGCTGCGCAAACGGAAATCCGCGGCACAGTCGATGACGAGAGTGTCTGGGCCGAGCGCTTCGGCAAGGGGACCCGAGTGTCCGTGGGGCAAAGCTAGGAACACCACATCTGCGCCCTGCAGATTTTCGGCGGTGGTGGCCAGGATTTCCCGGTCCGCCAGTGGCACCAGGTGGGGTGCGTGCTGCCCGAGACGGTCGCCGACGCTGGAGGATCCGGTTAGCGCGTGGATGCTGAGCTGCCCGGACTGGTAGGCGGGGTGCCCGAGGATGAGGCGCAGAATTTCCGTGCCAGCGTATCCGGTGGCACCTGCAACGGCGATTGTAGTCATGCAGCCATCCTAGCATTTATACAAGCCATTGCAAATTATGCACCAGGTTTTTTACCCCCGCACCCCACACTCACAATCCCCCAGCCCCTACAAAGAAGATAGCGCCCTGCGCAGTTTCGCAAAAACCACGCAGGGCGCACCCCCATCAGCGGAAACTAGCCACGCAACTGCGCGCCAAAGGCCTTCTCCGCTGCCTCGACGGCCGCCAAACGTGCCGCCGAGCACTCATCGTCGGTCAGCGTCCGATCCGGAGCACGGAACGTCAACGCATAGGCCAAGGACTTCTTATCCTCACCCAGTGCCTCCGAGGTGTACACGTCGAACAGCGCGACGTTTTCCACCAGCTCACCGGCAGCCTCTTCCACCACACGACGAACCTCTTCAGCGCTGACAGACTTGTCAACGATCAGGGCAACATCCTGCAACAACGCCGGGAACGCCGACAACACCGGAGCAGGCGCCGACGGCGCAAAGGGCAACGCCGACACATTCAGCTCCATCGCACAGGTCCGCTCCGGCAGGCCAGCACGCTCAAGCACCTGCGGGTGCAACTCGCCGGCATAGCCGACCACGACATCACCAACACGCAACTCGGCGCAGCGACCCGGGTGCCAGGGCAGCTGGGCACCAGCCACCACATCCAGCTCCACATCGGCAGCGCGCGCCACCACCCGAGCAGACTCGATAGCATCGGCGTAGGTAAAGGGACGGCCCTTACCCCACGGGCCATCGAACTCGTCCAGACCACACGCCACGGTTGCAACGTGCAACGGCTGCTGCGGCAGGGAGTTCAGCAAGTCTTCCAGCTCAGCAGCATCTGGACGCTGTGCCACATTCAGCATCGGCGAACGGCCCTCACCTTGAGCAATGCTGACCTGCTCCAGACCGAACAACGCCACCGACGTCGTACCGCGGGCCACATTGCGCTTCAATGCCTCCAGCATCGACGGCAACAGGGTCGAACCCAGCTGGGCGTAGTCCGCATCCAGCGGGTTGAGCACCTTCACGGTTCGGCGGCGCTCATCATCAGCATCCAGGCCCCACACGTCAAACACGTCATTGGAGGTGAACGGGGTCGGCAAAATCTCCGCGAAACCGGTGTACGCCAACGCGTGGCCGATCGCACGGCGACGCAATTGCGCCGCAGTCAAGCCTCGGCCGGCAGGAGCCGTCGGCACGATCGAGGGAATATCCTCCAGGCCCTCCAAACGGAGAACCTCCTCCACCAAGTCCGCAGACATGGTGATATCCGGACGCCAGGTCGGCGGCACCACACGCAAGGTCTCCCCATCACGCTCGACCGCGCAGCCTACCTCAGCCAGGCGATCCAGCACCGTCTGCTCGGAATACTGCACACCGGCAATGTCGCTCGGGCGGGAAATCTTCATCTCCACGACCGGCATATCCCGTACCTCACCAACCAGGGTGCGGCCCGGGTTGACGGAGCCACCGGCGATAGCGACCAGCAAAGCGGCAGCCAAGTCGAGAGCCACCTCCACCAAAGCCGGATCCACGCCGCGCTCGAAACGCCGAGACGCCTCGGAAGACAGCTTGTGCCGGCGCGAGGTGCGGGCCACCGTAATCGGATCCCAGTGTGCGGCCTCGAAGAAGACGTTGACCGTCTCATCGGAGATCTCGCTAGTGGTGCCACCCATCACGCCAGCCAGCGACTGCACCCCAGCCTCATCGCAGATCACCACGTCCTCGGCGTGCAAAGCGCGCTCGACCTCATCCAAGGTCAGCAGCTTCTCCCCTTCTGCCGCACGACGCACCGTCAGACCACCGGTCAGCTTGTCCGCATCGAAAGCGTGCATCGGCTGCCCCAACAGCATCATCACATAATTCGTGACGTCGGTGGCCGCATTGACCGGTCGCTGGCCACACAGCATCAGCTCCCGCTGCAACCAGAACGGAGACTCGGCCGAGGGATCAATCCCTTCGACCAGGCACACACCGAAACGATCACACTTGGTGTCCTGCTCAACGGTGACGCTCAGCACCTCCGCGCCGGAAACATCCGGACGAGTCAGGCCCAAAGCCTTGATTTCCGGGACGGTGGTGAAAGGATCTTCCGCGATGTCAACGAAACCGGTTTCGAAAGCCGAGGCAATCTCGCGGGACAAACCACGAGCTGACAATGCGTAGCCGCGATCCGGGGTGACATTGACATCGAAGACGGTGTCTTCCAAACCCAACACCGGGCGGGCATCGTCGCCGGGGGCGCCCACCGCGGGATCCAGGGTGATGATCCCCTTGTTTTGGGCGCTAGCCAAACCCAGCTCAGCTGCGGAACAGATCATGCCGGCACTCATTCGGCCATAGGTTTCGCGGGCAGAAATGGCGAAATCGCCGGGAAGAACCGCGCCCGGGAGGGACACCACCACGGTAGAACCCTCGCGGAAATTGCGGGCGCCACACACGATGGACTGCAACTCCCCGGTGCCATTGGCATCACCAACATTGACCTGGCAGTGACGGATCGGCTTTTTAAAACCCGTCAGCTCCTCGATTTTTTCGACGCGACCAATAACCAACGGGCCGGTGGTTTGCGCAATAGGCTCATAGCCTTCGGTTTCGAAACCGACGCGGACAAAACCCTTGTCCATGTCCTCATCTGTGGCGGTGAAACCGTCCTGGGCCTGGCCAACGAGACGTTCGACCCAGCTCTTTGCGATCAACATAATGGATTAACTCTCCTGTTATGGGGTGTGTAGTGAAGCGAAATGCTGGGTAGTTCTAGGAGTGCACGCCGAAAGGCAAGGTGAAGCGCACATCGCCTTCGACCATGTCACGCATGTCGGACAGGCCATTGCGGAACTGCAGCGTGCGTTCCAGGCCCATGCCGAAAGCAAAACCGGTGTATTCCTCGGGGTCGATGCCGGCGGCGGTCAACACATTCGGGTTGACCATGCCGCATCCGCCCCATTCGATCCAACCGGCGCCACCCTTTTTGTTGGGGAACCACACATCGACCTCGGCGGAGGGCTCAGTGAAGGGGAAATAGTTGGCGCGCATGCGGGTGTGGGTGTCGGGGCCGAACAGGGTTTTCGCCAGGTGGTCGAGGGTGCCACGCAGGTGCGCCATGGTCAGGCCCTTGTCGACGGCCAGCCCCTCAATCTGGTGGAACACCGGGGTGTGGGTCGCATCGAGTTCATCGGTGCGGAACACGCGGCCGGGGCAGGCGATGTAGATCGGAACATCACGGGAGAGCATGGTGCGCATCTGCACCGGGGAGGTGTGGGTGCGCAGCACCTGCTTGGAGCCTTCCGGAGCGATGTGGAAGGTGTCCTGCAGGGTGCGGGCCGGGTGATCCGGCAGGAAGTTCAAAGAGTCGAAGTTGAAGTACTCGGCTTCCACCTCGGGGCCGTCTGCGATTTCCCAACCCATGCCGACGAAGATGTCGGCGATCGACTCAGACAGCTGAGTGATGGGGTGTAGCGCGCCGAGCTGGTGGCGGGTGGTCGGCACGGTCACGTCAACAGCTTCGGCGACGAGCACTTCCGCGTTGCGCTTTTCTTCCAGGCGGGTCTTGGCCTCCGCGAAGGCCTTCTCGACCCGTCCGCGAGCCATGTTGACCAGACGTCCGGCATCCTTGCGCTGCTCTTTCGGCAGGCTGCCGAGGCTGCGGCGGGCCATCGGGATGGGGGCGTCGTCACCGAGGTGCTCACGCCGCGCAAATGTCAGTTCGTCCAGGTTATCGGCGGAGGCAAAAGCGTGCTCTGCCGCGTGTGCGGCGGCGTCGAGCTGCTCTTGGGTAAGGAGTTCTTCTGACACGGGTGTGAAGTCCTTCGGTTGGCTTTTGGTGGTCTAACCTGGCAATGATACCCCGCTTTAATGGTGCCAGTCACACCTACCCCTTTTACCCCCATGTTTTTCATCACGGGGAGTACCTCTTTGAAGGGCGCAGCCTTTAAGCACTGGATGAACTGGTGGCTGCGCCCTTGAGGTGCGGGGCGGGTGTTTTTGTCGGCGTCGACGGTGCCTAGGCGATCCGGCGGGCGCCGGCGCTGGGGGTGGCGAGCATGAAGGTCGGTTCGGGGTACCCGCCTTTTTTAGCTGCCGCGGCAATAGCAGCCATGGTGGATTCGACCTGGTCTTTGGGCACCAGTGCGATGACGCTGCCGCCGAATCCACCGCCGGTCATGCGGGCGCCGTGGGCCCCGGCGGCTTGGAATGCCGATTCGAGTTCCTCGGTGACGACTTCGAAATGGTCGCGCAGCGAGATGTGGCTATCGGCCATCAGGCGCCGGAAGGTGTCGAAGTCGGCGCGTTCCAGAGCATGTGCGGCTTCGATTGTGCGGGTGGTTTCTTCTTGCACGTGCTTCACGCGACGGGCGGCCACCTCCGGTTCGATGCCGGCGGTGTTGTGTTCGCCTTGGGCCCAGGTGCGGGCGGCCTCAGCACCGTTGGGGAGGGTGCGCAGGCTGCCGAGGTCGTGGGCGACGGCGTCGATGACGCCTCGGCGGGAGGCGTATTGGCCGTCGGCGAGGCTGTGGGGCGCATTGGTGTCGGCGATGAGCAGCACCAGGCCTGCGGCGTCCATGTCGCAGGGCACGAGGGTGAAGGTGTTGGCAGCGAAGTCGATGGCGAGGGCGTGTCCGGGTTGCCCAAACAGGCTGGCCCGTTGGTCGAGCCCCCCGGTTGAGGCGCCCACTACTTCGTTTTCTGCGCGGATGCAGGCGTCGACGAGGGCTGCGCGGGCAGTGTCATCGGGGCTGGTGCCGGTGGCAAGCTCGTAGGCGGCGACAGCGACGCTGCATTCCAGGGCGGCTGAGGAGGAAAGTCCGGAGCCGACCGGCACGTCACTGACCAGGGCGATATCCATGCCTTCGCAGGTGGGGATGGCCCCGCTGTCGAGTCCCGCCCAGATGGATCCGGCGATATAGCCGGCCCAGTTGGCGGGGTTGTTGGGGCCGACTTCGGCGAGTGGGATGTCGAGCCGGAGAGTGTCATCGGCCTGGGAGACAATGCGTAGCAGCCCGTCCGTGCGGGGCGCGCAGGCGGCGGCGGTGGATTGTCCGAGGGCGAAGGGGATGGAGACGCCGTCGGCGTAGTCGACGTGTTCGCCGATGAGGTTCACCCGCCCTGGGGCGGCCCACACCCCGGTGGGGGTGGTGCCGAAGGTGTGGGTGAACAGGGCGGTCGCGTCGGCGGCGAGTTGGGTGTCGTCGCGGTGGGTTGCGATGGTCATTGCCAGATCTCCTTAAAGCGGGTGGCGATGCGTTCTGGGGTGGTATCACTGATCCACACCCCCATGGCGGATTCACTGCCGGCGAGGAATTTCATTCGGCCGGGTGAACGCATGAGGGAAAACAGTTGTAGGTGTAGGCGGCACAGATCACGGTCGGGCTCGCCGATGGGCGCCTGATTCCAGCCGGCGATGTAAGGGGTTTTGTCCACACCGTCGAAGAAGCGGTCGACGGCCGTGTACAGCTTTTTCAGCAGGGGCGCTAGTGCGTCTTTTTCGGCGTCGCTGAGTTCGGTGAAGTCTGCGACGTTGCGTTTGGGGGCGAGGATGACTTCCATCGGCCAGCGCGCCCCGCCGGGGACGAAGATGATGAAGTCGTCGGTTTCGGCGATGACGCGGCGGCCGTCGGCTTTTTCGGCGGCGATGATGTCGTCGAAGAGGTGCCCACCGGTTTTTTGGCGGTGCGCCCGGGCTTGTGCGAGAAGTTGCTCGGTGCGGGGCGGCAGGAAGGGGTAGGAGTAGATCTGCCCGTGGGGGTGTTGCAGGGTGACACCGATTTCTTCGCCGCGGTTTTCGAAGGGGGTGACTTGTTTGACTCCCTCGATGGCAGATAAAGCTGCGGTGCGGTGGGTCCAGGCTTCGATGACGGTGCGGATGCGAGTGACGCTGAGGTCCCGGAAGGATTGGTTGACGTCGCTGGTGAAGCAGACGACTTCGCAGCGGGCGTATGCGGGTTTTTCAACGTAGAGCGGTTGCTCGCCGACGTGCCAGGTGGCGTGCGGGTCGCCGTCGAGGTGGGTGCTGAAGGAGGGGAAGCGGTTTTCGAAGACGACGACGTCGTAGTCGGGGGCGGGGATTTCGGAGGGGTGTTCGGGGTCGGTGGTGGGTGCCAGTGGGTTGTCTGCTGCTGCGGGCATGAAGGTGCGGTTCATGCGGTGGGCGGCGTAGGCGACCCATGCTCCGGTGAGGGGGTCGCGGCGCATGGTCGACACGGTGGTGGCTTCGGGCAGTTTCCGGGTGTCGGGGTAGGAGGCCCGATCGTGGCCGTCGGTGTCGTCGAAGTAGATGATTTCGCGGCCGTCAGCGAGGTGGGTTGGGTGGACGGTGATGCGGTTTGTCATGGTGGGGTGGTCCTTGGGTGCTTGAAAGCGATGACGCCCCCGGGTGTGCCGCGTGGTTTTTGGGGCGGGCACACGCGGGGGCGTTGGGTGCTGCGGTGGGACTTATTCTTCAACGATGATGGGGCGCAGTTTGGCCCACAGCATGAAGATGACGGCGACGGCGAGCATGCCGGCTCCGGCGTAGAGGTTGTCGGCGTCGTTTTTCATGGGGGAGCCGGAGTCCATGACGAAGGAGCAGATGATGAGGACGATTCCGTAGATGCCGAGGAGTGCGCCGATGACGTTGCGGATGTCGAAGGCGCCGGCCTTGTGGCGGGATGCCTGGGGTTGGGTGTGTGGGGTTGCCATGGGGTGTGGTCCTTTGCGAGATGTGCTGCTGGGGCGGGGTTAGGCGAAGATGACGTTGAGGGCGATGACGAGGATCATGGCGAGGGTGCCGAGCGGCACGGTGCGCATGTACCACGGCATGGTGGCCTCGGTGGCGTCGACGAGTTGCGCCTTGGGGGTGACGGACTTGACGAAGCCGACGAGTTCTTCGTCGGGTTTGGGGGTGGTCATCGCGGAGACGATCAGGGAGACGATGATGTCGGCGGCAAAGGCGATGGAGGCGGCGACGAAGGCGGTGCCTTGGCCGGGCAGGTTGAAGATGCTGGCGGTGGCGTCGGTGAAGTTGGAGACGTACCAGTAGGCCACGGCGGAGAGGGTGCCGGCGACCAGGCCGGTCCAGCCTGCGGTGGGGGTGATGCGCTTGACGAACATGCCGAGGATGAAGGTGGCGAACAGGGGCGCGTTGAAGAAGCCGAACAGGGTTTGGAGGTAGTCCATCACGTTGCCGAAGTTCTGGGCGATCAGCGCGGTGAACATGGCGATGATGGTGGCGGCGGCGGTCATGAGGCGGCCGAATTTGAGGTAGTAGTCGTCGTCGCGGTCTTTGACGACGTAGGTTTGCCAGATGTCGTAGCTCATCACGGTGTTGAAGGCCGAGATGTTGGCGGCCATGCCGGCCATGAAGGAGGCCAGCAGGCCGGCGATGGCGACGCCGAGCAGGCCGTTGGGTAGCAGGTCGCGCATGAGCAGCAGTACGGCGTCGTTGGGTTGGCTGGTGGGGTTCTCCCCCATCAACTCGGCGACGAGGACGCTGGCGACCATGCCGGGGAGCACCACCAGGAAGGGGATGAACATCTTGGGGAAGGCGCCGATGATGGGGGTGCGGCGGGCTGCCGAGAGCGATTCGGAGGCCATGGCGCGCTGGACTTCGACGAAGTTGGTGGTCCAGTAGCCGAAGGAGAGGACGAAGCCGAGGCCGAAGACGATGCCAACGACGGACCAGACGGGGTTGGAGAAGCCGGAGATGTCGGTGCCGGGCCAGGTGTGGAAGTGGGATTCGGTGGCGACGGCGTCTTTGAGTCCGGACCACCAGCCGACCCGGTGCATGCCGATCAGGGTCAGCGGGAGCAGGGCTGCGACGATGACGAAGAATTGGAGGACTTCGTTGTAGATGGCGGCGGACAGGCCGCCGAGGGTGATGTAGGACAGCACGATGGCGGCGGCGATGACCAGGGTGACCCATAGTGGCCAGCCGAGCAGTGCGTTGACGATTTTGGCGAGCAGGAGCAGGTTGACGCCGGCAATGAGCAGCTGGGCTAGGGCGAAGGAGATGGCGTTGACGAGGTGGGCGCCTTTGCCGTAGCGGCGGCGCATGAATTCGGGAACACTGCGCACTTTGGAGCCGTAGTAGAAGGGCATCATGACGATGCCGAGGAACACCATGGCGGGGATGGCGCCGATCCAGAAGTAGTGCATGGTTTGGAAGCCGTATTGCACGCCATTGGCGGACATGCCGATGATTTCGACGGCTCCGAGGTTGGCGGAGATAAAGGCCAGGCCGGTGACCCAGGCGGGCAGTCCCCTGCCGGAGAGGAAGAAGTCGATGGAGCTGGAAACACGGGATTTTGCGGCCCAGCCGATTCCGAGTACGAAGATGAAGTAGATGGCGACCAGGGCGTAGTCCACCCAGCTGGCGTCGAGCCTTAAGTGTGTCATGGGATTAGCGGTTTTCTGTGTGGGTTGGAAGTGAGAGGTTGTGGGCGCTCAGGGTGAGCGTGTAGGTGTGCCGGCCGGGGCCTGCGAGGTCAACGCCAGTGTTGAGGGCGTTGGGTGGCGCGCTCATGGGTTCTACGGCGAGGGCGCGCCCGGTGTGGGGGTAGTCGGCGGCGGTGTAGATCTGTAGCCAGCCCATGGTGGTGGTCAGTTGTACTGCGCCGTGTGGGCCGTTGAGGGTGACGACGGGTTCGGTGATGTGGAAGCAGTCGTCGAGTTGCATTCCGCGCAGCACCCAGGGTGCGGGTGGTGCGGGGGTGCTGGCGCCGGTGGGTAGGAGTCGGTCATGGGACAGCTCGAGGTGGCTGTCGGCGCTTAAATGCAGGGTGCAGTCGTCGACGGCGGCTGCCGGGGCGCGCAGGTAGGTGTGTACTCCCAGCGCGCTGGGGCCGGTGCTGTCGGTGGTGTAGGTGGCTTTCAGCCCCCGCTCGTCGAGGCTGTAGTGGGCGGTGATGGTGGTGTCAAAAGGCCACCGCTCGTCCAGGGTGAGGGTGAGTTCCACGGTGTTCGCACTGGTGTTGACGATGTCCCAGTCCCGGTCGACCATGCCGTGGAGGGCATTGTTGCGTTCCGGTTCGGTGATGGGCACGTGGTATTCGGCGTCACCGTAGGTGAAGGTTCCGTCCGCGAGTCGGTTGGGCCACGGCGCGAGCACCATTCCTGCGCTCAGCGGTGGGGGTGTGTGCTCGAAGGTTTCGACGAGTGCGTGCCCCCGATAGGTCAGCGCCTGGAGGGCTGCTCCAAAGGTGTTAATGGTGGCGGCGTAGTCGCCGTGTTCCAGTGGGATTCGCATGCGGTCTCCTTTCGATTTCCAAAAATAAACCGCCCACTGGGTGCCCGCAATGAGTTTCATGTAGGAGGAATCTCACTATTTCTCACATCCCGACGAAACGCAGGCCCTTGTCCACACGACCTTAAAAACACATAAGTGTGGCGCATTACGGCAGTTGGGGGGCACTTTTCGGAACAAAAATGCCCATCACCGCAGCGCATACACTCCAAAGCTCACCGTCTCACGATGTGGACAAAGCACGATCGGGACAACCCCACTTGTCAGACAAGTGAACAACGCTCAAATTCTTAACGTTTTCTTACCTTTCACTTTTTACCCCCGAATGTGGGCACTGCTGCCCCTTCTCCCCTGGCATACAAAGGAGGCGGTGCGTGAAAACTTCACACACCGCCTGAGCGAAAGAAAATTTTTAGCGTTCTGCTGCCCGCGCCAACTGTTTGGCCGACTCATACAGGCAGATGCTGGCTGCGGTGGCCAGGTTGAGGGATTCTGCGCGACCCCGAATGGGGATGCGCACCCGGTGGGTGGCCTTGGCTAGCAGCTCATCCGGCAGGCCGTGAGCCTCGTTACCGAACAGCCATGCGGTGGGTTGCGCCAAAATTTCGTCGGCCTCATCAAGGGATACTTCCCCATCGGCACAGGTCGCAAGGATGTTGAGCCCTTTAGCCTGGAGGCGGTCCATGGCGGCCTGCAGGTTGGTTTCACGCGCGACCGGCACGTGAAAAAGGCTGCCCGCACTAGAGCGCACGGCTTTGGGGCTTTGCGGATCGACGGTGGTGCCGGCGAACAGCACCGCATCGGCACCCACCGCGTCGGCGACTCGAATTAGGGTGCCGGCGTTACCGGGTTCCGCGGTCTCCACCGGCACTGCGACCAGGCGGGGACGGCGGCCCAGAACTTCCTTAGCCGGCCACATCACCGGCGTGCACAGGGCAAAAATTCCGGGCGGGGTGACCGTATCCGACATGGATTTTGCTGCCCGGTCGGTGATGGGATCGACCCGCACCGATAGGTGTTGCGCGGCTGTGATGAGATCCGCGAAGCGTTGCGCACCGGCCTGGGTGACGAAAACCTCCCGGGCGGCACCGGTGGCAATGGCAGCGTCGACGCTGTTGGGGCCTTCGGCCAAAAATAGGTCGGCCTTCTTGCGCCCCTGGCTGCGCAGCAGCTTGGCGGCGTTAACGATGCGGGGGGTGCGTTCCGTGAAGGCGAACTCGAAATCCAGATCCATAGCTACCCAATCTACACCGCCACCCCGACCCCACAGCCTCAGCCAACCAGGCCACAGCTGGATGCAGCTGTACCCCACCGGGCCTGAGAGGTTTATTGGAAGGGGTTGCCCTTGGAGTCGGTGGAGTACCAGCCACCGCCGATGAGGATCATGATGATGTCAACGATGATCCACACCGTCAGCACCGGCCCAAATAAGATGCCCAAGACGCCGAAGGTCAAAATGCTCAGCGTCGTCAGGCCCAGCTTGATCAGCCCGCGCATGGTGTATCCGGCGTAGAAATCGTGCACACCAAAACTACCCAGGAAAAACGCCAACAACACAGCAATGAGTTTCGATTTACGTTCCTGCGGCATCCGGCCGGCGAACCCGCTCTGGTTAACCCCAACCTGATAAGGGTTGACGGTGGCAGGCACCGGATTCGGGATACCAGGACCAGCAAAACCTGCTGCGGGGCCGGTCTGTTGGCTATTGAGGGGCTGACCCGCGAAGCCTTGTGGGGGCTGCTGGCTAAAATCAGGCATACCCGCAACCGGTGGTGGGGGCGGCGCAAAGCCTGGTTCTGGGGCCTTGTCCTGCCCCGCCGGGGTGGAGTCATCCCCTATAAGATGCTCGGGGCGCCAGGGCTGCTGCCCACCAAATGTGGGGCGGTAGGGCTCGTACCCCGCACCGCCCGAACCGTTGTGGGGATCGTGTGGTGTCGTCATAACAGCTTTCCTCCGAACAAAACCAAAAGACATTCACAGCACACATACCAAACACGCACTGTGCCTGCCGGCAGCCGGTGCTGTTGGGTAGCGGCCACAAGCGCGCTTATGCAACCACAGCCTCACGGCCAGGGTGAGGCACTCACAGCGCACAAAGGTGACCGTGCTTTTGCACAGTCTACAACCCCCACCCCTGCCCCACAGTGTCTGCCACCTACAGCATTGCCGCACACCGCGAAAAAACTGGTGGTATTGCTGTGCAAAAACACAGGATGCTCACCACAGCCTGCCGTTTCAACGACGGTTTGAAACCGCCCTGCCACAGGAGAAAAAACCACCGCCCCCGTGCTGCAACATGGCAGCCACGGGGGCGGTGGGAAAGCTTAAAAGACAAGAGTCTTTGAGCCGAGGTGAGCTGTATTAGGCAGCCTTGGGAGCGTTAACGTCCTCAGGCAGAGCAGCCTTGGCAGCTTCGCAGATTGCGGTGAAAGCAGCGAAGTCGTTCACGGCGAGATCGGCGAGAACCTTGCGGTCGACCTCGATCTCAGCCAGACGCAGACCCTGGATCAGGCGGTTGTAGGTGATGCCGTTCATACGAGCAGCAGCGTTGATGCGCTGGATCCACAGCTTACGGAACTCACCCTTACGGGCGCGACGGTCCCGGTAAGAGTAGGTCATGGAGTGCAGCCACTGCTCCTTGGCCTTACGGTAAAGGCGAGAGCGCTGGCCACGGTAGCCCTTGGCGGACTTCAGGATTTCGCGACGCTTCTTCTTGGCGTTGACGGACCGCTTGACACGTGCCACGGTGATACTTCCTTAAAAGTTGTTTTCGGGGTTTGAAGGGTGATGGGGGGAAAGCGTGAATTACGCCTTGCCCAGGAGACGCTTGACGCGCTTGGTGTCAGCCTTGTCGACGTCAGTGGTGCCCTTCAGGCGGCGGGTGCGGGTGGAGGGCTTGCCCTCGAGGAGGTGGCGGCGGTTCGCCATCTCGCGACGCAGCTTGCCGGAGCCGGTGACCTTCACGCGCTTAGCGGTGCCCTTGTGGGTCTTCTGCTTCATTTTTCTTCGTCGTCCTTTGGGTTCAAACGTGTAAGAGTTTTACTTCTTGGCCTTGCGCAGCGGGCCGATGACCATGGTCATGTTGCGGCCGTCCTGCTTTGCCTTGGTCTCAACGGTGCCGTACTCAGCAACGTCTTCAGCAAGGCGGTCCAGGAGGCGGTAACCAAGTTCGGGGCGAGACTGCTCGCGACCACGGAACATGATGGTGACCTTGACCTTGGAGCCCTTCTCCAGGAACCGGATCACGTTACCCTTCTTCGTCTCGTAATCGTGATCATCGATCTTCGGACGAAGCTTCTGCTCCTTGACCACAGTCTGCTGCTGGTTCTTCCGAGACTCACGCGCCTTCTGCGCGGCCTCGTACTTGAACTTGCCGTAGTCCATGATCTTGCAAACCGGCGGCTTAGCGTTCGGTGCAACCTCAACCAGGTCGAGATCGGCATCGTAGGCAAGCTTTCGGGCATCCTCAATACGGACGATGCCAACCTGTTCACCACCGGGGCCGACTAGGCGGACCTCGGGGACTCGGATGCGCTCATTAATGCGAGCTTCAGCGCTGATGTGTACTCCTCAAGTAGCAGTGGATAACGTACATACCCTTTTACCGCGTGGGAGGAAATGTCCCGAAAACATAAGGAAAGACCCTCACCGGTTTCACACCGGATATGGGCCCAACTCACGAGAAAAACCCGTCCACAATGGTTGCGAACGGGAGATCCTTGTTTAAAACTCGGAGAACTTCACCTTGGCCACAGCCAAAGCTGTGAAGTTCTACCGCGAAAAACCATGATCCGACCCAAATAACTTTGGGTGGCTTCTGGTGGGAGGGACCTCCACTTGCGGCCCGCGAGAAAGAACATCAACCACACATAGCTGATGACGCCTCGGCGGGCGGTAGTGCCTGAAACCATAACACGATGCCGAGCAGATACACAAACCGACACGGCCACCTAGCTCCACACGCGGCAGCCGCCACGAGGTGCACCCCGCACTCCCCCATCAAAAGCAGCACCTGTATTTTAGGCGCCTACGTGCTGATACACCATTCCAAAACCAACCGCCGCAGTACACACTGCCGGCGAATCCTTGCCTTCAGTCGGCTTCAGCAAACTGCACGTCACCGTCAACAAACGCGCCCGATCGTGATCGTAGATGCGCTGCTTGACCTGGATCCCACGATGCACATACGCCACCCGAGCTGCTTTACTGCCCGTGCCCGTCGACACCGGATCCGGCGCTGCGGGATCGGGATCCACACTGGTCGTCGTCGCCTGCTCGCTCAATCCCCCGGCAGGCTGCTCCTTGACACCCAAGGTCAGCGCCTCCCGCAGCTGCGGCAAAAGCTGCCCGGCAACATCTTCCGCAAAACCGCAGCTGCCGGAACCCACCACAAACATTTCCGGAACATCGCCAGAAAACACCGGGTCACACTTGTGCCCATCACGCGGCGGGTAGGCCTTAATGTCGACATGATTCGTCAGATCATCCGGCGGCAACAATGCCGCCGAAGGCTCTGCTGCGGGGTCAATGCGGCTGGTGTCGTTCAACACTAACCCCGCCCCATAAAACGCCGCCGACAGCACAATCAGGCAGGTCACCACAACAAAAAGCGTATTACGAACCCGATTGCCTCGATCCGGGACCGCATAGAGCGCTTTAGCCATGGGGCAACCGCCCTCCCTTTCACACATCAACGACCCCGACGCGCAGCAACTAGGAAGAAAACTGTCGCGCCCGGCGCCTAATTTTTACCGCACTCACCCTAGCACCACAACCCGCCAAGCACCGGGGAAAGGTTCGGCGTCCCACCACCCCCTCGCCCGCCGCTAAGCACACCCCACCGGACCCCACCACCAACCCCCTGCCAGACGCCCGCAACCACGGGCGCCTCACAGCAGGCGAAAGCACACAGCAGAAGCCAGAGGCAAGCGATCACCCTGGGCTACCGCGCCGACTTCGCAGCCTTTTTCACAGTGGCTTTCTTCGCAGTGGCCTTCTTCACGGCCTTCTTGGCGGTCTTTTTAGTGGCCTTCTTCGCCGACTTGCTCGCGGGCTGCGCTAGCGCAGCAGCCGGATTCGGCACCTGCTGCGGCGGATGCGCCACATCGACCATCTCCGCCAAGAACCGGCCCGTATGCGACTGGGAAACCCCAGCCACCTGCTCCGGGGTGCCGGTCGCCACCACCGTGCCGCCGCCGGCGCCACCCTCCGGGCCCATGTCAATAATCCAGTCGGCAGCCTTGATGACGTCGAGGTTGTGTTCGATGATGATCACCGAATTGCCCTTATCAACCAGCCCCTGAATGACCAACATCAACTTCCGAATATCCTCAAAATGCAGACCCGTGGTCGGCTCATCAAGGATGTACACGGTTCGGCCATTCGAGCGCTTCTGCAACTCCGCAGCCAGCTTCACACGCTGCGCCTCACCACCAGACAACGTCGTTGCGGACTGCCCCAAACGGACATAGCCCAAACCAACATCGACCAGGGTGTCCAAGTAGCGGTGAATCGAGGTAATCGGGGCAAAAAACTCTGCAGCCTCAGAAATCGGCATGTCCAACACCTCAGCGATGGACTTGCCCTTGTACTTGACCTCCAGCGTCTCCCGGTTATAACGCGCGCCCTGACACACCTCACACGGCACGTACACATCCGGCAAGAAGTTCATCTCAATCTTCAACGTGCCGTCACCAGAACATGCCTCGCAACGACCACCCTTGACATTGAAGGAGAAACGACCCGGCTTATAGCCCCGAACCTTCGCCTCCGTCGTCTCCGCAAACAAGTTGCGAATCTTGTCGAACACACCCGTATACGTCGCCGGGTTCGAACGCGGAGTACGTCCAATCGGGGACTGGTCAACCTGCACCAACTTATCCAGGTGCTCCATGCCATCGACACGAGTCGCCTTACCCGGAACCTGGCGGGCCTTATTCAAGGTGTTAGCCAACACCTTCGCCAAAATGTGGTTAATCAACGTGGACTTACCGGAACCAGAAACACCGGTAATGCACGCCAACACACCCAAAGGAATATCCACGGTGACATCCCGCAAGTTATTCTCCCGGGCACCCACAATCGTCAACTGACGATCAGGGTCGATCGCGCGCCGCGTCGCCGGAACCGCCAAAGACTTACGCCCCGACAAATACGCCCCAGTCAGCGACTCCTCACAATCCCTAATCCCCTCCGGGGCACCCTGGTAAACGACCTCGCCACCAAACTCACCCGCCTTCGGGCCAATATCAACCAACCAGTCGGCAGTCGTAATCGTGTCCTCATCGTGTTCCACCACGATCAACGTATTACCGATATCGCGCAAGTGCTCCAGCGTGGTGATCAGTCGCTGATTATCCCGCTGGTGCAAACCAATCGACGGCTCATCCAGCACGTACAACACGCCAGCCAAACCCGAACCAATCTGGGTTGCCAAGCGAATACGCTGCGCCTCACCACCAGACAACGTGCCCGCAGCACGATTCAACGACAAATAATCCAAACCGACATCCAGCAAAAACTTCAGCCGCGCCTGAATCTCCTTCAGCACCGCGCCCGCGATGATCTCCTCCCGCGGGCCCAAAGTCAACGAGCCCAGAAAATCACTCGCGTCCGCCACCGACAACGCCGTCACACCAGCAATCGACAACTCACCATGCGTCGTCGACCCCATGCGCACCGACAAAATCTCCGGCTTCAAACGCGTGCCCTCACAGGCCGGACACGGCACCTCACGCATGTAACCCAGCAGTCGCTCTTTTTGAGAATCCGACTCCGACTGATCAAGCTTGCGGCGCAAATAGGGCACCACGCCCTCATAAGGAGCAGTCCACGTCCGGACCCGGCCATAACGATTCTTATAACGAACCGTCACCTTCTCCGGGCTGCCATACAACACAGCTTTACGGTGCTCAGCACTCAACGAACTCAGCGGGGCCGTCTCATCAAAGCCCAGCACTTCCGCCAACGCCGTCAGCATCTTCTGGAAATACTTGATGTTAAAACCCGTCGACCACGGCTGGATCGCGCTGAGAACCGGCGCGTCCTCATCAGGGATGACCAAATCCAAATCGATCTCCAGCGCCGTGCCCAAACCATCACACGTCGGGCACGCACCATAGGGCGAGTTGAAAGAAAACGACCGCGGCTCCAACTCATCCACGCCCAACGCATGCCCATTGGGGCACGCCATCTTCTCACTGAAACGCCTAAACCGATTCGGATCCCCCTCATCCAAGGTCACAAAATCGAGCACCACCACCCCATCGGCCAACTCCAGCGCCGTCTCCACACTGTCAGTCAAACGCTGCCGGGCAGAATCCTTCACCTGCAGGCGATCGATGACCACCTCAATGTCGTGCTTAATCTGCTTTTCCAGCTTCGGGGGGTTCGACAGCTGATGCACCTCCCCATCGACCCGCACGCGGGAATAGCCCTGCGCCGCCAGATCGGAAAACAGCTCCACAAACTCACCCTTGCGGGTACGCACCACTGGAGCCAGCACCTGAAACTTCAGGCCCTGTTCCATCTCCAGCACCTGATCGACAATCTGCTGCGGGGTTTGCCGAGAAATCGCCGCATCACACTTCGGGCAGTGCGCCGTACCCGCCCGCGCGTACAACAAACGCAAATAGTCATACACCTCGGTGATGGTGCCCACCGTGGAACGCGGATTACGGTTCGTCGACTTCTGATCAATCGACACCGCGGGCGACAGCCCCTCAATGAAGTCCACATCGGGCTTATCCATCTGGCCCAAGAACTGACGCGCATAGGAGGACAAGGATTCCACATAACGGCGTTGCCCCTCAGCGAAAATCGTGTCAAAAGCCAATGAAGACTTTCCCGAACCGGACAAACCGGTGAACACGATCATTTTGTCGCGAGGCAGATCAATATCCACACCCTTGAGGTTGTGCTCCCGCGCACCGCGGACGATGAGACGCTCAGCCATGAAGCTTGTCAGCTGCCTTTCCATTGGCGAAAAATTTTTCGAACTTTATCGAACATACCAGGCACAGCGCCCTTTAAGATATGACCTATGAGTTCTACTCCAGCAGAGCACAACCACACCCCCGACACCCAGCCCACGGCCGGTGGCCTCCACCTGGACCAGATCAGCGTGTCGGACTACGACAACAACTGCTACCTCCTCGTCGATCACGACCGCACCCTGCCCAACGGCACTCACCCGGCCCTACTCATCGACGCAGCAGACGACGCCCCAGCCTTGCTACAGCTGGCCGCCGACAACCACGCCACCATCACGGACCTGCTCACCACCCACCAACACTTCGATCACATCCGAGCCACCGAAGAAATCCTGCACAAAACCGGCGCCACCCACTACGTCCCCGGCCCGGATGCTGCGGGAATCCCCGGACAACACGATGAGATCCTCTCCGACGGCGACACCATCACCTTCGGCCACCACAGCCTTGGTGTCCGTATCGTCAGCGGGCACACCCCCGGTGGCGCCATCGTATCCACCCACCTCGCCGGAGACTCCGCCGCCCACATTTTCGTCGGCGACAACATCTTCCCCGGCGGCGTCGGAAAAACCGACAACCCCGACGACTTCACCAGCCTGCTCAACGGGGTGATCGACGCCGTATTCAACTCCTTCAGCGACGACGCCGTAGTGCACCCCGGGCACGGCGCATCAACCACCGTTGGCACAGAACGCCCCAATCTTGAACAGTGGCGCCAACGTGGCTGGTAAATCCAACCCCAACCCCTAAAAAATAGCCAGCAATCCCACCCACCCAATCTGGAACCTCTGCACACAGCACCGTTCCTTATATAGATTGGTGGGTACGAATTCATCGTTAAAGCACCCCGGAGCCTCCAGCGCCTGCGCGCTGGAATGTCTGGAATGTTCTGAACCACCGGCGCGTTGTACAACACACCGCCGTTGCACAGCAGGTGCACATACAACAACCCGACCTTTATGAAGGAAGCGTGACTCAAAAGTGATTCTGCGTAAACTCGCTCGTCCCATGCTCGCCAGCGTCTACATTGCCGACGGCGTAGGCATGGTGACCAAGCCGGAAGCACACGCTGAAGGCGTCGAGGCTGTCGTCAACCGCCTCAAGACCGTCCTTCCTCCCCAGTACCGTCGCGCACTGCCCAACGACAACGAGCTGATCGCCCGCGGCATCGGCGCCACCAAGGCCTCCGCAGCATCCCTGCTTGCCCTTGGCAAGGCACCCCGTACCGCAGCTGCCACCCTCGCACTGCTGGAAGTTCCCACCATCATCGCCCGCAACGCCTTCTGGGAGACCCAGGAGCCGCACGTGAAAAAGCAGCGCCAGACCGGGTTCCTCACCTCCGTCGGCCTGCTCGGCGGACTGTTCATCACCAGCGCCGACACCGCCGGCAAGCCCGGTGTGGCGTGGCGCGCCAACCGCGCAGCCAAGGACGCCAACAAGGCCATTCAGCGCGCCCTGCCCACCAAGTCGGAAACCGAAAAGTTCACCGACGCCGCCGGCGAGCAGGCAACCGCTCTGGCTGAATCCACCAAGGGATTCTTCAAGGACGCCACCGACAAGGTGGCAGAATACGTCGACATCGCCTCCGATTACATCGACGACAACAAGGACGACTGGTTGGCGCGCGCCCAAGACAACGCCGATGCGGCAAAGACCAAGGCCGTCAAGATCGCCGCTGCAGCACAGCAGCGCGCTGACGAGGCACAGTCCAGCTACTCCAAGAACGCCAAGAAGTACCAGAAGCGCGCCGATAAGGCCGTCGCCAAGGCACAGAAGAAGCTGAAGAAGAAGTTCGACATCTAACTTCCGCATTCTGCGCCGTATCCCAAAGGTCGCGCGGTCACCTCAGCAGTGGCAGCGTGGCCTTTTTTGGGCGCCTCCCCAGCCCAACTCACCCCCGCACAACACGGACAGTGCAAGCGCACATCCCCGAGGAGTTTTTCTGTGGACGATTCGTCCCCTTTGCAGTCCCCCACGACTCAGCCCGCACGGCAGTGCCTGCGCGCGCAAAGCATCGCTGAAGAGCAGGCATACGTCGATGAGCTTTTCGGCCGCCTCGACAACGAAATCCGCACCGCCCGCCAGCGCCTCGCCGACGTGCAAGCAGCGGTTGATACCGCAACCCCCGACGCGGAAGCCCTCATCACCCGCGAAACCGAGTACCACGGCCTGAACGAAAAACTCGACCGCCTCACCATCGCACAACTGGGGCTCGTCTTCGGACAAATCACCGTCGACGCCACCGATCAGCAGCGCGGCCTCGGCCTTCCTGTCGCAGGTTTCGACGGTCTCGAAAGGCGCTACATCGGACGCATGGGCATCGACGATCGCGCCGACAACTACCGCACCCTGCTGCTCGACTGGCGCGCCCCAGCCGCCCGCCCCTTCTACCTCGCCACCACCGCACAGCCGGAAGGCGTGCACATGCGCCGCCACATCCGCACCACCGGACGCAAAGTCACCGGGGTTGATGACGAAATCTTGCAAGGCACCTTCGACCGCGACGGCGATGACACCACCCACGCCAACGTGGTCAGCGAACGTGCCCTCTACCGGGCATTGGTCAAAGCACGCACCGCGCACATGCCCACCATCGTGGAAACTATCCAACAGGAACAAGACGCCATCATCCGGGACGCCACCCGCAAGGTCATGGTCGTCGAGGGCGGTCCCGGAACCGGCAAAACCGCGGTGGCACTCCACCGAGTGGCCTACCTGCTCTACACCTGGCGCGAACAGCTGGAAAAAACCGGTGTGCTCATCATCGGCCCCAACGAGCACTTCCTGGAATACATTTCCCGCGTGCTCCCCGAACTAGGTGAAACCGGTGTCGTGCTCACCACCATCGGCTCCATGTACCCAGGGATTCGACCCACCCACCCCGACACCATGAGCGCCGCCGAAATTAAAGGCAGCCTCGAAATGGTCTACATCCTCAAACAGCTCGTCAACGCGCAGCAAACCCTCGCCCACCGTACCGTCCTCGTCGACCGCACCGAACTGACCATCACAGAATCCATGGTCAAAAAGGCCCGCACCCGCGCTCGGCGCAGCCGGCTGCCCCACAACAAAGCCCGGGGAGTGTTCGCCAACGAGCTGCTGGATCAGCTCGCCCGCCATTACGGCAAGATCCTGTTCGAAGATCCCCTCGGCCCCACCACTGTTGCGGAGGCTGAAGTGGCACAATTGCACGACGACCTCGCCGAGGTTCCCGCCGTTTCCGAATTTATCGACGAGTGCTGGCCGCTTTTAAACCCGACTGACCTGCTGTCATCTTTCTTGGGCGATGCCGAGATGATCGACGCTATCGCCCATGAATACGACGAGGACACCCGGGCCGCGCTTGTGCGACCTCGCGGTGATGACTGGTCGACCAGCGACGCCGCCCTCCTCGACGAACTCGCAGAACTCATCGGCGTGCCCGACGAGCAGGACTCAGAAGACCGCGGCCGGTGGCACGCGGAACTCGACGATGCGCAGGAAGCCTTGGATATTTTGTCCTCCTCCGCCTCCCAGGATCTGGACGACGGTTTCGATGCGGAAATCCTGCAAGCTAGCGACGTCATTGACGCCGAAACACTGGCGCAGCGTCAACAGGTGCGCGATCACCGCACGACCGCCCAACGCGCCGCAGCCGACCAGCGCTGGGCCTATGGGCACGTCATTGTGGACGAGGCGCAGGAATTAACTCCCATGGAGTGGCGCATGGTGATGCGCCGCTGCCCCTCACGCTGGATGACCCTCGTCGGAGATACCGCACAAACCGGCGCTCCGGCTGGGGTGGATTCCTGGCAGGAAGCACTCGAGCCTTTTATTTCCTCCCGCTTTGTGCACCACGAGCTGACCGTCAATTACCGCACCCCCGCTGAGATCATGGAGGTTGCTTCTCCCCTGCTAAGCATCGTTGCGCCGGAGCAAACACCCGCACGGCCGATCCGCGAGGGCGGGCCATCCACGGTGTCCACCATCTCATTTAAGGAAATTGGTTCCCGTGTGGCCGAATTGCGTGCCGCCGATGAGCAGCGCCGGATCGCGGTCATTCACCCCACCACGCAGGCTTTGTCCGCGGACGATAAGGCGGCCTTGGCGACACTTGACCGGGACTTCGCTGGGGAGCAGCAAACGGGCGCAGTGACTGTGTCCGAGGTTTCTGCGCTCAAGGGGCTCGAGTTCGACCACGTCATCCTCGTGGACCCTGCAGGCATCGTCGAGGGCTCCCCCCAGGGCTGGCAGGATCTGTATGTCGCATTGACCAGGGCGACCCAAACGCTGACCCTGGTCGGCGAGATGCCTGAGGTGCTGTAAAACGCGTTCAGCCCCGGTGCACCACTTGGTGCGCCGGGGCTGAAGACTGCCTCAGGTTTTAGGAGACGGTGTGGACGATCATCACGTCGCACTGGGACTGACGGGCAACGTCGGCGGGGACAGAGCCCAGCAGGCGGCCGGTCAGGGAGTTGATACCACGGTTACCGACGACGAGCAGGTCGGCGTTGTTTTCGTTAACGATCGCCATGAGAGCCTCGACGGGGGTGCCGGGCTTGATCTGGGTATCGATCTTTTCGCATCCGACTGCGCGGGCGGCCTCAGCAGCGGTGTCCAGGTTCTTCTGGGCGGGGTCGTCGCCGAGGACGGTGACGGAGTCCTGGCGGAGAGTCTTGGAGGCGTCTTCCTTGGACTCGTAGTAGGCGCAACCGATGATGAGGGTGGCGTCGAAGGCTGCGGCGATCTTTGCGGCGCGCTCTACGGCGAGCATCGAGGACTTAGAACCGTCGGTGCCGACAACGATCTTGCTGTAATCGCTCATGAACAAACCTTTTTCTTCCAAAGCTGCGTAAGGGGTTAAGCGGCGCACTGTCGTGCGCTCCTTATATCGGTTTAACACTACCAAAGGGTGGGCCATGAAACCGCACCCCGGAAAACCTTGCCGCACAGCAGCGAAGCGATGAAGCGTTGTTGCAGGACAAACGATATTTTCTGGGGGAACGTTTTTAGAGTCCGGCTTCCTTCATTCCGCGCAATTCCTTCTTCAGGTCTTGAATTTCGTCGCGAAGTCGTCCTGCGAGTTCGAATTTAAGCTCACGCGCGGCGTCTTTCATTTGGGCGGTGAGATCGTCGATCAATGCTTGCAGTTCATCGGTCGGCATGTCTTTGGCTCGTTCGCGGATGGCTTCGCCTTCCACGACTGCGGCATCACCGCGGGCGCTTGAATGTTCTTCCTCGGCATTGTCGTAGACCTCGTCGAGGATGTCGGCGATCTTTTTACGCAAGGGCTGGGGGTCGATGCCGTGTTCCAGGTTGTACGCAATCTGCTTTTCGCGGCGCCGTTCGGTTTCGTCGATCGCTTCCTGCATAGAGTCGGTGATCTTGTCGGCGTACATGTGGACTTCGCCGGACACGTTTCGGGCGGCGCGACCAATGGTCTGGATGAGGGAGCGGGTGGAACGCAAGAAGCCTTCCTTGTCGGCGTCCAAAATACTCACCAGGGACACTTCCGGAAGGTCGAGGCCTTCTCGCAGGAGGTTAATACCGACGAGGACGTCGCATTCGCCAAGCCGCAGCTGGCGCAGCAGTTCGACGCGCTGGAGGGTGTCGATATCGGAGTGCAGGTAGCGGACACGCACATTGTGTTCGAGCAGATAGTCCGTGAGGTCTTCCGCCATCTTTTTCGTCAGCGTGGTCACCAGCACGCGTTCGTCTTTGGCGACGCGCAGGCGGATTTGTTCAATCAGGTCGTCGATTTGTCCCTTGGTAGGCTTGACGACGATCTTCGGGTCGACAAGACCGGTGGGGCGAATGACCTGTTCAACGAATTCTCCCCCGGCCGCGGCGAGCTCGTAAGTGCCGGGGGTTGCGGAGAGGTATACGCACTGGCCCTTGCGGTCGTCGAATTCCTCCCAGGTTAACGGCCGGTTGTCTAGTGCGCTGGGCAGTCGGAAGCCGAAGTCGACGAGGTTGCGTTTACGGGAGGCGTCACCTTCAAACATGCCACCGATTTGCGGCACGGTCACGTGGGACTCGTCGATGATGGTGAGGAAGTCTTCCGGGAAGTAGTCGATGAGTGTTGCGGGCGCGGAGCCGGGGGCGCGGCCATCGATGTGGCGCGAGTAGTTTTCGATGCCGGAGCAAAAACCGACTTGTTCGATCATTTCCAGGTCGTATTCGGTGCGCATGCGTAGGCGCTGGGCTTCGAGTAGTTTTCCGCGGTTTTCGAGGTCGTCGAGCCGGTCGGCGAGTTCTTCTTTGATGGCGGCGACGGCTTTTTCCATGCGCTCGGGCCCGGCCACGTAGTGGGTAGCCGGGAAGATGCGCAACTCATCGACTTGGCGGATGACGTCGCCGGTGAGGGGGTGGATGTAGTACAGGGCGTCGATTTCGTCGCCGAAGAATTCGACGCGGACGGCGAGTTCTTCGTAGGCGGGGATGATGTCGACAGTGTCGCCTTTGGCACGGAAGGTGCCGCGGGTGAGGGCAACATCGTTGCGGCCGTATTGGATGTCGACGAGTAGTCGCAGCAGGCGGTCGCGTTCCAGTTCGTCGCCCACGCTAACGACGAGGGATCGATCCAGGTAGGACTGGGGCGTGCCGAGGCCGTAGATGCATGACACGGAGGACACCACCACAACATCCCGGCGGGATAACAGCGCCGAGGTGGCGGAGTGGCGCAGCCTTTCGACGTCTTCGTTGATGGAGGAGTCTTTTTCGATATAGGTGTCTGTTTGCGCGATGTAGGCTTCGGGTTGGTAGTAGTCGTAGTAGCTGACGAAGTATTCCACCGCGTTGTTGGGGAGCAGGTTTTTCAATTCGTTGGCTAGCTGCGCGGCCAGTGTCTTGTTGGGCGCCATGACAAGGGTGGGGCGCTGTACTTGTTCGATGAGCCAGGCTGCGGTGGCGGATTTGCCGGTACCGGTGGCGCCAAGCAGGACGATGTCTCGTTCTCCCCTGTTGATGCGTTCGGTGAGTTCTTTAATTGCGGCGGGCTGGTCGCCGGCTGGCTGGTACTCGCTGATGACTTCGAAACGCCCGTCGCTGCGTTCGACGTCGCCTACTGGGCGGTGTTCGGAGTGGGATACGACGGGGTGTTCTGCTGCGAATGCCATGGTGTTCAATCTAGACGAGTTCTTCGGCTAAGCAACCCGGGCAATTGGGGGTGGTTTTTTCTGCTGTGTTTGTGCTGTGTATGCAGGTAGGGTGAAGCCCATGCGTTCTCTTGATCCTCAGAAAACTACTTCTGGTTCGTCGTCTGTGTTCTCGCGGCGTGTGACGTCGTTGGTGGTGTCGACCGCTTTGGTTCCGGTGATTGCGGTGTCGACTGCGGTTCCTGCGCTGGCGGATCCGTGTTCGACGTACAACGCTGCGGTGAATGCGGAAATTGCGCGTTTGCGGGCGTTGGGTGAGATTAAGCCGGGTTCTTTTTCTTCTTCGGGTTTGTCTTCTTCGGAGCCGGAGCAGTTTGATCCGCACGTCGATGATCCGGCGGCGTTTGAAGGCACTGGTAAGAAGCTGCCGCCGTGGATTCGGGGTAATCCGGGCCAGTTGCCGGTGATTAAGGGCCACACGGAGGCGCTGCATTTGTTGACTGGCCCTGGTTCCCCGCAGCGGACCCACCGTTCTTTCCGGATTGGTGGCACGGATTTGGGTATCGCCTTTGATGATTCTGCGGGGAATACGTATTTGGTTTTTGGCGACACGATGGGCTGTGGTTCTTCGCTTGATTGGCGCTCGAATGCGTTGTTGCGGACCAAGGATCACAACTATGCCGATCAGCTGACTGGTTTGCAGGCGCTGACGCCTTCTGGGTGGAGTTCGCAGGGGTATGCGCGCGAGTTTATTCCTTCGTTGAAGGAGCCCGGGGTGGAGCACACCACGATTCCGACGGCCGGTGTTGAGGTCAATGGGGTGTTGTATGTGGATTACATGTCGGTGCGGTCGTGGGGTGCTCCGGGGGAATGGACGACGAATTATGCGGCGACGATGCGGTCGACCGATGGTGGCCGTACCTGGCGCAAGATGGTTGATTCTGAGCGTATTAATCCTCAGGTGCGCGGTGCGTATGGCACGAGTAGTCGCCGGGTCCGGGTGGGCGATGAAAAAACCCAGATGTCTGCTTTTGTGAAGGCCGATGGCTATGTGTACCGCTATTCCACGCCGTCTGGCCGTGGTGGTAGTGCGATTGTGTCGCGTGTGAAGCAGGCGGATTTTCCGGACGAGAGCGCGTTTGAGTTTTTGGTGGGTGATCAGTGGGTGAAGGGCGCGCCGAATTTGGCGACGCCGGTGTTTGATGCGCCGGTGAGTGAGATGTCGGTGTCCTACAACGATTTCTTGCGCCGTTATACCGCCATGTATTACACCAATGGGGGTTTGGTGTTGCGGACCTCGACGACGCCGTATGGCCCGTGGTCGGAACAGCGCGTAGTGGTGGATACGGGCACTATTCCGGGTTTGTATGGTGGTTTTTTGTTGCCGCGGGCGGATAGTAAGTATCTCTATTTTGTGGCTACCACCTGGGATAATTACAACGTCATGCTGATGCGCACTGATTTGGAACAGCTCACGAGCCATGGTGCTCGTGGTTTGCGTTCTGCGGTTCCGATGCGTCAGTCGGGCCAGCCGGATTATGATCCGCGCGTTGATGATGGCTTGACTGTGGTGGATTGGGTCCGTTTCGAGGAGTGATTCTGCCGCGAGTTTGTTGACGCATTTGACCGCACCCGTTGCCCAATCTTTTTGGGTGGCGGGTGCGGTTGTGTGTGGGGTGTTTAGGCCAGGGGGATGCCTTTTGTGCGCAGGGTGGTGATGAGGGTGTCGAGTTGGGTGGACAGTTGTTCGCGGGTGCCGTTGTTGTCGATGATGATGTCGGCTGCTGCGCGGCGTTTGTCGTCGGGGATTTGTTGTTTGATGCGTGCCCAGGCGTCGGTTTCGTCGAGTCCTCTGTGTTCGACGAGTCGGGTGACGCGTTTTTCGGGTTCGACGTCGACGACGATGACGAGGTCCATGTCTGTGTGCAGGCCGAGGTCGACGAGCAGGGGCATGTCGTAGACGACGGCTGCATGTCCTTGGGCTTTGGCTTCGTCGAAGCGGCGTTGGGTTTCTTCCCGGATGGCGGGGTGCATGATGGCGTTGAGTGCTGCGGTGCGTTCGTCGCTGGAAAAGGCGCGTTGTGCGAGGAGTTTGCGGTTGAGTGCCCCGTGGTCGTCGATGATGTCGGCCCCGAATTCTGCTGCGAGCTTGGGCAATAGGGGGCTTTGGGGTTGCACGATGTCGCGGGCGATTTTGTCGGCGTCGACGATGGGTAGCCCGTGGTGTTTGAGGTGGGTGGCGACGGTGGTTTTTCCGCTTCCGATGCCTCCGGTGAGCCCGATGAGTTTCATAGGCGCCCATCCTAGTGGAGTTTTTGGGTACGACAACGCCCGCTGCTGCTGGTGCAGGAGCGGGCGTTGTCTGAGGTGATGCGGGGTACTGGGGCCGGGGTTATTCGGCCGGTTTTGCGATCACCTTGAGGATTTCGGTGCCGGTGCCGACGGTGCCGGTGCGGCTTTGGACGTCAGCGAACTTCTTGTAGTTGGTGACGAGGACCGGGGTGATGGCCGGGTAGCCGGCCTTTTCGATTTCGGCCTGATCGAAGGTGATGAGCTTGTCGCCCTTCTTCACGCGCTGTTTGCGTTCGACGTGGGTGGTGAAGCCCTTGCCGTCCATTTGGACGGTGTCGACGCCGACGTGGATGAGCAGCTGTACACCGGAGTCCAGGTTGAGTCCGACGGCGTGGCCGGTCTTCTGGATGGTCATGACGGTGCCGTCTTCGGGGGCGTAGACGGTATCGCCGGTGGGCCAGATGCCGACGCCGTGTCCGACGGCGCCGGAGGCGAAGGCTGCGTCGGGGATGTCGGCCAGGGGCACGACTTCACCTTCGAGCGGGGAGGAGATCATGGTTTCTGCGCCGGGGACCATGGCCGGTTTGACGGTCTTGGGCTTTTCGGCCACGGCGGTTGCGGTGGCGGCACCTGCAGCGCCGGCCGGGGCTGCGGCCGCAGCGGGGGCGGCGGGAGCGGCGTCTACTGCTGCGGATTCAGCAGCGGCGGCGTTGTCTGCAGCGATCTTGGCGCGGACTTCTTCGCGTTCTTCCTTGGAGCGGTAGTCCAGGAAGACCACCAGGAGGAAGGAGGTCAAGAAGGCGACGGCGATGCCGATGGCGTAGCCGCCCCAGGGGTCCATGGCGGGGATGGTCAGCAGCGAGGTGAACACGAAGGCGTTGGCCTTGACGTTGAAGATGCCCATGACGACACCGCCGGCGACACAGCCGGGCAGGAGGCGGAAGTAGGTCTTACGGAAGCGCAGCAGCACACCGTAGAGGGAGGGCTCGGAGATACCGCCGAGCAGGCCGGCCAGCATGCCACCCATGGAGACCTGGCGCATGGTGGTGTTCTTTTCCTTGATGGACAGCACCAGCACGCCGGTGACCACGCCGAAGCAGGCGAAGTTCCAGGCACCCATGGGGCCTTGGATGAAGTCGTAGCCCAGGGAGTTGATGTTCTGGATCATGATGGCGTTCAGCGGCCAGTGCAGGCCCAGCGGCACCAGGAAGGGGTACAGGCAGGGGATGATGATGGCGAGGATGAACGGCGAGAAGTCGTTGACTGCGTAGAGGAAGTTGGAGATGCCGTTGCCGACGCCGATGCCGATGGGGCCGAAGACGAAGGCGGTGGCGGGGATCATGACGAGCATGGACAGGAAGGGCACGAAGACCATGTGGACGGCTTCGGGGATGATCTTCTTGAACAGGCGCTCAACCCACAGCAGGGCGATGGCTGCGATCAGCGGGGGGAAGACCTGTCCGCCGTAGTCGTTGATGACCATGGGCAGGCCGGCGATGTGGTAGGTGTACACGGTGCGGCCGGCGGCCTCGGTGACCTCGCCGTACTTCTCGGCGTACTCCGGGGAGGAGAAGGCGAGGAAGGCCGGGGTGAGCAGGGCGGCGGGGATGGATGCGCCGACCCATTCGTTAGCGCCGAGTTTGCGGGCGGCGGTAGCGCCGACCATGATCGGCAGGAAGTAGAAGACGGACTTCCACATGGCGTGGCCGAGCATGTACAGCGGGGGCTGATCGATGTCGGGGGCCCGGAAGTCCTGCAGTTTGAAGGTGTCGGCCAACACCAGCATGGTGATGATCAGGGATGCGCCGAGCAGGGCCCACAGGATGGGGCGGAAGGTGTCGGAGAGCACCTCGAAGGAGTAATCGATCCAGGAGTACTTGCCACGGACGCCGCCGTATTCCTTCTTGCCGGCGGAGGCCTTGGAGGCGCCGTCGCCCATGCCGGGCTGGGACTGGATGCCCTTGTAGTATTCGGCCACGCCGCCGCCCATGATGACCTGCAGGCCGGTGGAGCCCTGCGGGACGACGCCGAGGACGTCTTCGTTGGCGTCCAGCGCCTCAATGTCAGCCTTGGACTGATCCGCCAGCTGGAAGCGCAGGCGGGTGGCGCAGTGGGTGAGGCTTACGACGTTGTCGGCGCCGCCGACCTTGTCGAGAATGAATTGCGACGTTGTCGCAACGTTTGTCGCCATGTGTGCGAACCTTTCTTCTCACGTCCCTTTGTCCCTTAGCCGCCCGGCCACAGGTCACATCTGTGAGCCCGGGTGGGGGTGGGGATTGGGGTGTGGGGTGGGAGGGGTCTCGACGCATCCGACCACGGTTTCCGTTGTCACTTTTATGTGACCCAACACATTCATGCTCGGCTGTCTGAGAGTCATCACAATCATAAACCGGAAAACCAAAATCCCAAGCATTCGGACAGTCACACCACGGTTTGCCCACAGAATTATCTGCAATAGCCAAAGAAATCCCACACACCCAAAAAATGGGGTGGTTTTTGCACGTTTTCCCCCAAACCCCCAGCGCACAGCACTAGACATCACGCGCACCGTTTTGACGTTTCGCTCATTTGGCCCCATGATGTAACGGTCATTTGGGTGCAAATTCCATCAAGACAATGGGAAAAATCACACTATTGACAGGCGTTGTAGGCCGGTTTTCTCCCCCACGCCACCCACAGCAAAAGGGACAACAATCACCCGTTTTTTCCCTTCGCCCGGGCCACTGTGGCCCCTGCATGAAACAAGCCCCCACCTCACCTTTCCCCTTAACGGGAATAGGTGCGATGGGGGCTTGTGAACAGGCTACTGCTCACAGGTTGTGCCACGCCGTAACGGCGGGCGCAAGCTTAGAAGCCAGCGAGCTTTTCGCGCAGTGCAGCGAGCTGCTCGTCGGAAGCCAGGGAGCCGGCCTCAGCGGTCTCCTCGGCAGCGGCTTCACCAGCGGACTCAGAGGAGTAGTTGGTGGCGCCGGCGTCTGCAGCCTCAGCGGCAGCAGCGCGGTGCTTCTCGATCTGAGCGGTGTGCAGCTGGTGGCGACGCTCGGACTCTGCGTAGCGAGCTTCCCACTCGGCGCGCTGGGTCTCGAAGCCCTCGAGCCATTCGTTGGTCTCGGGGTCGAAGCCCTCGGGGAAGATGTAGTTGCCCTGCTCGTCGTAGGAGTCAGCCATGCCGTACTTGGACGGATCGAACTCTTCGGTGTAGTCCTCGTCGGCCTGCTTCAGGGACAGGGAGATGCGACGACGCTCGAGGTCGATGTCGATGACCTTGACCATTGCTTCTTCGCCAACGTTGACAACCTGATCCGGAACCTCGACGTGGCGCTCGGCCAGCTCGGAGATGTGAACCAGGCCCTCGATGCCCTCTTCGACGCGCACGAACGCACCGAAGGGAACCAGCTTGGTGACCTTGCCCGGAACGATCTGGCCCACAGCGTGGGTGCGGGCGAAGACGCGCCACGGATCTTCCATGGTGGCCTTCAGGGACAGGGAGACGCGCTCGCGGTCGAGATCGACGTCGAGAACCTCAACGGTGACCTCGTCGCCAACGGCGACAACCTCAGACGGGTGGTCAATGTGCTTCCAAGACAGCTCGGAAACGTGAACCAGGCCGTCGACACCGCCGAGATCGACGAAAGCGCCGAAGTTGACGATGGAGGACACAGTGCCCTTGCGGACCTGGCCCTTCTGCAGCTGGTGCAGGAACTCGGAGCGAACCTCAGACTGGGTCTGCTCGAGCCATGCACGGCGGGACAGCACAACGTTGTTGCGGTTCTTGTCCAGCTCGATGATCTTGGCCTCGATCTCCTGGCCGATGTACGGATCCAGGTCACGGACGCGACGCATCTCAACCAGGGATGCGGGCAGGAAGCCGCGCAGGCCGATGTCGAGGATGAGGCCGCCCTTGACGACCTCGATGACGGTACCGGTAACCGGCTCGTCGTTCTCCTTGAGCTGCTCGATGGTGCCCCAAGCACGCTCGTACTGAGCACGCTTCTTGGACAGAATCAGGCGGCCTTCTTTGTCCTCCTTGGTCAGGACGAGAGCTTCGATCTCGTCGCCAACCTCGACGACCTCATCCGGGTCGACGTCGTGCTTGATGGACAGCTCGCGGGAGGGGATGACACCTTCGGTCTTGTACCCGATGTCAAGCAGAACCTCATCGCGATCAACCTTGACGACGGTGCCGGAGACCAGGTCACCATCGTTGAAGTACTTGATGGACTGTTCAACCGCGGCGAGGAACTCCTCAGGGCCACCGATGTCGTTGATGGCAACCTGAGGGACGTTGTTGGTGGGCATAAATAGTGCTCCGAGAAAATAGGAAGACAGGGGGTTTACATTTCGTGCGCATCCACCGCTAGACGCATCGGCACAAACCACAACCAACCAGCATTGACGCTGCTCAAGCCCAGTATGTGCGAGTGTTAAGCCGTGTGCCCTGCCCCCAGCCCGGCCTTCCTATTTTTACCGAACATGGACGCAGTGACAGATACGCTCCGATAACAATACCTGCCCACACCACACAAAGCAACCAGCAACATCCACCCAAATCCCCTGGACACGCCCAGTATTTCTCCCCCATCACAAACATTTACTAGCGCCACACGCACCACACACAACAACCCCAGCACTCCACCCATCAGCCCCAGCACCCCACCACACCGCCGCGCCACACCACCACACCACCGCAACGCCTACACTTAGCTTCCATGCGCAACACCAACCAACCCCCCATTTCCGATGCGGAATCCGCCGCAGCAAACCGGTACTGGTGGGACCTGGACGCCGACAACTACCACGAAGAACACCCCAGCTACCTCGGCGCCAACAACCCCCACGGGGAATTCTTCTGGTGCCCAGAACAACTCCACGAAAAAGACGCCCGCCTCCTCGGTGATGTCACAAAAGCCACCGTCCTCGAAATCGGATGCGGCTCCGCCCCCTGCAGCCGCTGGCTCGCCCACGACGGCGTCGGACACATCGTCGCCTGCGACATCTCGCTGAACATGCTGCGCCACGCCACCAGTGGCAACAACCAACTATGTGGCACCAACTTAATTCAAGCCGACGCCACCCACCTCCCCTTTGCCGACGCAAGCTTTGACGTCGTCTTCTCCGCCTTCGGCGCCATCCCTTTCATCTCCGACACCGCCAACCTGATGAAAGAAATCGCCCGCGTCCTTATCCCCGGCGGACGATTCGTCTTCTCGGTCACCCACCCCATGCGCTGGATCTTCCCCGACAACCCCGGCCAACCCGGACTCACCGTCTACACCTCCTACTTCGACCGCGGCGGCTACGTCGAACGCGACCCAGACACCGGGGTGGCAACCTACGTCGAACACCACCGCACCATCGGCGACCGAGTACGCGAACTCGTCGCAGCAGGATTCGTCCTAGACGACATCATCGAACCCGAATGGCCAAGCCACCTCGAAGAAACCTGGGGACAATGGTCAAAACTCCGCGGCGAACTCTTCCCCGGCACCGCCATCTTCGTCGCCCACCTCCCCCAGCCCACATAAAACCCCAGCACACACATGCCCCGGATGCGCCAACCACACCAACGCATCCGGGGCTTGCACACACAGCGAACTAGCCAGAACTAGTGGGCAGCCGCATCCCAGTTTTCGCCCACCCCGCTGGAAACATCCATCGGCACCGCCAAACTAATCGCAGCACTCATCTGCTCACGCACAATGTCGCCAACCAGCTGCTGCTCCCCAGCAGCAACCTCAACCACCAACTCATCGTGCACCTGCAGCAACACCCGCGACTTCAACTGCCTGTCCAACAACTGTCGATCCACCCGCAACATCGCGACCTTAATAATGTCCGCCGCAGTGCCCTGAATCGGCGCATTCAACGCAGAACGCTCAGCGTTTTCTCGCGCCACCCGATTCGTGGACGACAACTCCGGCAAATAACGACGCCGGCCAAACAACGTTGCCGTGTACCCGGTATCGCGCGCCTCATCGACCACAGTCTCCAAGTACCTCTTCACCCCACCGAAGCGCAAGAAATAATTCTCCATAATCCGCTTCGCCTCGCCCGGCGCAATATCAAGCTGCCCGGCTAGACCAAACGCCGACAGCCCGTACACCAAGCCATAACTCATAGCCTTCACTCGCCGACGAATCTCCGGAGTGACCTGATCAACCGGAACATCGAAAACCTTCGACCCAACGTAGTTGTGAAGGTCCTCGCCCTTGCGATACGCCTCAATCAGCCCCGCATCCTTCGACAGGTGCGCCATCACACGCATCTCAATCTGGGAATAGTCCGCAGTCAACAAGGAATCGAAATCCTTACCCACCACAAATGCCGAACGAATCCGGCGGCCAGCAGGCGTACGCACCGGAATGTTCTGCAAGTTCGGATCAGTCGAAGACAACCGGCCCGTCGCCGTCGACGTCTGCTGGAAAGTGGTGTGAATACGGCCATCATCAGCGACCGCCTTGATCAAACCATCAATCGTGGTCTTCAGCTTCTGATTCTCACGATGCCGCAGCAGCTGATCCAGGAAAGGATGCGGATGATTCTTCGCGAGCTGCTCAATCTCTTTCGCTGCCGTCGAATAGCCCGTCTTCGTCTTCTTCGTCTTCGGCATACCTAAAGTCTCAAACAGCACCGCCTGCAGCTGCTTCGGCGAAGACAAATTCAACGAATCATCATCGGCAAGCTGACGTGCCTGCGCCTGAGCGTCCTCCACCTCACCGACGAAAATATCGCGCTCCCGCTCGAGAATGTCCACATCGACCGCAATACCCGTGTGCTCCATGCGCGCCAACACCGTCGCCAACGGAATTTCCACATCCCGATAAAGCTCGTAGGCGCCAATGGCATGCAGCTGAGACACCAAATGCTCCGCCAGCACAGCAACAGCCCGCGCCTTGCGCAGCAGATGCTGATGATCCGGCGCATCCAGCAAAGTCAACTGCCCACCATCATCAGCGGAAGGCAACTCCGCCTGCAGATGACGAAGCAACACATCATCAAAATCGAAGGAACGCTGACCGGGCTGCAACAAGTACGCCGCCAGCGCAGTGTCTTGCACAAACCCCCGGGGCACGAAGCCACGGCCAGTCAACATGTGCCAATTCTTCTTAATGTCATGGCAGAACTTCGGACTTTCACTGTCCAACCACTCGGCAACAGCCTGTTCATCGGCCTCCGACAGCTGCCCCAAATCGCACACCATGCCGGTGCCATCAACACCCACCAAGGCAATCACCTCAGCGTCACCGCCAGCAGGATCAGGATTTCCCTGAACCACAACAGAAATCCCCTCGGCAGCGTGCGCATCCAACCACGGTCGCACAGCCCCATCGACAACCTCCACGGTGAAGTCCTCGCTCGGCTGCCCATCATCCTCAGTGGTCGCAGCGAAAGCGGTAAACACCCTCTCCCGCAAATGACTACCGAACTCCAAAGCATCAAACTCAGCGTTGACAGCATTCTTATCAACGGGTTTGAGCTCGACGTCCTCAACCCCAACCGGCAGCGCCAAATCGCGCACCATCTCCGTGATCTGCCGATTCAACTTCACCTGATCAATGCGTTCACGGAAGTTTCCGCCCACCTTGCCACCAATCTCATCGGCATGCTCAATCACGCCGTCAAGGTTGCCGTACTTAGTGATCCATTTAGTGGCAGTCTTCTCCCCCACCCCAGGCACACCCGGAAGGTTGTCAGAGTTGTCGCCACGGAGTGCGGCCAAATCCGGATACTGCGCCGGGGTGACTCCATACTTTTCCTCCACCGCCTCAGGGGTAAAGCGGTGCAAAACACTAACCCCCTTCATCGGATACAACACGGTCGTCGTGTCGTTAATCAGCTGGAAAGAATCCCGATCGCCGGTCACAATCAGCGTTTCAAAACCCTTATCCTTCGCGGCAGTAGCCAACGTGGCGATAATGTCATCGGCCTCGTAGTTGGTCTTCTCAATCCACGTGATACCCAGCGGATTCAACACCTTCTTAATCAGGTCGACCTGACCACGAAAAGGCTCCGGAGTCGCATCACGCTGCGCCTTGTACTCCGAAAAAATCTCCGTGCGGAACGTGTGACGCCCCACATCGAAAGCAGTAGCCACGTGGGTGGGCTTTTCCTGCGCGATGAGAGTGTTCAGCATCGTCAAAAAGCCATACACCGCGTTTGTTGCCTGACCGCCGGAAGTATTGAACTTCTCCGGCGGAAGAGCGTAGTAGGCGCGAAAAGCCATGGAATGGCCGTCGATGAGCATGAGGCGGGGTTTGGAGTCGGTCACGCTCGCCCATTCTAGGGCACAGCCCCGCCCGGCGCTTAGCCACCAGTCAGTCCCCTCTACAGTGAGCAAAAAGCCTAGTGCCGGCCATGTTTTTCAGAACTTCTCCCGCATGCGCTATGCTATCCAAGCGTTGGAGACACACCGACCCACAACTTCGGTTGAGACGTCGTTTCACCTCCAATTGAAAAAAACATAGGCCCCAGTAGCCCAATTGGCAGAGGCAACGGATTCAAAACCCGTCCAGTGTGAGTTCGAGTCTCACCTGGGGCACTTCTAGGAAACATCCTGCATTTCCTGAACTGCTCCCCATAATCCGGACTGAGAAATCAGAAACCAGATTGTGGGGAGTTTTTCTATGCATCCACGCAGCAAGCTCAGCCAAACTCAGCGCGAGCAAGCAGTCGAGTTATTCGAGCAAGGCTATGGCTCACGGGCAGTAGCTACCCAATTCGGGGTCGGGCGTGGCCCAATACGTAATCTCGAAAGCCGGTTCCGGCTACATGGCAGACTATGTCTTGTGAGCAAACCAACAAGCAAGCAGTATTCCTTCGACACGAAGATGGAGATCCTTGCTCGCCATAAAGCCGGCGAGACGAAGGCCGATCTCGCTAAGGAGTTTGGTCTGTCATCGCCCAGCTTGATTGGCCACTGGGTGTGGCAGGTCAACAAAGGCGGCATTGATGCACTGCGACCGAAGCCCAAAGGCAGGCCTAAAGGTTCCACTCGCCCTGCGCCGCTGACTGAAGAGGACAAGCTACGACGCGAAAATGAGCGGCTGAAAGCGGAAGTAGCCTATCTAAAAAAATTGCGGGACTTGAGGGATCAGCGACGAGGCTGAAAGTCGAGGCCATCATCACTCTCAAGTCCGAGCATCGCCTTGATGACTTAATTGCCGCATCTGGCCTGGCTAGATCAACGTTTTTTGAGCATCAGCGCCGTCGTGGCGAGCCGGACAAACACGCTGATCTTAAAGCGCAGATGAGAAAGATTTTTCACGACTCCAACGCCACGTTTGGCTATCGACGTGTGTGGCGCGCGTTGCGCAACGACAACACCATCGTTAATAAGAAGTTGGTTCGCAAGCTCATGCGGCAACTAGGTCTGGTATCAAAGGTCAGGCGTAAAAAGTACAACTCCTACCGAGGTACTGTCAGCCACATTGCGGACAACGTGCTTAAACGCCGCTTTACCCCAGACGCACCGAACAAGGTGTGGGTCAGTGACGTCACTTCAGTTCCGGGTGGCCGGCCACAAAGTGTACCTGTCACCGATCATGGATCTATTCGACCGAACCATCTTGGCGCATACCCTGTCGACGTCGCCGTCAACGAAGTTCACCTCACAATCATTGGCTGATGCCATCGCCATGTTCAGCCCGGGTCAAGGACTTATTGTGCACACTGATCAAGGCTTTCAGTACCAGCACTCAAGCTGGCGCAATCTGATTAAAAGCGTTGGTGGTGTGCAGTCAATGTCGCGAAAGGGTAATTGATACGACAATGCGGTGATGGAGAATTTCTTCGGGCATCTGAAAGCAGAGATGTACCACGGTGTTCGGTTCAACAGTGTCGATGAGTTCTGCCGAGCCGTTGATGATTACATCCTGTGGTACAACACGACCCGACTTCAAGAACGATTCAAGGGCCTGGCCCCGATGCAATATCGGAACCAGACCCTTGCAAAACCCTAGCCGTTTAGAATCAACCAAGTCCGAAAAACGGGGAGAGTGTCAGATGGTTTGTGTGTGACGTGTTAAATCACCAGCCATCGAGGAGGATGCTCCACAATGACCACCATGACCACCCGCGACCCGCAAGACAAAGCCCGGCTTAAACAACTAGAGAAGCGACTGATGTCCAGCCCTGAACTCGCCGAGATCCTCAAAGAGTTCGCCACATCATCAACCGACATCAACGACATGGTGCGTTCGATGATCCAGACCGGGATCAACACCGCACTGCAAGCCGAAATGGACGCCCACCTCGGTTACCAAGCAGGAGACCGCACAGGCAAAGCCCGCCACGGCACGGCCGACAATCACCGCAACGGCTCCTACAACAAAACCGTCCAGTCCCAGTACGGGCCTATCGACATCACCGTGCCCAGGGATCGCAGCGGCAGCTTCACCCCACGGATGGTGCCCAAAGGAGCCCGCAGGATCACCGATGTCGACGACCTGATCATCTCTCTGTATGCCGCAGGCACCAGCCTTCGTGACATCCAGCACCACCTGGCCACCACGTTGGGTGTGGATTTGTCGCATGAGACGATCTCCCAGATCACCGACCAGGTCCTAGATGAGGTACTTGCCTGGCAGCACCGGGACTTAGAGGAGTTCTACCCGGTGATCTACCTGGATGCTTTGCGCATCAAAATCCGTGATGGTGCCCGGGTCGTCAACAAGGCCTGCTATATGGCGGTCGGCATCACCATGGAGGGTACCCGGCAGATCTTGGGGCTGTGGATCGCAAACAATGAGGGCGCGGCGTTTTGGGCCCAGGTCTGTGCGGAGTTGGCTAACCGTGGGGTCAAAGATGTGTTCATCGTCTGCTGTGATGGGCTGAAAGGTTTCGAACAGGCGGTGCAGGCCACCTGGCCTGATGCGATGGTGCAGACCTGTGTGGTGCACCTGATCCGCACCGCACTGCGGTGGGTGGCGGCAAAGGACCGTAGCGCGGTCGCGGCTGCTTTGAAGAAGATCTACACCGCTGCAACGGCAGAGCAGGCGCTTGCGTTTTTGGACGAGTTTGATGCCAGCGACATGGGGCTGAAGTATCCGCAGGCGGTGAAGGCTTGGCGGGATGCGTGGGAGCGTTTCATACCGTTTTTGCAGTTCCCGCCGCAGGCGAGGAAGGTTGTCTACACCACGAATGCGATCGAGTCGATGAATGCGCAGTTGCGTAAAGCGACAAGGAATCGGGGGCAGTTTCCTCATGATGCTGCCGCGGTCAAGGCGTTGTGGTTGATGATCTGCCACATCGAGGACCGGCAGGCGGAGAAAACGAAAAAGAAGGCCGGGCGTGCCCGTGCGGGAACGAGCCGGTTTGTTGAGGGGGTGCGTGTGACTGGGTGGGTTGCGGCCATCAATCAGCTGTCAGCACATTACCCGGATCGGTTCGAGCCTTACCTGTAAGCCGAAGTTCACACACAAAAAACTTGACACACTCAAAACGGGGTTCAGTTCATCTAAGGATGCTACCCATTTCAACAACCCACAGAAGGGACAGAACAAATGTCTAATATCGAACAAACTGCAGTCGATCATTTCAGAAGGCTCTGCCGTTCAACTAAACGCCTCCAGGCGAATATTCCTGATGGCGAAAAAGGCAAGATAACCGATGGCTTCATTGATGTGTTCGAGAATGTTCACAATAAGCAAACTGACCAAACATTGAAAGATGGAAATTTCCTCCATCGATTAGATGTCCAGGTTAAGGGGCGACTTCTACCCAAAAACAAAGACTATCTAAAATCGTTCCCGCTATACCGCAACGATCTAGAAAATATAAAAAAGGTTGGCGGGGTCGTGTTGCTTGTTGCGGGAGTCTCTCGGAAAACGGAGGAGGCTGAAATTGCCTACTACGCCGACTTATCCGTTCAGACAGTTGACCTACTGCTTAGTCGCGGGCGGCTTCGAAGTAAATTAAGCATTCAACTCCAAAGCTTCCCGACAGAACCTGCCGAGATTTACCGGTATGTTCGCCACCTTGCAAAACGCCAGGGTACAAAAAATCTCATTACACCCGATGGTGCGTTACTAAACAACGCCAAAGGATTTTCGGTAACACTTCCCCAGCAAATCGACCTCACGCGCCCCCAAGTCTTTGGCGGCCTTAAAGATAGTGCCATTATCGAATTGATCGGTCCAAACGAGCAGAAGCATGTAATGAATGTGCTAATCAAGGTCACTCCGGAAGATTACCAACTCCACAAAGTTGAGGACCTAGAAGTTTCTTGTGGCGATGTTACCTTTTCCGACATCCGTAAACGTAGGTTAGAGAGCGGCAAAGTCGAACTTTACTTTTCTCCAGGAATCTGCTTAACATTCGACCCAAAAAGTAACAAACAGACCTTTGAATTGCAATATGAATCGAGTCTTCACCACGTGCTTAAAGACTTGCTTTTTATGGATGCGCTGCGCGAGGGAATGCCGATAAAATTTAACGGTGAGTCAGCATTTAATTTCCAGAAATCACGAAGTAAGTTTTTGAAGGAATTTCTTGAACCACTGGACTACTTTGTAGCGTTAAGTAACATGTGTGGGGATCTGAGCATCGACCCAAAACTGTGCAAGGTGACCGACCTTTCAGACACCGCCTCCAAAAACTTGCGAGATGTCTACCTTTGCCACGTCGGACTGGCCTCTTTTAAGCACAAGCAAAATATTCCACTCCGGCACGACCTTCACTTGGACAAAGTCAAGATTCTGCTGCTATGGGTGCCAGACGAGGAGACGGGCAAATGGAAGCCTACAAGTTTCTTCGACACAACCAAGCACATGTTTGCGGTCACGAAGCAAGATCCAACGACCAAACAAAACCATATAGAACCCGTTACACCGTATGACTTCATTCCTCACGGAGAGCTTGGGGACATAATCAACCTACAACCCGACTTACTGGTTCCCGCGTACGAAAACTTGGTTGGGGATTCAGTTGCATCCCGCGCTAATCGCACTGTCCTGAGCCTCATTACCAGTGCCGACGAGACCCCCCACCGCCGGGTCGAATTGTTGAAAATGGCGTCAGACTTAAACAAATGGACTATCGAAAAAGAGAAGGAAAACCATTCATTTCTAATCAACAGGTTACAGATAAAAAAGAGGCTAGGGGGCTTAACCGACGAAGATCGAAAAACGACCGATGCTATGTGGGCCAACGCTTGTAGTCAAGTCTATGGAGACGAGTCCTTGACTATTGAAGTTGGTACAAGCATCCTGCTCGGCAAGCATGATGGGGTTGATTATCTCCTCAGCAAAATGGAGAATACCGAGCGGGAGTGCTTTAAATTACTCCCGATTTATTACCTGCACCTGAATCGGGTCGAAGATTACATTTCGGGTTCGCCTGACAATCAAGAAGATTGGTCAAGAATTGAACAGCGCCTCCTCAATAAAGAATTCGAGGAGATTAGTTCGATCCTCTAGCCATAAAATACTTCGGTTTTTGGGAGGTATCACTGCTCCTCTCAGTCTCTTGTGCAACGTGCCTTAACCCGTGCCCGTCTAGCCGGCCTCACGTAGCTCCGCCCCACCCGACGGGGCTTTTTCGTGCCCACTAGTCCACTAACACTCGTCATATAGTGATACTCGTACCCGTCCCAGTCTGCTCGTCGCTATCCTGCTGCACCAGTGGCTCAAACGTGATCGATGACCAGGCCGAAAATTCCGTGTCTACTAGCGTCTTGGCCACCGCCTCAATCTCTTTCTTGTGCTCCTGCCGATCCAGCTCCGGCGGAGTCGGGATCGCAAGGTTCGGCACCGGGTTTTCACGCTTAAGTACTGCCCGGCACCAGTCAACGTAATCCGGGTCAACCTCGCCAGCGCCCTCCAAAGCATCGACGAACACCTCTAGCTGCCGATAGTGCGCAAACTGCTCAGCGTGACGGCTCAGCACATCCAGCTCAAAGAGCTCTGCCACGCGCTTGCCCACAATTTCAGACGCCCGATCAACCCGTCGCTGATACGACTTCCGGTACAGTTCCTCCAGATCAGCACGGGCGCGGGAGAAAAAGCCACTGATTCGCTCCTGCGTGAAGTATCCCTCCAACGCGTCATCGAGGCGCGTGGGTGAACGTTTGGTGTCGTTGAGCTTCCTGCTGTAGCCAAATTCCAAGCTGAGTCGCCCGTTGGGAACGTGATTGAAGAGCTTTTTCATTGGCCTGTCTTTGTTCCACGAGTAGCGGTTATAATCGGCGACTTCCTGCTTGGTGGGCTCACGCTCAAACTTATCGTGCTGCTCGATGACCTTGATCTCGCTGCGACCAACGAACACAGTGCCTTTGGGTCGGGGCTGCCAGCTCATCGCTTCCTCCGCCTTGTATTCAACCGTCCAGCCTTCGCGCTCGGCTTCGACAAACAGCACATGCAGCAGGCGCTTTGCTCGCGGTTTAGCCTCCTTAGACACCCGGAAATTCTTGCATTCCTCAAAGTGCTTCAGCATGGGGTGGTATTTGCCAATCTTGCGGGTACCGGCCAGGATGGCCCGCGACGCGTCGGCAAAACGAACCTCCTCGACAATGCCCGCCATGAGGTGCGACGGCCACTTCGACCAATAGCACTTCTCAGACCAGGTGTAGACCAGCCGGTTGGCAGGGTTCGACTGCGAAAGTGCTCGTTCAGCGGCTTTCAGGCGGGGCTCCCACTCGGCTTTGTAGGTGTCTTTGTCGCACTTGATGCGAAAGTACCCTCGCGGTGCGTTGGTGATGGCACCGAGCAGCGCGTCTGTTTCTGCGTCGGTAGGTAGCACCCGAGGTCGGTACGGGGTCGCTCGCCACGATGGTGTGATGGTGGTAGTAGAAGCGCCCTTCTTCCGCGACTTTTTCAGCGGTTCGGTACCAGCGAGGACGCGCTTGCCCCTGGCGGTGACCGTTGCCCTCCAGGCATCGCCATGTCCCTTGATTTTCACCAGCTCGTGCGATTCGAGGGTGCGGGCGGAGATTTTGTAGTTGCCGGGCGGTGTTGTGTCCTCCGGGCAGCCCGCGGCAATCCATGCGAGGACGATCTGTTGTCTATCGTTAAGTGCTGTGGCAGCCATGTACTCATTATCCGTCGGTGGCCGCTCTCTCGCTGCACGTCCAGCCGTATGATTTGGAGAGTCATGGCGGAGGTATGTTCGGGGGAATCACGCGAGTGCCCTAGCCAGGCTTTTGTCGCAGGGGATTATCTGGTGTGACACAGAGGATTGGGAGTCGACCTGGCGTTTTGGGGTGATTTAAGTGGGTATTTATGCAACCACTCCCGCCATGACACCCGGGACTGTCGGTTTCGTTGCCAGGAATGTCAAGCCTTGATGTCATGTTGCTGAACCGCCTTGGCCTTGGCACGCAATCGACAACCATCGCGACAGAGGCGCTCTCAGCACCTCAATAACCCTGCATCACACGAAACGTGCAGGTTGCTTTAAGCTTCACAGCCGCACATAAGCTATTGTTAACCCCCATGAATTCTTCTCAACGACGCACCGTGGCGGCGTTGGTTTCCCTCAGCGCTGTCCTCGCAACGCTGACAGGCTGCGTCACCAACAGCGAAATTGGTGAACCTCCAGGCTGGGAACCGATCATTCCCGAAACAAACCCCGAGGTAGCAGCCCTCGTTCCGGCAGAAATCGCCGAACGTGGAACCATCAGCATTGCCACCAACCCGCCGTTTGCTCCCGCCGAATTCAAAGATTCCGACGGCAATATCATCGGCTTCGAAATCGACCTAGCACGCGCGGTGGCAGCAACCATGGGTCTGGAAATGACGATCCAGGATCAAGACTTCTCCATGATCCTGCCCGCAGTCCAAGCCGGAACCGTCGATTTTGGCGCCTCTGGTTTTACCGACAACGAAGAACGCCGCAAGTCCTTCGACTTCGTCGACTTCTTCGTCGCCGGCATCCAATGGGCCAGCCAAACCGGCAAGCCCGTCGACCCCGACAATGCCTGCGGACTCACTGTTGCCGTCCAGCGCGGAACCGTCTCCGACACCGACGACGTCCAAGGTCGCTCCGACGCCTGCGTCGCAGCCGGCAAAGAGCCAATTAAGAAGTTGGCCTACGACTCCTCCGATGCAGCCGCAACCGCCCTCGTCCTCGGCAAAGCCGACGCTTTCAGTGCGGACTCCCCCGTCACCGCATACGCTGTTGCCCGATCCGACGGAAAAATCCAACTCAGCGGCGAAATGTTCGACGCCGCCCCCTACGGCTGGCCCGTACAAAAAGGCTCCGACCTTGGACCCGCCATCGCCGCCGGACTCGACTCCATCATGAAAAACGGCGACTACAACAAAATCCTCGATACATGGGGCATCACCGAGGGCCACCTTTCGGAAGCCATGATCAACGGCAACCCCGCCTAACCGATCGACCACAGCCCCACATCCCTCAAAGACACACTCCAAGGAGAGTTGACCGTGACTCACTCCCCCGGCCAAACCCCCGCCCCTAAGCCCATCGAGGCTAAGCAACTGCACCACCCGGGCCGCTGGATTGCCGCCGCCATCCTGGCCCTGCTCGCAGCTCTGTTCGTCATCAGCGCCGCCACCAACGAGGCCTACCACTGGGACGTCTACCGCCAATACCTGTTCGACACCCGCGTCGCCAACGCCGCACTGCACACCCTGGCACTGACCGTGCTGGCCATGCTGCTCGGTGTCGTCCTCGGCGCGATCCTCGCAGTGTTGCGCATGTCCCCCAACCCGGTACTGCGTGCCGTCGCCTGGCTCTACCTATGGATCTTCCGTGGAACCCCCGTGTACGTCCAGCTCGTGTTCTGGGGTTTGCTCTCCGCCATCTACCAGACCATCAATCTGGGCATCACCGAAATCAACGTAGAAACCCTGCTGCAGAACACCTTCGTCCTCGCCGCCCTCGGCTTGGGGTTGAATGAGTCCGCCTACATGGCTGAGATCGTACGTGCCGGCATCCAAGCAGTTCCCGAGGGCCAAACTGAAGCCTCCAAGGCTCTCGGCATGTCCTGGTGGTTGACTATCCGCCGCACCATCCTGCCGCAGGCCATGCGCATCATCATCCCGCCGACCGGCAACGAGTTGATCAGCATGCTCAAGACCACCTCTTTGGTGGTGGCCATTCCCTACACCGCCGAACTATTCGGCCGCAGCATGGACATCGCCAACAACCTGTTCCTCCCGGTTCCCATGCTGCTGGTCGCCGCCACCTGGTACCTGGCTATCACCTCCATCCTCATGGTGGGCCAGTACTACCTCGAGCGCTACTTCTCCAAGGGCGCATCCCGCCAGCTGACCGCCCGCCAACTGGCTGCGCTGGCAGACGCCGAAGGCAAACCCCCGGCCAACGTCACCGTCACCGACTAAGACCCCTGTCTTTTTGCGTGCCCCACCACTGCCCAATTCCACTTTGGAGAAAGCGTTACCATGGCTGATTTGATGATCGACTGCCAAAAGGTCTGCAAGAGCTTCGGACACCTCGAGGTGCTCAAAGGCATTGACCTCCAGGTGCCACGAGGCACCGTTACCTGCCTAATCGGGCCGTCCGGCTCCGGCAAATCCACCCTCCTACGCTGCGTGAACCACCTCGAGAAGTTCAATGCCGGCCGCCTCTACGTCGATGGTGAGCTCATCGGCTACCGCGAAAAGGACGGGGTGCTCTACGAAATCTCCGAAAAGGACGCAGCTCTCCAGCGCGCCGACATCGGAATGGTCTTCCAGAGCTTCAACCTCTTCCCCCACCGCACGGTCCTCGAAAACATCATCGAGGCTCCCATTCACGTCAAAAAGGTTCCCGCCGACAAGGCCAAGGCCCGCGCGATGGAACTGCTCGAACAGGTCGGCCTCGCCCACAAGGCTGACGCCTACCCGGTGCAGCTGTCTGGTGGACAGCAGCAGCGTGTTGCCATTGCCCGTGCCGTGGCAATGGAACCGAAACTCATGCTCTTCGACGAGCCCACCTCCGCTCTCGACCCGGAACTAGTCGGCGAGGTCCTGGGCGTTATGCGCGGTCTAGCTGACGATGGCATGACGATGCTGGTTGTAACCCACGAAATTGGTTTTGCCCGCGAGGTCGCCGATCAGGTGGCGTTCATGGACGGCGGTGTTGTGGTCGAAGCCGGAACCCCCGAACAGGTCATCGACAATCCGCAACACAACCGCACCCGAGAGTTCCTCTCCAGCCTGTTGTAGGCCACGCGGTTGTTCAAAGGCTCCTTGGGTTTAACCCAAGGAGCCTTTGCTTTTGCTGCACGGATACCTATCCGTGCAGCAGTAAACCTTCCAAACCATGGACGAGCGCGCTGATAGCGCCGGCGATCGCGACCGTGATCGCCAGAATGCGAGCCTTGTCGCGCGGAACTCGACGCGCCAATTTGCTGCCGAGAAACACGCCGACGACAAGTCCGGCGAACCCACCTGCCCAGATGGTCCAGTGGGTGTCGCTGAGTGTTCCTGCGCCGAAAATAAGTTTTGTGCTCACACTCAGCAGACCGGTCACGATGAAAAGGGGTTGGAGTGTTGCTGCAAATTGGTGATGGGGCCACCGTGATGCTTGGGCATAAACTGTGATGACTGGGCCGGCGATGGCTGCGAGGGTGTTGGTAAAACCTCCGATGACACCGGCGATCATCGCCCAAGCTGGGTGGGTGACGGTGGGAATTTTTTGTTTACCCCACGTGACGGTGGTCAGGGCGATAAGAAGCGTAGCGCCCACAAGTACTTGAAGCCCTGATTTGTCGATCCGGGTGATCAAGATGGCGGCGGGCACCGAGCCGAAAACCATCACTGGTGCGATGAGCCAGAAGTGACGCCACTCGATGTCGTGGCGGGCCGCCCAGCTCGTGCCAATGGCAGTGAAGATGGCGAGGACGTTGACGATGAGGACGCCTTCGACAGGGCCGATGACGATCGAGAGAATCGTTGCGGCAATCAGCCCTAGCCCCATCCCGGCCACTCGCTGCAAGCCCGCACCTAACGCCACAACGGCGAAAACAATCAGTGGCAATAGTGAAGTCATAGTTGAGGCATTCCTGATGCAAAAACAGTGGTTCGGGTGTGCGCTGTACTTACTGGAAACCTAGCTTCCAGGGGTTGCTGTTTAAGCGTTAGGGTTATCGGCGAGTTTTTGGTGGATTGCGTCAACGACGACGGGTGGCAGGATTCCGGAGACGTCTCCCCCGTAGCGGGCGACTTCTTTGCACAGGGTGGATGAGATGTAGCCGTATTTGGGATCGGTAAGCAGGAAGAAGGTGTCCAGGCCGGTCATGCGATGGTTCATTTGGGCCATGGGCAGTTCGTACTCGTAGTCGAGTCCGCTCCGTAGTCCCTTAACTAGGGCGGTGATGTCGTGTTTGGTGGTGTAATCGACGAGGAGACCCGACCAGGAGTCGCAGGAGACGTTGTTCAGGTGGGAAGTTGCCTGGGTGATGAGTTCTAGGCGTTGTTCGATGGTGAACATGCCTTGTTTGTTGGGGTTGTGGGTGACCAGCACGATGACGTGTTCGAATTGGCGGGCGGCTCGTTCGAAGACGTCAAGGTGGCCCATGGTGACTGGGTCGAAGGATCCTGGGCAAACGACGCGCATAGTTTCACCATGTGCTTTCTGTGGAAAGGTGCCTCAGCGCGGTGTTTCCTGCGGGTTGTGTGCCGGCGGTGTGCGCTGGGTGCGATTGAACGGTTTTAGGGTAACAGCCGTGGTTAGTCTTAGCAGGTCTTGCCCCACTATTGGGGTTGATCGGCGATGTTGTTTGGCTTTTATTTCTCGGCGAGCGAGGCGTCGAAGACGGCCATGTCCATGCGGGCGATGCCGTAGGTGCGCTTTTTAAGTTTTTGGGTGGTGGGCACCAGGCAGTCAGGCCAGTCGGTTTCGGGACTGTCACGGTGGCGTTCGACGACGACGGCTGCACCGTCTGCCAGTAGAGGGATCATGGCGCGAACCATTTCGGCGACTGCTTCGTCGGATAGTTCGTAGGGCGGGTCAGCGAGCACCATGTCGAAGTAGTTGTGGGGGGCCGTGGCAACGTAGCTGGAGGCTTTCATCTCGACCACATCTACGTTGGGGTGTCCGACGACGGTGGTGTTGGCGCGGATGATGGCGCAGGCTTTGGGGTTGTCATCGACGAGGACGACATGTTCAGCACCACGGGAGGCTGCTTCGAGTCCGAGCGCGCCTGATCCGGCGAAGATGTCGAGGACATTTTTCCCGATGAAGCCGAAGCGGACTTGGAGGGAGCTAAACAGGCCTTCTCGGGCGCGATCGCTGGTGGGGCGAGTGCCGGATGGTGGCACGCTGATCTTTCGGCCGCGTGCTTCGCCGGAGATGATTCGAGTCTGTCCCATGTTGATTCCTCAGTGGTGATGTGTGAATGGCCGCAGGTAGGTGTCGGCACCTGGGGTGGCTACTCGCTGGTAATTTCCAGCAGAATGTCGCCGCCTTCGACGTCGCTGAAGTCTTCGTGATTGAGTGAGGCAACGATGCCGGGGCCCGGGGCTTGGAGGGAGGCTTCGAGTTTGATGGTTTCCACCATGGCGACGACGTCTCCGGTGTCGACTCGTTGTCCTTCGGCTGCCACGTAGTGAACGATGCCGGCGAATGGCGCGCAGATTCTCATGGGGCTAACTTTAGCGGCAATGCCACTCGACCTGTGTTTTGCTCATGAGTTTTTGGGGTGGTGGGGTAGCCGAGTTTTGTTGGATCAGGATTTTTCGATGAACTCTTGGGCTTCAAGTTCGACGTCGCTGACGAGTGCGACGGCAAGCTCGCGGTTGCGTGCGACCAGGGCGTCGGCGTCTGCTGCGGCGCGGGCGATCAGTGCGGTGTCATCGACGAGGCTGAGCAGGCGTACTCGTTTGTGGGTTCCGGATTGGGCGGTGCCGAGCACATCGCCTTCTTGGCGGGTGCGAAGGTCAACTTCGGCGAGTTGGAAGCCGTCAGTAGTGGCTGCGACTGCTTCGAGACGTTTGTAGGAGGGGCTTTCGGGTTCGGCTGTCGTGTGTAGCAGGCACAGGCCGGGATGGCCTCCGCGGCCGACGCGACCACGAAGCTGGTGGAGTTGGGATACACCGAAGTTGTCGGCTTCCCGGATGTACATGACGGTGGCGTTGGCGACATCGATGCCGACTTCGATGACGGTGGTGGAGACCAAGATGTCTGTGGCACCGGTGGCGAAGGCGTGCATGGCTTGTTCCTTGTGGTCGGCCTTCATGCGCCCATGCAGGATGTCTATGTTGTAGCGGCCGAGCGGGCCGTTGTGGAGTTGTTCGTAGAAGTCGAGGACTCCGCCTTCCCCGTCGATGCGGGGGCAGACGATGTATGCCTGGTGTCCGGCGTCGATTTCTTCTGCGATCCGGGCGAGCGCCCGTTGCACCCAGGCTGGTTTGGCTTCCGGCACAACCGCTGTGGAAATCGGGCGGCGGCCGCCGGGGAGTTCTTTGAGTGTGCTGATAGCGAGATCGCCGAAGGTGGTCATGGCGATGGTGCGTGGGATGGGGGTTGCCGTCATGACGAGCAGGTGGGGTGTTTTGCCGCCAGATCCGGATCCGCGCAGGTAGTCGCGTTGTTCTACGCCGAAGCGGTGTTGTTCGTCAACGATGGCAAGTCCCAGGTTGAAAAATTCGACGCTGTCTTGGATCAGTGCGTGCGTACCAACGACGATGTCGGCGGTGCCGGTGACGATGTCGAGGAGTGCTTGTTGGCGTTCGGCGGCTGTTTGCCCGCCTAGTAGCAGGGTGACGTTGAGGTCGACGCCTGCTTGCTCGAGGGTGTGTTTAATGCTGCGGGCGTGTTGGGTGGCGAGCACCTCAGTGGGGGCCAGGAGTGCGGATTGACATCCGGCGTCGGCGGCTTGGCACATGGCGGCAACGGCCAGGATGGTTTTTCCGGAGCCGACTTCGCCTTGCAGGAGCCGGTTCATGGGGGTCACACCCGCCATGTCTTTGGCGATGGTTGCTGCCACGGATTTTTGTCCCCCGGTCAGGTCGAAGGGGAGGCCGTTGAGGAGGGTGGCTCGGGCTCCTTGGCGTTTGCGGGGGCATTGTGGTGCTCGTGCTGCGGAGGCGTCGGCGCGACGCAGTGCCATGACCAGGGCGAGGGAGAGCGCCTCGTTGTATTTGATGCGGGTGCGGAAGGGTTCGGGTCCGCGTTCATCGGGTTGGTGGATTCCTCGTAGTGCCTCGTCGAAGCTGACCATGTCGGCCGGCGGCTCATCGAGGGGTTCGGGGATTGCGGGCATGTGGTCTAGGACGGCGTTGACCGCACCCAGCATGGCCCAGGAGGTTATGCCCTTTTTTGCGGGGTATACGGGGATGTATTCCAGTGCGGAGAGTAGTTCTTGGAGTTCTTCTGCGGTGCCGAAGGCGGTGAGGTGGCGGAGGTTGCCCGTGGCAAAGCTCTTTTTTCTGCGCGGGGACTGCTCGTTGGGGTCCGGGATGACCACGTAGGAGGGGTGGGAGATTTGGACGGTGTCTTGGAAGGTTTTGGCTTTGCCGGAAAACATGGCTCGCACGCCTACTTGCAGCTGGATGCTGGGAAGTTTGGCCTGGAAGAAGGTGGCGGGAATCTGGTTTGTGCCGTCACTGATGACGATTTTGTGCATCCGTTTGCCGGTGGAGGTGTAGGAGGATTTCGCCCAGGTCACTGTGCCAATACAGGTGACGGTGTCGCCGTCTTGGGCGTTGTCGATGTTGACGCCCTGTCCGTGGTGGGAGTAGTCGCGGGGATAGTGCAGGAGCAACTCCCCTACTGTTTTGACTCCCAGCGCTTTGGTCAGGCTGGATCGCACTGTTGCGGGAATCAGGTCTTTCAACGGGGTGTCGTCGGTGTAGCCGAGCACTATTCAACTCCGAGTTCCACGGTTGCGTCGATGCCGTCGGCCAGGTAGATCGCGATGTCGATGTCTTCGCCGAGGATGGCTTCCAGGTTGTCGACGGTGATGACGTCGGAGACCGTGCTTTGCACCAACACTGTGAGCATCTCGCCGTCTTTACGCAGTAAGGTTCGTGCAGCTGCTGCGGTGCAGTCCAGCACGCTTTCCCCCACGGCAAAGGTTTCATTGCCGGCGGTTGCTACCCAATCGCCTGCTGCGACGGCACCTGCCGGGGTGAGGTGTCCATGCTCAACCTGGTTGATCAGTGCGGTGCGTACGCTGGTTGCGGCTTCAGTCATCGCGAGGTTGTCGACGGCCAGGGGTTGGTTGGCGTCGTGGACTGCCAGGGCTGCCAGTCCGGCTACTAGGTGATCGGTGTTGACGATGGCCAGGGGCCGGTTGGATGCGTGGGCGGCCAGTTCGGTTGAGATGAGTTGCTGGCGGGTGGCTAGGCCGTTGGGTAGGAGAATGACTTCCTGGGACCCTTGCCTTTTCACGGCGGAAGCAATGTCGTTGACAAGGCTATCGCCTGGACTGATGGTGGTTGCTTGTGCGGCGCGGAATAGGTCAGCAAGTGGGCCTTCGGGCACGACGGCGACGATGATTCGTTTTGGACCGTGCACCACGGGCACTGGGGGCAGGATTTCTAGCCGCAGGTCGCTGATGGTGGCGCATGTGTAGAGTGCTTCGATCAGTGGGCCTGCTTGTTGGGCGTCAACGTGGATGTGAACGGTGCAGGCATCGTCTGCTGCGGGGGCGACGATGATGCTGTCACCGTAGGCGTTGAGCTGTGCCCGCACGTGTTCGATGTCGACGCCTTGCGCAAAGCACATCACTTCTAGTCGCCGCTCGTCGGTGTCGGTGTGCGTCGTCTGGTGGTTTTCGCACGAGTCTGGTTGTTGGCGGGGCGGGTGGTTGGTAGCTGTTTGTGTTCCGGAGGTGGCTGCCGCATCAAGGGTTGCATCGTCGGCGGGGCGCACCATGGCGTGGAGGACGGATTCGTCGCGCCCTTCGATTTCGTCGAGGAGGGCCTCGAGGAGGAAAACGAAGCCTTGTCCGCCGGCATCCACTACGCCTGCTTCTCTAAGGGCGGGCAGTTGGCTGGGGGTTAGCGCCAGTGCGGTGCGGGCGGCGTCGCAGGCTGCTGCGACGACGTCACGGAGCTGGGTGTCGCTGGTGGCTGGGTGCTGTTCGACCGCGTGCTGGGCGGCGATCGCCCCGGCGCGCAGGACGGTGATGACGGTGCCTTCGACGGGTTGGGAGATGGCTTTGTCGACCATTTGGCAGGCGCTGGTGAGTGCTTGGGCGACTGCGGTGGCGGTGACGTTTCCGGATCCGGTTTCTTGGGCGAGTCCGCGGAGGACTTGGGAGAGGACGACGCCGGAGTTGCCGCGGGCGCCGCGGACGGAGCCGGCGGCGAGGGCGTGGGTGATGTTGCTGGCGCTGTGGCGTTGGGTGGTGGGGAGTTTTTCGGCGATGTCGATGGCGCTGCGCATGGTGTAGGCCATGTTGGAGCCGGTGTCGGAGTCGGGCACGGGGAAGACGTTGAGGGCGTTGATTTCGGCGCGTCGTGCTTCGAGTGCGTTGACGGCGCGGTGTGCCCAGGCCAGGGTTTGGTGGCCGTTGAGTTCCCGTGCGTGTGGCATGGTGGTCATTTTAGTGGGTGGGTGGGATTGTCCAGTTGATGGGTTGGGCTCCTTGGTGGATGAGGGCTTGGTTGGTGGCGCTGAAGGGTTGTGATCCGAAGAAGCCGCGGTGTGCTGATAGTGGTGAGGGGTGGGGGCTGGTGATGGTGTGGGTGTTGGGGAGGTATTTGCGGAGTTTTTGGGCGTGTGCTCCCCAGAGGATGGCGACTAGTGGTGTTCCTCTGTTGTCTAGTGCGCTGAGTGCGTGTTGTGTGATGGTTTCCCAGCCTTGGTTTTTGTGGCTGTTGGGGGTTTTGGGTGCGACGGTGAGGACGGTGTTGATGAGTGCGACGCCTTGGTGGGTCCATGCGGTGAGGTCGCCGTGTTGGGGCATGGGTATGTGTTGGTCGTTGACGAGTTCGGTGTAGATGTTTTTGAGGCTTTTGGGTAGTGGTTGGGTGTCTTTGGTGGTTGCGAAGGCGAGTCCGATGCCGTGGCCGGGGGTGGGATAGGGGTCTTGGCCGAGGATGAGGACTTTGATGGTGTTTTTGTCGGTGGTGTAGGCGCGCCAGATGTTGGTGTGGTGTGGTAGGAATCCGGGGCCGTTTGTGGCTTGGTCGGCGAGGAAGTCGTTGAGGTGGTTGATGGTGTCTTTGAGTGGGGCGAAGGTGTCTTTCCAGCTGTTGTGGATGGGTAGTTCGCCGTGTTCGTTGTAGAGGGGGCCGTAGGGGCCGAAGTGGTGTTCCATGGGGTGTGTTGGGGTGTGTTGGGGTGTGGTGTTTAGGTGGTGGCTGGTTTGTCGAAGGCTTGCCAGCCGCGGTTGTAGGGCGGGTTTTCTCCGTCGATGCTGACGGGGAGGTGGCCGCGTTGTTTGCTGACGTGTCCGATGATGCGGAAGCCGCTGGGGGGTTCGTGGACGGTGGTGGCGAGCAGGGTGTGGTCTTCGCCGCCGCTGAGGATCCATTCCCAGGGGTCGGTGTGGCAGATTTGGGCTGCGTGTGCGAGTTCTGGGGTGGGTTGGATGGCGTTGGTGTGGATGTCGATGCGGACGTTGCTGGCGGTGGCGATGGCGGTGAGGTCGGTGATGAGGCCGTCGGAGTTGTCGGTCATGGCGGTGGCGCCGGTGGCGCGGGCGACGAGTCCGCGGTTGGGGACGAGTTGGGGGTCGAGTTGTGCGCGTACGAGGTGGGTGAGGTGGGTGGGGATGTTGTCGGGGCCGAGTTTGCTTAGTAGTGCGAGTCCTGCTGCGGCGTGGCCGATGTTGCCGGCGGCGACGAGTTTTTGGCCGGGTCGGGCGGCGTTGAGGGTCAGTGGTGGTTTGTCGCCGCCGATGAGGCCGATGGCGGTGACGGCGATGGTGAGTGTTGGGGCTTGGGTGATGTCGCCGCCGACGAGTTCTGCGCTGTAGTCGGTGAGTCGGGCGTTCATGCCGCGGGCGAGGTCTTCGATGGCGGCTAGTGGGGTGTGGGCGGGTGCTGCGAGGGCTGCGACGGCTGCGATGGGGCGGGCGCCCATGGCTTCGATGTCGGCGAAGTTTTGGGTGATTGCCTTGCGTCCCAGGTGGTAGGCGCTGGTCCAGTTGGGGTTGAAGTGGCGTCCGCTGACGAGGGCGTCGGTGGAGACGACGGTGCGGGAGTTGGGTGCTGGGCTGGCGAGCACTGCGGCGTCGTCTCCGTTGCGGCTGCTGGGGGCGTTGCGTCCGATGGCGGCGATGGTTTCGTGTTCGCCGGCGTCTTTGATGGTGGGCCCGGGGTAGGTGTCCGCGGTGAAGGTGGTGGGGCAAGATGTCACAAGCGTCACTGTAGTGGATGTTGGGGGTGGCTCGTGGGTGGTTGGGTTTATGCTGTTTCTTTATGAGTGATCGTGATGTGAGTGCGTCCCCGGTTGTGGAATCTTCTGCGGAGTTGGAGAGTTTTTCTGCTGTCAGTAGGACTCCGATGTTGATTGCTTTGGGGTTGGCGATTGCGTTGACTGTGGGCGTGTTGGTGGGGGCGAAGGTGGTGTATGAGCGGGCGGCTCATCAGCCGGTGAGTTTGTCGCCGGTGGCGGCCCCGGATGCGTCTTCTGTGCAGTGTGCGGAGTTTCTTGATCGGTTGCCGAAGAAGGTGATGGGTTTTGAGCGTGCTGAGTTGGCGGATCCTGCACCTGAGGGGGCGGCGGTGTTTGCGGCTGATTCGCAGCGTCAGGTGTCGGTGCGGTGTGGGGTGAGTGTGCCGGCGCAGTTTTCTGTGCTGTCTCATACTCGGGATGTGGATGGGGTGGAGTGGTTGAAGGTCACTGATGACACTCCGGGTAGTTCTTTGGTGTCGTGGTATTCGGTCAATCGTGCCCCGACTGTTGCTGTGACTACTGATGTGGCGGATGATCCGGTGGTTGACCTGTCGGAGGCGGTCGCTGGGATTGCTGAGGCGCATCCTCAGCCGGCTGGTGTTCCGCTGGGTGATCTGCCGCAAGCGGCCGATTATGCGGCTGTTGCCGCGCAGTGTTCTGCTTTTGCTAAGGCGTTGCCGGCGTCTGTGGGTGATGGCTATAAGCGCTTGGATGAGGCTGCGGTTCGTGCTGCGGGTGCCCCGGAGGGCGCTGTGGTGTACACGGCCGAGGGGGTGGAGCCTGTGGTGGTTCGTTGTGGTGTTGGCTTCCCGGTGGAGTATCAGCCGGGTGCGCGTCTTGATGATGTGAATTCGGTGCCGTGGTTGACTTCGGCGGAGCTGAAAAATGGTTCGACTGCGGGCGTGTTTTATGGCCTGGGCTTTGATGCAACGGTGGCGGTGAGTACTCCGCGATCGGTCGGTGGCACTGCGGTGACGAGTGTTTCTGATGCGATGGTGAAAAACCTGCAGCGTAGTCAGGTGCAGCCGCAGTAGGGGCCGGGTCTTTTTGTGCGTGGTGAAAAGCTGCGCTTGGCCGCCGAATAATGCAACAACTCGGGGCGGTTCGTATCTTGGTTGATGCGAACCGCCCCGAGTGTTTCTTACGTGTCCTGTGGCTTAAAGGGAGGGTTTATTCTTTGGGCCGGTGGGTGGCCAGGGCACGTTCGATGAGGATGCTCAACAGTTGTTCGTATGAGACACCGCTGGCGGCAAACACCTGCGGGTACATGCTGATCGGGGTGAAGCCCGGCATGGTGTTGATTTCGTTGAGGACGGGGCCTGCCTCGGTGACGAAGAAGTCGACGCGGGCTATGCCTTCACAGCTCAGCGCGTGGAATGCTTCGACGGCGAGGCTTTGGATCAGTGCGGTGTGCTGCTGGCTCAGGGGCGCGGGGATGTGGGCGGCGACGACGTTGTCGAGGTATTTGGTGTCGAAGCCGTAGAAGCCTTCTTCGGAGGCGTCGGTGCCGACGAGTTGTGCCGGAACGGAGGCCACCACGCGGCCGTCGGCGTATTGCACCACACCGACTTCGACTTCGGGGCCGACGATTTCGGATTCGACGATGACTTTGTGGTCGTGTTCGCGGGCAAGGTTGACGGCGGCGGGGAAATCGTCCCAGCTTTCCACCTTGGAGATACCGATGGAGGAACCGCCGCGCGCGGGTTTGACGAACACGGGCAGGCCTAGCAGGTCTTTTTCGGCCTCGGTCAGTTCGGTGCGGCCGCGCAGGACGACGTCTTGGCCGATGGGCAGGCCTTCGGCGTTGAACAGCTTTTTGGTGGCTTCTTTGTCTTGTCCGCACGCGGACGACAAGACGCCGGTACCGACGTAGGGAACGCCGGATAGTTCGAACAGGCCTTGGATGGTGCCGTCTTCGCCGAAGCGTCCGTGCAGCACGGGGAAGATTACATCGGCGCGGGCGTAGAGCTCGCCGACGTTGTCCCCGTCGGTGTAGCGCAGTTCGCCGGCGTGCGCCGGGTCGATCGACAGTGTCACCGCTTGTCCGCCGGCAACGACGGGCATGGTGCGGCCGTTGATGGCGAGTTTGTCGTAGTCGGTTTCGCCTACCACCCAGGTGCCGTCTTGGGTGATGCCCACGGGGATGACGTTGTAGCGTGCGGGGTCGAGGTGGCTCATGACGGCGCCAGCGGAGACACACGACACGCTGTGTTCGGAGCTACGGCCGCCATAGACGACGGCGACATTGATGCGATCGGGGTTGTTCACGTCCGCACATCTTACCCGTGAGACAAGCTTGCTCCGTGTGTGCCACACCTTTGCCGCTGGAGGCGATCGTTTGCGGGCGTACGTGGCCCGGCAATGAAAAACCGCCGTCGCCAGGATGTTTTTGGCGACGGCGGTCCACGCTTCTGACTATTCGGCTTTCTTGCTGCGCCCCATCAGGTTTTTGACCATGTCGGCAACGTCCGCCCCCGCGTGGCATACCCCGTAAACGGCTTGGGTGATGGGCATTTCAACCCCGTGCGCTTGGGCAAGGTCGAAGACCGAACGCGAGCTAATCACGCCTTCGGCGACTTGGCCGTGGGTGGCGTGTGCGGCCTGCTCGAGGGAGTCCCCGCGCCCCAGCCGCACGCCGAAGGAACGGTTACGGGACAGCGGGGAGGAGCAGGTGGCGACCAGGTCGCCCAGACCGGCCAGACCCGCCAGGGTGCGGGCGTCCGCGCCGAGTGCTTCTCCCAGGCGGGTGATTTCTGCCAGGCCGCGGGTCATGACGGTGGCCAGGGTGTTCTCCCCCAGTCCGCGGCCGGTGGCCATGCCGCACGCCAAGGCGATGACGTTTTTGCAGGCGCCGCCGATTTCGCAGCCGACCACGTCGGTGTTGGTGTAGGGGCGGAAGTAGGGGGCGGCCACGGCGTGCTGGATGAGGGTGGCGCGGGCTTCATCCTCGCAGGCAATCACGGTGGCGGCGGGCTGTTCGAGAGCGACCTCCCGGGCGAGGTTCGGCCCGGAAAGTACGGCAATGCGACTGGATTCGGCGCCGGTGACCTCGGCGATGACCTCACTCATGCGCAGGTGGGTGTCGCGTTCGATGCCTTTGGCCAGGCTGAGCAGGGTGGCATCTGCGGGAATATCATCGCGCCAGGCGGCGAGGTTGTCGCGCAGCGTTTGTGAAGGAACACCCAGCACCACGATATCGGCACCGGCAAGCGCCTTGTGGGCATCGTGGGTGGCGGTGATGCTGCGCGGCAGAGTCAGGCCGGGCAGATAGTCGGCGTTTTCGCGGGTGATTTGGATAGTCTTGGCGACCTGTTCGCGGCGCGCCCACAAGGTGACATCACTTCCGGCGTCGGCAAAAACCTTAGCCAGGGTGGTTCCCCAGGAACCTGCGCCCATTACTGCTACAGAACTCACGGCTGGTGTACTCCTTGACGTTGTTGTAGCGCCACTGCCCTTTTTATCGGCACGCTCGCTTGTCTCGTGTGAGACCCCCAGCATATATCGCCAGCGGGTGACACACAGGCTCGATCGCAGTCTCTTCCGGTGTGGCGCAGACACCAGCGTGGAGTTGTGGCGGCCCCACACAGCAGCGAACCACGCCATGTTGGGTGCTATTCCTGCAGGATTGGGGTTTTGGGATTAGATTCAGTGGGGAAGAAAAAGCAGAAAAGCATTGTGTGGCACCGCGCGAAGGCTTGCCGGCCTTTGCGACATAGACGCGACGGTGCGTGGAAGGAAAGACTCTGATGGGTTCAGCTCAGCGCGAAGAACAAAAAGACACGGCGGGAAAGGTTGCGGTCACCGGCCGTTACCAGACGATCCCAGCGAAGGTCGCCCAAGATTTTACCCGCCCCACCTTTGCTGCGGGTGCGGTGTTGTGGCGTCGCTCGAGCGACAACCCGGAAGAGTTTGAGTTCGCGGTGATCCACCGCCCCCACTATGACGACTACTCGCTGGCTAAAGGCAAGGTAGATCCGGGCGAGAACCTACCGATGACGGCGGTGCGAGAAATCGCGGAGGAAACCGGTTTCGAGGTTCGTCTGGGCCAGCTGCTCGGGCATGTGACCTACCCGGTCGCCAAGCGCACCAAGGTGGTGTTTTATTGGCTGGCTGAGGTCACCGGTGGTGAGTTTTCCTCCAATAACGAGGTGGATACGATCGCCTGGG